>JBEIUI010000054.1:0-20813 GCA_040374425.1 Verrucomicrobiia bacterium | reverse complement strand
CCCTTCTCGCCCTTCTCACCCTTCTCGCCCTTCTCACCCTTCTCGCCCCGCCCTTCAATGAGAGAAACGGCCAATGTGGGTCGGATGGCCGTGAAAAAATCCGGCCCGCTCAGGGCTTTTGCTGAGGCATCTCGAAGCCCACCCGCGAAAATCCATTCGCCACACCCAAGGCGCTCCGACGTAAAACAGCTGCCAGTCCCGGCCCCGATTCATTCCGCTTCCCCAGGGACCAGCTCCTCATTTCACCGCTGCTCAATGATGCTCTTTTCCCTGGTGAGCGCGCAGACGGTTTTTCTGCTGATCCTCTCCAACGTGCTTATGACCTCCTCCTGGCACGGGCACCTGGGGACTCTCAACGACCGGCCCTGGTATGTCGCCGCACTCTTGAGCTGGGGCATCGCACTCGTTGAATATCTGCTTCAAGTGCCCGCCAACCGCATCGGATTCGCGGTGCTCAACCTGCCCCAACACAAGACCCTCCAGGAGGTCATCACCCTGACCATTTTTATGGGGTTCGCCTCACTGGCTATGAACCAACCCCTCAAACTCGACTCCCTCGGGACCGCTCTCTGCATGGTCGGAACCGTCTATTTCATCTTCCGCTCCTGACGCTCTCATCCCCTCATTCGCCGCACCGGGTTTTTTTTTGAGATCCAAAAGGGCACAGGATCCCCTGCGTATCCCGTAGCATCCAGCTCACGGGATGCGGTGCAAGCGATCCGAGGCATCAGGCAGAGATGCGGGCGCCCCTCCGGGATCCACCCAAGCGTTGCAGGCGAGCGCCGCCAAAAAGAGCGCAAGGCCGGAGAACCACGCCGTCCGTAAAACGGCGCGGCCAAAGCGTGGCAACCTCACATCCGCGGGGATGGCGGCCTACTTGGGAAGGGAATCATCCAGGGCGGCAAGCAAAGCTGTCATGGACTCGAGGGTTTCATCGCCCATGTTGGAGATCCGGAAGGTTTTGCCCTTGAGCTTGCCGTAACCGCCATCGAGCACGATGCCGTGGCGTTCCTTGAGGTTCTTGAGCAGGGCGGGCACCTCGATTTCCCGGTTGTTGGCCACGCAAGTCAGGGACTTGGAGCGGTAACCTTCCGGGGCGAAAAACTCGAACCCGTTGCTTACCACCCACTGGCCGACCAAGTCGTTGAGTTGGGCGTGCCGGGCATGGCGCTGGGTGACGCCTTCGTTGAAGATGTCCTCCAGCTTGGATTCCAGGGCGTAGATGTGGGAGATGCTGGGAGTGCTCGGGGTCATGTCCTCGAGCTGGTTTTTTCTAAACTCGATGAAGTCGAAGTAATATCCCCGTCCCTTGACCTGTTCGGCCCGCGCAAACGCCTTCTCGCTCACGCTGAAAAGAGCGAGGCCGGGGGGCATCGCCAACGCCTTCTGCGAGCCGGTCAAAAGCACGTCGATGCCGAGTTCGTCCATGGGAATCGGGACCACGGAAAACGAGGAGACACTATCCACGATAAGCTGGACCTCAGGGAACTCGCGCACAACGGCCGCAATTTCAGCCAGAGGCGACATGACCCCGGTGGAGGTCTCGTTGTGGATCAGCGTGACGGCGTCGAACCCGCCCTGTTGGAGCTTCTGACGGACCTGTTCCCCGCGAATCGGCTGGCCCCATTCGACTTGGAGCGCTTCGGCTTCCTTGCCGCATTTCTTTGAAACGTCGAACCACTTGTCGGAAAACGCGCCGCACATGCAGTTGAGCACTTTGCCCGCGCCCACCAGATTGCGGATGGCACCTTCCATGACACCCCAAGCCGAGGAGGTGGACAGAAACACCGGCTGTTGAGTCATGAAGAGCTCCTTCAAACGCGGTTGAATGCCGCCGTAGAGCTTTTTGAACTCCCCGCTGCGGTGCCCAATCATCGGCTTGCAGAAAGCGCGGAAGGTCTTTTCGGAAACTTGGATCGGGCCTGGAATGTAGAGCTTCATGGTCGGTGATGAAAATGCAAACGCCTGGGCGTCGTGGAAACTAAGAATTTGGAGCCTGAGATCAAAGAGCAAACCCCGCCGGCCCGCAACTTCAGAGCCGGGAACGGCGCAGTTTAACCAGCGCGCCGGGATTCCAGAGAAAGAGCATTTTCACGCGGAGCAGTGGAGAGCGCGGAGAGCTTTTTTGGAAATCACTGAAAGCCTGGGATTTTTACGTCCGTTCTCTCTTTAAATCCGCAGGAACCTCGGGATTCGGGGCGAAAAACGAGCGTGTGTTTTTCTCAGCGCCCCGGGGATTTCTGAGTGAACCGCGGTTTTCAGGTTTAATCCCAGAGGAAATGCTCGAGCCGCAGTTGTTTTACCCGGTCAAGCGCCTCCTGGGCGCGGGGTCCTTGGGCGGCGGCGATTTTTTCGTACACGCCGACCGCCGCCTTCCATTGAGCTTGGGACTCGAGCATTCGGGCAGCTTCAAACCCGGCCTTGGTAAACCAGAAATACTCCCGTTCGTCCCCTTGGAGGGTGAGCTGGAGCACGTCGTAGTATGCCCTAAGAGCGCCTTCGTGTTCGGCAGTGAGTTCCAGTACCTGAGCCTTTTTAAAGAGCGCCTGGTTACGCCAACTGGCAGGCACATCCGACTCGGCTGCCAATTTTTCGAAGCTGGCAACGGCCTCCGCCCGAGCCTTTTCGTCCGTCTGCGCCAGCACAAGCAGGTTGTCGCCTTTGCCGCACAACGCCGCATACCGCAGCTCGGAATCCGGCGGGGGCTGAGCGGCGAGGATGTTTTCGTAGATTTTGACCGCCTCATCCTCCTTGCCCGAGCGGCCCTGGATAAGGGCCTGCTGCTGGCGGGCGTAAAGTTTCAATGGGCCGCTGCGATCGACCACCTGCTCAAAATATTTCAATGCCCGGGTCACGGAACCGGGGTTGATCGTGCGCATAGCCGATTGCCCGGCCAGGAACAGGGCCGTCTCCGCATACCGGCTCTCGGCGGGGCTCTTCGCCACGATGTCAAACTGGGTCTCGGCATCGGCGAAGTTTTCCCTGCGGAAGTACACCTCCCCGAGCTTCATTCGCACATCGGGTGCCCGCTTCGATTCGGGCCGGTCCCGGAGGAAGTGGAGTGCCATCGCAATCACCTCCTCGTCTCTTGCCGGTTTCTGGGCGTCCGCCAGAGAAAGTGTCAGGTAGGCAGATTGATCGCTGAGTTCCGGGTCGCCGCCGCCGCCGGGGTTGACGACCTTCCGGTAATCCTCCGCCAGCGCCCATTGTCCCCCCATAAAAGCGAGCTCGGCCAAGGCCAGACGCGCCTCTGGCAGACGGGGATGGCCGGGGAAACTCCGGATAAACTGTTCCAAAGACCGGGCGGCCTCCGGTTTACCACCCCGCGCCTGAATGAGCCCCTGCTCAAGGATCAAGTCGCTGCGCAGGCTGCTCTCGGGAAAAATCCGGCTCAGCTCCCTGCTGCGCTCCTCAAAACGCGCAGAGTTCTGCTGGTTGAGCGCTGCCAAAGCGCCGTTATACAGAGCCAACCTCACAATTTCCATGGCGCGGTTTTCCCGGCGGGACGACGTGCCCGAGTCGAGCCGCTCGTGTTTGGCCACTTTCTCGGCCACACTGTCAAAGAGATTGGCCGCGAGCAGGTATTCCCCGGCCCGGTAATGCACCAAACCCGCCTGCAACTCGATTTCGGCCCGCGCATCCTCGCTCGTGGCCTGCCTTTGAGCGGCTTCCAGTGCGGCGATCGCCCCGGCAAAATTGCGGTCCCCCAGAAAAAGCCGGGCCCGCATCCCTTGGACCCGGGCTAGGAGAGGATGGTTCGGGTAGGCTTTGATAAAATCTTCGAGGGTTCCGCGCGCTTTATCCAGTTTGTGGGCCCGGATCTGCAATTTGGCGAGCGACACCCGCGCGCGAGCAGCCCGCCCCGGCGGCGCTTTCTGCGTCCAAGCCTTTAACTCGCCTTCGGAGGGATTCTCCTCCCTCGCGTAGATGTCATCCAACCGGCGAAAAGCCTCCTCCAGATAACGGCTCTGAGGATACCGGGCAATGAACCCTTCAAGCACCGTATCCGCCGCATCCAACCCCTCGGTGATCGTCCGCGCCTCAGTCATCCCAAACGTCGCTGACACCAGCAGGGCCTCGGAGATCTGCCCGGAATCCTCCAAGATCCTGGCGAAACTCAGGAGAGCCGGCACGGGCTGGTCTTCGAGCAGGAAAAGACGCCCCTCGATGAAACGCTTCCAATGCTGATCCCCCGGGCTGAGGGACCCGAGCCGGGCCAACACCCCGTGCGCTTCGCGGATCCGGCGCTGCTGGGCATACAACCCGGCCAACCGCAATTGCACGGCCGCAGAGGGGGCGGTCGCTCGAACCACCGCCTCCAAGGCGGTCACCGCCTTGGCGAGGTCGCCAGTGGCCTTGAGAGCCTCCACCTCTCCCAGGCGGGCCGCCGCTGCGCCGTCCGGCCGCGTCGCCTCCGCCTGGTAGATCGGGAGCGCTTCGGGCCAACGCTCCGCACCGGCCAACAAATCCGCCTTCAAGAGCAAAGCCGCGCGATGCCCCTTCTCGGCCAGGGGTTGCACCGCCTCAAGCCCTTGATCGTAACTCCCGGCGCCCAGCAGCGCTTCACCCAGAAGAAGCCGCCCGTCGCGGTCTTCCTCCGCCGTGAGGCCGGGACGACCCAGGAAATGCCGGAGCTGGGCGATCGCCACCGGGGCGATGCCTTCCTGGAGAGCTTTTTGGGCCTGCTCCAGCAAACCGGGTTCAGCTCCCGCCAGAGCCGCGCCCCCTAGGACTGAGGCGAAAAACAAGGCTGCGCCACGCCGGACAAACCGGGAGACCGGCGCGGGCAAGGCGATTTGCGGAACCAACTCACGGCGAAAATTCATGGGTGAAAAAACGTCCCTCATAACATGCGGCGCAGATATTTGCCCGTGTAGCTTTGGTCACACTGGGCGAGGGTCTCCGGGGTTCCCTGCGCGACGATTCGCCCCCCGCCGGAACCGCCCTCCGGGCCGAGGTCAATCACCCAGTCGGCGCATTTAATGACCTCCAGGTTGTGTTCGATGATCACCAGCGTGTTCCCGGAATCGCGCAGCTTTTGAAGCACCTCCAGGAGCTTGTGGATGTCGGCGTGGTGCAACCCGGTGGTGGGTTCATCGAGGATATACACGGTGCGGCCCGTCGCTTTTTTGGCCAGCTCAGCCGCCAGTTTGATCCGTTGCGCCTCGCCCCCGGACAGGGTTGTGCCGGACTGCCCCAGACAGACATAACCCAAGCCCACGTCCTCGAGCGCCAGCAGACGATCGGAGATCTGCGGGACGTTCCTAAAAAAACGGGCGGCTTCGTCCACGGTCATTTCGAGCACATCGGCGATGTTCTTGCCCTTGTAAGTCACCTCCAGCGTCTCGCGGTTATACCGCCTGCCCCGGCACACCTCGCAGGTCACATAGACGTCGGCCAGAAAATGCATCTCGATGCGCTTCATCCCGTCGCCTTCACAGGCCTCGCAGCGCCCGCCTTTGACGTTGAAACTAAAACGGCCCGCCTCGTATCCGCGAATCCGAGCGGCTGGCAGCCCCGCATACAAATCCCGGATCGCTCCAAACGCCCCTGTGTAAGTCACGGGATTGGAGCGCGGCGTACGCCCGATCGGCGTCTGGTCGATCACGATGGCCTTGTCGATCTGGCCGAGCCCGAGAATCTGATCGTGTTGTCCAGGGCGCTCCTTGGACCTGTAGAAATGCCGGAAGAGCGCGCGCCGCAGGATGTCGTCGACGAGCGTGGACTTGCCGCTCCCGGAAACCCCCGTGACACAAGTCAAACAGCCCAGGGGAAACTCGGCGGTGAGATTCTGAAGGTTGTTCTCGCGCGCACCCAACACCCGCAGCCAACCCGGTCGCGCCGTTTCACCCGACTCGGCACGCGCCCCGCGCTTGGGCGTCCCGCGCACCGGCTCGGTTTCAGGCGCCACGAACTGGGGTTGATGCCGGTGCTTGGGAACGGGGATTTTAGCGCGCCCGCTGAGGTATTGGGCGGTGAGAGATTTTTCCACGCCCAACACCTCTTCCAAAGTGCCCTGAGCCACAATCTGGCCCCCGCGCACCCCGGCCCCGGGCCCGAGGTCCAGGATGTAATCGGCCGCTCGGATGGTGTCCTCGTCGTGCTCGACAACGATGACCGAGTTGCCCAGATCGCGGAGTCGGCGCAGGGTGGCGATCAGGCGATCGTTGTCGCGTTGATGGAGCCCGATGCTGGGCTCGTCGAGAACGTAGAGGCAGCCCGCCAGGCCGGAGCCAATTTGCGTGGCCAGCCGGATCCGCTGCGCCTCGCCACCGGAGAGGGTGCCGCTTTCGCGGTCCAGACTGAGATAACCGAGACCGACTTCGACAAGAAAACTGAGCCGGTTGGAGACCTCGCGGAGCACCTCGGTGGTGATGATGCGCTGCTGGGCGGTCAGCCGCATGTTTTGCACAAAAGCCAGGGCGTCGGCCACGGTCATCCGGCAAAACTCATGGATGTTCCGAGTGTCGGCGAGAGCCGGCTCGGGGCGGTTTGCGGTGACGGTGACGGCAAGAATCCCCGGCTGCAGTCTTGCCCCCTGGCAGGCGCGGCAGGTGCGGCGGCTCATGTATTGGCGGATCCGTTGCCGGGAGAACTCGCTCTCGGTGGTTCCATACAGGTGCTCCAGCTGGTGGACTACCCCCTCAAACGGCTTCTCGATTTTTGTCGGCCTGCCCTGATCGGAAAACCCCAGAACGACCGCCCGTTCCCCGGTGCCTTCCATCAGCGCCTTTTGAAACTCCGCGGGCAACTCGCCGTAGGGCGTGTCCATTGCGACCCCGTATGCGGCCGCCAAAGCCTTCAACGCGCCCGCGTAATACTTCCGCATCCGGGGATTGGCTTTGGCCCAGGGCGCCACCGCCCCTTCCTCCAAGCTCTTCTCCGGGTCAGGGACGATGAGGTCCGGATCGCACACCTGTTCGGTGCCCAGTCCGTGGCATTCCGGGCAAGCCCCCAGATGGCTGTTAAAGGAGAAATGTTTGGGGGTGAGTTGAGCCAAACGGTAGCCCGTGGCGGGGTTGCTGTAAGCGGTAGAAAAACTGTGTTCCTCCCATTGCTCGGGATCGCCAGACCCCACTCGCCGCAGGATTTTGAGTTCCGTGCCGCCCCATTTAAGGGCCGTGTCGACCGAATCGGCTAACCGGGCACGAACCCCTTCACGGATCACCAGCCGGTCCACCACGGCCTCAATTACGTGCGCCGCAGCCTTGCTCAGCTTGACCGGCTGTGGGCTGCCCAGGTCGAGAATCTGGCCGTCCACCCTGGCCCGCACGAATCCCTCGCGCTTGAGTTTCTCGAGCACGTCCCGGAATTCGCCCACTTCCTTCTGGATCACCGGGGCGAGCACCACGATGCGGGACTCGGCCGGGAGGGCCAGGATTTGGTCCACGATTTCCTGGGCGCTGAGTTTGAAGACGGGGGCGCCGGTGGCGGGATCGTGGGGCTGGCCGACAGAGGCGTAAAGGAGGCGCAGATAATCGTAAATCTCGGTGGTAGTGGCGATGGTGGATCGCTGGTTGCCGCCGGAAGAGCGCTGTTCGATGGCGATGGCAGGCGATAACCCCTCAATAAAATCCACATCCGGCTTCTGCATCTGATCAAGGAACTGCCGGGCGTAAGCCGACAAACTTTCCACATAGCGCCGCTGGCCCTCAGCATAGAGCGTGTCAAACGCGAGCGAGGATTTGCCGGACCCGCTCATCCCGGTGATGACCACCAGTTTTTCCCTAGGAATCTCGAGGGTGAGGTTCCGGAGATTGTGCTGGCGCGCACCGATGATCTTGATAGTTTGCGCAGGCATTTTCCCTTTCGCTCAAACCGGGGAACAAAGCAGAAGCGCCCCTTCCCCACCAGAGGTAATTCCAGATGCCCGACACGCCTTTCCAAATCACCCAGGAAGAGTTCTCGCAAATCAACGAAAAATTTCGCGACCTCAGGCACCACATCAACAACACCTTGGCGGTCATCATGGCCCTCTCCGAACTCGGCCAGCGCAACCCGGCGCATTTGACCAAACTGGCTCAAACGGTGCTTCAACGCGGTCCCAACGTGGTCCTGGAACTCAACGCGTTCCAGCAGGCGCTCACCGCCAAATTTAAGCTACCCGACTCCGAAACTGCCGAGTTGCCGGAGCAAACGCTGGGATAACCCGACCTCAGCAAGGGCAGCCGGCAGCCGTCACAAATCGTCGGTGCCGCACGCTTGCGTCGAACGCCAAGTCAATTTGGGCAACCGCTGACTTCTTCATCCGCCATGGACGAAAAACATCTCGAGCTTTTGCCCGGTCGCCACTTCGGCAGGCAGCTTGAACCGGCCCAATAGGCGGCACTCGCGAACCAGCTGCTCCAAGACCCTCCAGCGCGGAAACGTTTCTGGGAACGCTCCGGCTGAAAAACCCTCTGGAGTTTCTGAGTGGCGCACGCCTCCTGTTGGAGGGGCCCTCCGAATTGAGGATCGATTCTGAAACGGAAGCATTCTGCCAAAGCGGCAAACTCGCCGCCTAAGTTCCGAATCAGGCCCGGGGGGTTAAAGTGCGGCCCCCGCAGCCGGACCTGGTGGATCTGGGCACTTCATTCGGACTCACCGTCGGGGGTGCTAAAAGCCAGGATGTCCACGTATTCGAGGGGCAGGTTGAGCTCTCCGAACGCGGGCAGAGCGCGCCTGCCCAGCGCATCATCGCCGTCCGGGTTGCCCCGCCCTGGGTTTGGAGGACATTCCCTCCAATCCGGACCTCTTCCCGCAAGGAGACGAGCTGACCCGAAAAAAAGCCGCCCAGTCACAGACGCGTTTCGAATCGTGGAAATCCCACACGGCGCAACGAGCGGGGGACCCCGCCACGGCGGTATTTTACGGGTTCGAGGAAAAGCCGGACTGGAACGCCCCGCTCAAGAATGCGGCGCGAAACGCGCCCCCGTAAACGGACGGAGCGGTCGGTGGTGCCTCATGGCGTACAGGCCGATGGGCGGACAAACCGGCTCTGGAGTTCAAGAGCCAGGGAGACCGCCTGCGGTTTGAAGCCTTGACCCAGATAGCCTGGTTGCGAGTGGACATTCTGCCCAACGCGTTGCACTCGCTGCTGATGTCTTCCCGTTACCAAACCGGTTCTCCCACTGGAACATGGAGAAGAGCGGCCAAGCTGTGGGACAGGGCAGTTTCCCAAAAAAATCTCCCGGCGTTCCTCGGGCCGACGGAGTTCGGCAACTGGGGTGCACGCGGCGAGCAACCCGACAACGCTTGGACAAAATCCCAGGCCGATTACTTGAAAACGCGCAACTGAGTCGGCCGCATCGACGAACTCGCCATCCTCTCCCGGGCCATGGACGCGGGCGAGCAGTCAGTCGCGACCCATGAGGCACAGCACGGGGACTCGGGCCGAGGTGTATTCTCTCTCGGCAGCAAGCTGCGGGCGGCCCAATTTTAACGTGCCGCCCGGCATGACTGGCTTTAACCGCGCTCACACCCGTCTCTCGCGTTGTTTCGTCGATCTGGCATGAAATCTTTCAGGCCGAACAGAAGAACGAGCCCAAAGCCGGGGCGCAGATCCGGCATCCCTGATCGCCGCCGGCCCGCGCGGGAGCTGGCGGGCTCTTACCTTCAGCCGCCAGCGGCCTACTTCCGGAGCCGGGGCGCGGGATCATAGCCCGTCCCGCTCCGCCGATAGAGGCTCTCAACCACGTTGCGCACATACTGCTCATCGCTCAACCCAATGCTCACTTCCTCCGGGAACTTCACCAGGCTGCGGAAACGCTCCGCCATCTGGGCAAAAAGCCTCACCGCGGCCGCGGTCTCCATTTCGGGGCGCCGGAGCAGAGCCGAAAAAGCATGCTGGGCTTCTTCGGCACTCACCTTTTGGCGCAGGCGCGCCTCCAGGTGGGGATAGCCGCGAAGGCTGTTGTACTTGCCATCCAGAAGCCCCTCGACCTCGGGAGGGCGGATCCGGATCTCGCGGATCACCACCGTGCCAGCCGCCAGGTCGCCGAGGCGCTGGCTGCGTGCGGTGAAGAGGGCGAAGAGCCCGCCGACGGCATAGAAGAGCGGGAGCATGTCGAAAGCGCGGAGCAAGTTTCGCACAATGACCTGGCTGGGACGCAGGCGCAGCCCGCGTTCATCCATGACCCGAATCCCAAGCACTTTCTTGCCCATGGTTTGGCCGTTGAAAAGGAGTTCACAAAATATCCCGTAGCCAATCGAGAGCGCAAACCCGGCTAGGATTTGTCCGGCTCCCCCCACATCGGAGGAGAAAGCCTGCAGGCCGTTGAGCCCACTGACGACCACTTGGCTGAGAGCCATGAGGACGGCCAGATCGACAAAGGTGGCCACGGCCCGGATGACTGGGCCGGCCAGAGGCAGGGAGAAGAGGATGCCTTCCGGAGTGGCGATGTAGAGGGTGGCCACCGAGGGCCGGGCTGAGCTCACGCCCGGCCCTCCTTCTTCGTTCGCCCGCACAGAAACAGGAAGGCTCCCAGCAGGAGCAACTCAAGGATCCCAAAGCTGATCTTGATGGAGTAAGGAATAATGGGGGCGTGGTATTGGGAAAAGAAGGCTTCCACAATCCCCGCCCAGATCAGCATCAGCGCAACTCCGCCGATGAGGGTGGCTAGGTCGGGCACGACGGCGCGTAAGCGGCTGCGCAGGCCTGCCCGGCTGCCCCAGCCGATGATGGCCCGACCAAGCACCAAGCCCGCCTGGCCGGCAATGAGGATGGCTGGGATTTCAAAGGACCCATGGGGCAGCAACCAGCCGAGCAAAAAGACGGTCTGACCGTCGAGGATGTAGTCCAGCGAAACCGCCCCGAGGATGACCCCGTTGTAGAAAAGCAGCAGGGCCGTGCCCAACCCCCAGCTCAGCCCAAAAGCCATCGCCTTGATGCTGACCCTAATGTTGTTGGCCATCAGCTCGGCCGAAAAGGTCGACTTGCGGCTTGCAAAATGGCGCAGGCGCTCCTCGCTTGCCTTCTCCTCGGCCGCCACCCGCTGCGAGGGCGTCTGCTGGGCCACATGCGAGAAGGGGGCGAGGGCGATCTGACGGCCGTCGGGATCCATCACTAGCAGGGCGGCCCCGACTCCCATTCCAACCACGGTCACCAGGAGCGAAAGGAAGAAGGCCCAAGCCTGGCCGCGGAAGGTTTGGGGAAAGACCTGGGTAAACCAGAGCAGGGGCTTGAAGCGGTGAGCGTAAGTCTGGGTGGAGTGGATTTCGGCATAGCCGCGGCTGACCAAGGTCTCCAGATAACGCCGCAGTTCGGGTTCGGCATTGAGCTGGCCGATCCGGGCCAGGTCGGAGCAGGCCCGTTGAAAGAGACCGAGCATCCGACGGCTTTCCTTGATGTCGGAAAAATCCAGGCGTTGATCCTGGGCCGCATCGAGGGTCTTCTCCAAGGCCTGCCAGTGCGGGCGTTCTTTCTCTACGAAGCGGACCAGGTCGACGATCATAAGAGCTGGCGTTTCTTGACCTTGAGATACTCGGAGACGGCCTCGGCGGTCAGGTTCGCCTGCAGGCTGGCGGTGAGGTGAACGCCGCTGCGTTTCAGGGCCTGGGTGGTCTCCTGCAACTCGCCCCACATTAGATGGCCGGCCAGTCGCGGATAGAGCTGTTCCAGTTCGGCAATCTGGTCGTGGCGGCTAAAGAGAGGCTGGACTTGGCTGGAGCCAATCATGTGGACCAGGATCACGTGGCGGCGGGCCGCCTGGGCGACGGCCTCGGCAAAGGATTCCGAGAGCCAGGATTCACCGAGGTCGGTCAGCAGGATGAGGAGGGAGCGGCTGCGCAGGCGGTTACCGATGTGGATGAAGAGCTCCTGGTAGTCGGGGCTGACCAGGCGCGGCTCCACCGTGTAGAGGGTGTCGCGGCAGGCGTCGTAATGGGCACGCCCGCTTCCGGCCGGCAAGCTCGTATGGACCTGGTCGCTAAAGGTGATCAGACCAAAGCGATCGGCCTGCTGCTCGGCGGCGAGGGCGAGGGCAGCTTGGATGAATCGTTCGCATTGGGTTGTGGCCGCGAAGCGCTCCTTGGGATCCTGGCCCTCGAGCGGGCGGCCGCTGCGCCGGGAAAGGTCGATGGCCACATGAATCTCCTGGGTTCGCTCCAGCTGGTGCATGATGGTCACGGGCAGACGGCGCTTGGCCGTGCCCTTCCAATAGATGTCCCCATAGGAGTCTCCGGGCGCGTAGTGGCGCAGCTGCTCAAACTCCCGCCCCTTGCCCAGCTGCCGCAGCTGATGGATGCCCAGGGCGGCTTTGCGGAAGAAGAGCGGAGCCAGAAGGTGCCGTTCCCGGCTCAGGTCGGGAAAGACGCGCACTTCGCAGGAGCAGGCGGTGGTGCGGCGCAGGTCCCAGAGCCCAAGGCGCGAGGGCGTCTCCAGATGGCAGAGCTCGATGGTGAAGCGGCCACGCTCCAGTGCCAGGAGGCTCCATTCCATTCGCCCCGGCTTGCCTTCCGCACCCAGCCAGAGCGCCGCTTCCGGCTGCTCGCACTCCAGGCTGCGCGGTAGGGAAAGGCCGATCCGCAACTTCAGCGGCCGCCTGTCCGGGTCCACCACCGTCCCCTGCAGGCAGATCCGCTTGCCCTTGGAGGTGCGCAGCAGGGGCGTCAAGTGCACCTGGATGCCGCCAAGGCGGCCCAAGGAGGAGAGGGCGTCCAAGAGCGCAATCCCCAAGAGGGCAGCCCCGCTGAGGAGAAGCGTTTCGATGGCAAACCCGGCCATGCCGAGGGCCAGCCAAGCCGGGATGAGGACCAGGCCCACGCTTCGGAGCAGCCGTTGGGAGGGAACAAAGCGCATGAGCTAGCGGGGGACCGGCACCTGCTCGAGCACGCGACCGATGAGTTCGCCCAAGGTCAGTCCTTCAATCTCATACTCGGGCCGCAAGACCAGGCGGTGTCCAAGGACGGGTTCAACCAAGGCGCGGATGTCATCGGGAGAGACAAAGTCGCGTTGCTCGAGGATGGCCCGGGCCCGGCAGGCAAGGAGCAAGGCCATGGTGGCCCGCGGGCCCGCCCCCACTAGGATCGCCTCGTTTTCCCGGGTGGCCCGGACCAGGTCCACGGCATAACTCACCAGCTCCTCGCGCACGGTCACTTGCGCGAAAGCGGCTTGCATGAGGGCGATCCGTTCGGCCGTGATCACCGGGCGGATGGCGCCGCTCTCCAGCACGGCTTCGGGCGCTTCCCTGCCCAGGAGGCGGTTGGCTAGGGTGAGCTCCTCCTCGCGCCGAGGATATTCCACCTTCAGGCGGAACATGAAGCGGTCCTTCTGGGCTTCGGGCAAGGGGTAGGTGCCTTCGTATTCCACCGGGTTCTGGGTGGCGAAAACCGTGAAGCTGGCCGGGAGATGGTGCGTGTGGTTATCGATGGAAACCTGCCGCTCCTGCATGGCTTGCAAGAGGGCCGACTGGGTCTTGGCCGGCGCCCGGTTGATCTCGTCCGCCAGCAGGAAGCTCGTGAAGACCGGGCCCTTGGCCAGTTTGAAGTCGTTCTCCTTGAGGTTGAAAATGCTGGTGCCGGTGATGTCGGCCGGCATCAAGTCGGGCGTGAACTGGATGCGGCCAAACTCGCAGCCCAGCACCTTGGCCAGGGTGCGCACCAGCAGGGTCTTGCCCACCCCGGGCACCCCTTCCACCAGGACATGGTTGCGCGTGAAAATCGCAATCAGGCAGTGATCGACCAGCGCTTGCTGACCGATGATGACCTTGGCGACTTCGGCGCGGGCGGCGCTGAGGGTTTGTTTGAGATCTTCAAGGGATAGGTTCATGCGGAAAGACGGTTGCTGGAGGCAGATTCGGGTGAATGGAGGGTGTCGCGGATCTGCCGGTAGGTGGCGGGCGCCTCCCTGGCCGCGCGAGCTTGGGCGAGAAGTTGCTGCGCCTTGGCCCGGCGCTCGGCGGGGACCCGCTGACTGAGGAACCGCTGTTGCTCCCAAGCCTCCAGACAACGGCCCAGGAGCTTGGCCGGGGCGATGCCTCGGCGGAGCAAACCTTCCAGGCCCGACGCCGCGTCCTGACCCGCCACCGCGCTGGCCCGCCAGTGGCCCAGATCCTCCTCGGCGTCCACTGGAATCAAGCTGCTGCCCGCCCGCCACAGATAGAGGGCAAACCAGAGCAGGCCCCCGAGGAAAAGCCCATGCATGCCGTAGCGCCGAGCCAGAGTCATGATGCCCTCGCTGTCCCCGATGGCGGCACCGAGGTGGGTTTCCTCAAAGATGACTTCGCTGGCATTGCCCATCAGCCAGCCCAGGAAGGCGGGACTAGGCTGCTGCCAAAGGGCTTCGTTGCTGAGAAAATAGCGGTCGCTGCAAACCACCACGCTGCCGCGGCCCAGCTTGCGCTCCATGATCACCGGGCGCCCACCCTGGCTGGCGATCATCCGCCATGGCGAATTGCCTTCCCCCGCGGGCTTGGCTGTTTCCACCTTGGATAGGACCCGGTAGCCGCCCTGCCATTCCTGATCCGGATGGCCGTCGAGAAAGACGTGGCTGTGCCAGAGCGGCAAGGGGCCGAGGGCTGAGGCTTGCGGAGCTGGGTCCAGCCGCTCCCCGCTCGCGCCGCTGAAAGATGCTTCCCGGGTCTTGGCACTGAGCTTGAAGATACTGGCTAGGGAGGCGGTCTCCTGTTCCAGGCCCTCGCTGGCCCGGCGCAGACTGCGCTCGGCCGCGCTGGGATTGCGCGAGGGGTTGAGGGCAATGACCAGCCGCCCCCCACCAAGGACGAAGCGGGAGAGGAGCTCGGCGTCGAGTCCCCCGGGATTATTAAACTGCTGCGGGTCCAGCCCGCAGAAGATTAGAGTCCGGCCGGCCCGGCCGTTGAACTTGCGCAGCGGGGCGAATCTGCGCTGGCTTTGCACTCCGGGCAATGAGTCCAGAGCCTCATAGAGAACCCGAGTCCCGATGGGGTCGGCGCGGAGGCTGGAGTAGGCGGGATAAAACTCCCCGGTGTCGTAGCGGGCCTTGAGCACGCGGGTCAGCCCGCCCAGGGTGAGGACGAGGATTGCCCCGATGCAAACCCAGGCCGGGCTGGAACGGCGGCGCTTTTTATCCGGGACGGCCATCGGTGGTAATGTTCCTGTAATGGGCCCGGAATTGCTCGAGCCCCTCCCGGGTCACTTCGTGCCAGCCATACCAAGCCCGGTCAAAGTGCCGGACCGCCTCGCCAAAGCAGGTCTGCAGCTCGCTCCGGCCGCGGGCCCGCAGCGACAACTCCCGCACATAGTCGCCGTTGGACTTGCTCCGGCCCACAAGGAGGAGCTGGCGTTGGTTGAGGTGCGCCAAAGTGGCCAGAAAGAGCGCCCGCATCGAAAGGCGCAACTCGCCCGCCTTGAGCTTCTCCTCGGCCAACCGCAGCCATTCGTCCTCGGGCATTTGCGTGGCCACCACTTGTTCGCTCTCCAGATTAACCGCTGCAGGGCCCGCCCCTGCCTTGGTCTGGACCCGCGGCTGGCTGCGGGCATGGCGCACCAGCAACCAGAGCAGGCCGGCTCCCAAGACCACGATCAGCCCTTTGAGCAATTGGTCGGAAAGCTCGGCCCAGGTGTTCCGTCCATTCTCGCCCGTGTTCAATTTCTTTTCACGCAGGCTGTCGAGCCAGCGTCGCAGCTTCTCGGTGAATAAATCCTCCAGAAAACTGCCGGCCTTGTGCATGGCCCGTTTCACCCAGGTAACGGCATCGACTAGGAAGCGTTCCAGCCAGCTGGCGTCCTGGCTTAGCTTTTGCCTGGCCCGGGGCATGCGCCATTGGAAGACATCCTGCTCGAGCACCTGCTGGATGCCTTTCTCCAAGGCCGCGGGCGCGATCTGGGTTTGAGCGGGAACGGGCGGAGGCATTTCCGCGCTGGCGCAGGGGAGCCAAGCGAGCCAGAACCCTATGGCGAGGCTCCTGGCCAGTTGCTCCGGGCGAGAACGGCGGAAGGCCACCGCCAGGTCCTCACCGTTCTTACGCGAGAAACTGTAAAAGCAGCGCAGCACGTAGAGCGCCTTCACCAAGGGCCCAACCAGCAAGTAGCTCATGACTACGGTGGCGCTGATCAGCCCGCTGCTGAGCAGTATGAACGGGTTGCGCGAGATGGCGTTCTCGACCCCGGTAAAGGACTTGGCCAGGGAGGCTCCCAAGAGGAGGCTGCCGTGCCAGTTGAGCCAGACGATGGTTGAGAAGATCAGCAGGATCAGGAGCAGGGCATGGTTCTGGCGGTAAGCGTAATGCGATTGTCTGACCGCGGCGCGGATCAGATCCCGCACCCGTCCGCCCTGGCGCAGAACGCTGAGGGCAAGAACGCTGCAGTTCTGGTAGGAGGCATAGACCCAGGAGAAGGGCAGGAGCGCGAGCAGAGCCAGGGGCAGGATCCAGGGCGCGGAGAAGTGAATCAGGGCTTGGGAGGTGATGAGCCGCAGCCTTCCCCGCAGAGGCAGCGGGGGCGGCTCCGCTTCTCCGCGCAGCAGCTGCAGCAGCTGGTCGCTGAAGACGGCCTGGGCGATTTTCATCCACCAGTAGAGCAGGGCCAGGAGGAGGGCGGCCCCGGGCAGATGGGCTTCGGCCCGAGCGGCCCGGCTCATGTCGCTGACGAAGTGGAGCATGCCCACCGCAAAGGGAGCGCTGCCAGCAAACCACCAGACCCAGGTGCGGGCCTCGCACCGGCGCAGCAGATCGGTGGCTTCCTCCACGGTGTGGAGAATCCCAGGCTGGTTGCGTGGTTGGGAGGCGCTCATCGGCAGGGGGGCCGCTCAGGGTGTGAGTTGACCCCAGAAAGAACCCTCGTGGAAGGCAGCCGGGATTTCGAGCAAGAGCCGGCCGAGAAAGTAGGCCGTCAGCCAGAGTCCAGCCAAGCCGAGCAGGCCCTGGGCGAGGACCGAGACCAGAAACCAATCGCGGCCGGCCCCGACCACCTCGTCGGTGCGGTCCTTGTAGCAGCTGGCGCAGAACATTCGCAGATCCAAGGGGGTCACGCACTCACGGCAGAAAGAACGGCCGCAGCTCATGCAGCGGGCGGCGGCTTCCCGGCTGGGGTGATGGAAGCAGATGGCTTGGCGGATGGGGGCGAAGCTACTACTCATGGGGCGCTGCGGGATCGGAAGTGGAAACCTGGGGCTGCCTGGCCAGTGCCGGCGGCGCGCTGGCGGTGGAGGCTTCCAGCCGCCAAGCGATCGGCAGGCCGAGCAAGCCTAGGATCAGATTGACTCCACCCATCCCGAGCAGGAGCCACATGGCCCATTCCAACTCTGCAAAGCCAGCCTGGCACAGCCAGCGGAAGACCTCCCATTCCTGGTTCGCGACCATGATCTTGCCTTGGCTGACGTGGCTCTGAGCCACTGTGAGCGTGCCGTAGACCCAGAGGCTGAAGCCAGCCAGGAGCGTCAGCAGAGAGTGGAGGTTGGCTCCGCAGAGAATGCCCTTGAGCATGCCAGGCAGGCGGGCCCGCCAGTTCCGGGCCAACCCGGACAGCAGAAGAATCCCGGCTGCCACCTCGGCGACGATGGTCACGGCGAAGACAGCTGGTTGTGGAGCGAAGGGGCGAATCAGCAGGAGCGCTCCTGCCACCAGGAGAAGGAGGAGCCCGGTCCGGATGACGCCGACGACGCTCACCGGGGAGTGCAGGCCGGCCAGATCCGGAGAGGTGGCCGGCCGCAGCGGCGGGGGCGCCACCATCTCCAGCGAAGCTTCTCCTTGGTGAAGGCGGCACAGCTCAGCCAGCCGCTGAACGAAGCGCTGGGTCGGGCGCAGGCGCCGCAAGGGCATGAGCTGGAGGACTTGCACCGCCGTCTGCACCCTGCACAGGCAGGTGGGCCCCTTGAGCAGGTGGATGAGCAGACCGAGCCCGGACACGCCGGCCACCACCCAGAGAGTGACCCGCCCAGGTAAGGCCTCGGTGAAAGATCCGCCAAAGGCGGCTCCGAGCAGAAGCGTGCTGATCCAAGCCGTCGTCCACCGGCCGGTGCGGGTGGGGGCGTAGGAGATGCACTGGATGTTTTTGTAATCCAGGCGCTTGAACGTTTCGCTAAATGCGAGGGCGAAGCCGGGCCGTTCCAGGTAGAGTAGGTGGTCAGGCCCCTCCCACAGCGTCCCCCCAATGCGCGTGCTCCCAGCCAGAAACTTATAGTCGCCAATTTGCTTCTTCATGCGCGACGCCCCTTGAACCAAAGTGCGAGAACGAGGCCGACGCCCCCGGCGATCTGGAGCAACCCGAGCAGGATGGCGAGGACCAGGCGCCAGCGCCGGGGCGTGACCATGCTGCGCGGCGAATTCCAATGCCAGAGGCTGACCAAGACGGCCGACGGGGCCGAGATCACTGCCATAAACCAGAAGACAAGGCTGAGGGGGACCAAGGCCAGGCTGAGGGCCACATTGTCCCAGAGAACGAGCGATTCCCGGAACTGCAGGTCACTGCCTTTCTGGCGCAAGTGCTCCAGGCATTTGAGGCAGACTGTGGTCTGGCCCCATTGGGCCGCCCAAACGTCCGACATCAACACCCCGCAGTGCTGGCATTCCTTGGTCGCCCGCCGGGTGGACGAGTAAAAGCAAGCCGCCTCGCCCGGTCCCGGAGGCGTTTCATCCGGCAACGTGGGTGGCCCGCCTCCGTTGAGACCCAACAGTGCGGGGAGGAGCACGTTGCGGGAGGTGCGTCTGCAGCCCGTGCAAGTGGCTTCGAACTCCTGCCCGATTCGCCTCATGGGCAGCGCTCGATTGCAAAAGACGCACAGTGCGGCGGCCATGGAGAAGGCGGCGGGAGGGAATTCCTTAGCGGACCCGGATCACCCGGGTGGAGCAGATGTGATCGTGCAGGGCGCGCTTCTGCGAATCAAAGGCGACAATGATATAGCCAATCAGCAAAGTGAAGCTGCTGACAAACTCCGCCAGCCAGCGTCCGACCGCACGGCCGAAGCTGAGCGAACCGCCTTGCTCGGTGATCACTTTCAGCCCCAAGGCCATCTTGCCCCAGGTGGCTCCATACTTGGAGGTCAGCAGGACCGTGTAGGTCGCGGTCACCAGCATATTGACGACAAAGCTAATCAAAGCCGGTAAAAAAGCTTCCAGCGAGGGAGAATCCCCGGGTTTGACTCCGGTCGAACTCGACCCCAGCAGGGCGCCCACCCCCATCGAAACGGCAAAGTTCGGGACCAGTAGGATGAGCCCGTCGATGACCTTGGCCAGAAAGCGGATCCAGAAGCCGGCAAAGCGCTGATCGGTGACTCCTGCTCCCGGCACCCCCTCGCGCATCTGCTGCACCAGGATGTCCTTTTGGGCCGGAGGCACGGGCGCCCCGCCAAGGGTCGCCACCCCGACGCCGGCCGGGCTCAAGGCCGTCGGAGCGGCGGTCGCTAACGGCTGCCAGTCGGCCATCCCGTCCTTCCAGACCAGGGATTCAGGGCCGAGGGTGCCTGATGCGGCGAGGGCTGAGAGCTCCTGATCAGAGACTGGTCCGAGTCGGGAACCGTTGTGAGCGTAAAACCACTTCATCGGGAAAGAGGGCGTTGCGGATTTGTTGGGAGGTGGAAGAAGGCCGCGCCCCGGGGCGCGTGCCAACCTTCTGGAGATAGACCGACCAGTTATTGCGAACCAGAAAAAAAGCCCGCCGTTTCCCACCAAGCGCCCAAGACCCACCGGCTCGCGAGATGGTTGCACCTCGCCGTCCCCCTTGCGTTTTCAGGGCATCGCGAAGGCGCCCGGATCCGCCGCACCACCCACCGCCCGCTTCTTGCAAGCGAGGTCTCACATCAAAAAGCCGCCCCGGATCAACCGGAGCGGCTTTTTTAATGAGACTTTGGAGGCTTTGTCTTACTTGCGTTTTGCCTTCACGGACGGCTTCTTCGAAGCACCTTTTTTCACGGCCGCGGCCAGGACTTTCTGCCCTGCGCGTTTTTCCTCGATCGCCGCCTGAGCGGCCGCCAGACGCGCCACGGGGACGCGGAAGGGGCTGCAGGAGACGTAGGAAAGGCCCAGCTTGTGGCAGTACTTCACGGAATCGGGATCGCCGCCGTGTTCACCGCAGATGCCCAGCTTGATGTCGGGGCGGGTGGCGCGGCCCTTGACCACGGCAATCTCCATGAGCTGGCCCACGCCGCTCTGGTCGATGGTCGCGAAGGGGTTCTTCTTCACGATCTCCATCTCCGCGTAGTGCGGCAGGAAGCTGCCCGAGTCGTCCCGGCTCATGCCGAGAGTCGTCTGGGTCAGATCGTTGGTGCCGAAGCTGAAGAACTGGGCGTCCTTGGCAATGGAGTCCGCGGTGAGGGCGCCCCGGGGCACCTCAATCATCGTGCCCACCAGGTAGCTCAGCTTCACCTTCTTCTCCTTCTGCACCTCGGCAGCCACGCGATGCACGATCTCAAGCTGGATCTGGAGCTCCTTGTCGAAGCCCACCAGCGGGATCATCACCTCGGGTTTGACCTTGATGCCTTTTTTCTGCACCTCGGCAGCGGCCTCAAAGATGGCGCGGGCCTGCATTTCGGTGATCTCCGGGAAGGAAATGCCGAGTCGGCAGCCGCGATGGCCGAGCATGGGGTTGAACTCGTGGAGTTCCTTCACCCGCTGGCTGATTTTGTCGGGGCTGATGTTGAGCTTCTGGGCCAGCTCGCTCTGAGCGGCGTGATCGAGCGGCAGGAACTCATGGAGCGGCGGATCCAGCAGCCGGATCGTGGCCGGCATGCCCTTGAGCTCCTTGAACATCCCGATGAAGTCCTGGCGCTGATACGGCAGGAGCTTGGCGAGCGCGTTCTTCCGGTCGTCGGTGTTCTCGGCGATGATCATCTCGCGCATGGCGTCGATGCGGTCGCCTTCGAAGAACATGTGCTCGGTGCGGCAGAGGCCGATGCCGGTGGCCCCGAAGTTAACGGCGTT
>JBEIUI010000099.1:0-13290 GCA_040374425.1 Verrucomicrobiia bacterium | reverse complement strand
CGTGGCGCCTTCCGGCACATCCTGGATCACCACGCTGCCGGCACCCACCGTTGCGCCCGCGCCCACGGTGATGTCAGGCAAAACCACCGCATGGCTGCCGATCTGCACCTCGTCGCCGATCACCGAGCGACCGAGGATACTGGCAAACGGCGCCACCTGCACAAACGAGCCCATCTGCACGTCATGGGCGACACTCACATGGCTGAGGATCGTCGAGAAATCGCCGATCCGGCTGTTGACGCCGACGCCGGTGAACGCCTCGATGATGACGCCTTCTCCGAGGCAAACACTGGCCGCGAGGCTGGCCGAGGGCTGAACCAGGTTCGCAAAGCGGGCGCCGCGGGCGCGCAGCCGGTCGCAGACCTTTTTGCGCCCGGCCACATCGCCGATCGCGCAGATGAACACCTCTTCGGGGCCGGGCGCATGGTCCGTCCCGCCCACAATCGGCGGCAACCCGGAAAAACCCTCCAGCGAATCGGAAATGTCGTTGAGAAAACCGCGAACAACCCATTCCCGGCCCGAACCGCGCGCGGTCTGCGACATCCCGAAAATCTCGCGTCCATAGCCGCCCGCGCCCACGATGAGGAGCGACTTGGGTGCAAATCGGCCGTGCCGGGAAGCAGGCTTTTCAGCGGGTTTGTTTCCCAGAGCGCACCACGCCTCAAACTCCTGCCAAGCGCCCAACTCGCCAGAGGGCATGATGAACGTGGACCCCGAATCCTCCAATCGTTCCACCCCGAACTCCGCGAGCCGAAACCCGATCACAGCGCCCCCTCCCCTGCCCGGCGGCTGCGCATTCGATTCCCCGCCCACGCAACGCCGCCTCTTTGGCCAACCGCCGGGAAAGAGGGAAAGCATCGCGCCAAGCACGATGCGGCTCTGGAACGCCGGCAGGGGGAACAGGCGGGAGGGCGCATAAAACTTACACCTCGAGGATTTCCGGACAGACAAGGTTCTCCGTCGTCAGGACAGCACTGGACCAAGCCAAACCCGGGCCGACCCCGCCCAAAAGCGAAACCCTGCGTCCGTCGCGGAGCCCGGACCGCCCCCGGGCGAGCATGGCCAGCGGCAATGTGCCCGATCCGCTCAGGCCGTATTCCAAAACGCGGCCGCAGTATTTGTCGGCGGGAATCCCCAGCGCCCGGCACAACGCCGAATCGCCCGCCATACTCAACGGCTCAAAGTAGCCCCGGTCCAGATCAGCTGGAGACACGTTGGCTGACTCGAGAACGCGGGAAACCGACCCGGGCAGTTCACGGAGGGCGGCCGCATCCACGGCTCTGCAATCCAAGCTGTAGCCACTGGCCAGCTCGATGCCCTCCGGGCTGGAGAACATCTCCGGGCTGGGCGGGTTTCGGACACCCCCCACGGGCATGTAAAGGGCCTGAAAAGAGTCGCCGTCGCCGCCGCTGTCAAAATGCAGCGCGGGAGCGCCCGCCTGGTATTCCAGCGCGCAGACGCTCCCGCTGTGTCCGTCGATTGCGGATAAAAGCATTTCACTCGTCCCCCCCGAAACCGACTTCGACACCTGTCCGGTGAGCAGGAGCCCGCGCGTGAGCTGGCCGGAGCCGAGCATACTCGCTAGCACCTGGAGCCCGTGGAGAAAGCCGAGGCTGCCCGACGGCAAGTCAAACGCCACCGCCGTCTTCGGGATCCCGAGCCTGTCTTGGACGATGATCGCCGTTGCGGGGATGGGATAATCCGGCGTCAACGTGGTCATGATCACCACGTCGATCTGGACCGGTTCCCAGCCCAGGTCCGCGAGAAGGCGCCGCGAGGCGTCGACGCAGAAATCCGACTGGCACTGTTCCCAGCGGGCCCTGCGCTGAAGGGCGCGCACATTGCGACGCCGGGCGGAGGCGAGGAGGGCGGCGCTCAGTTCGAGTTGTTCGAGGGCGATGTCCCGCAGGGGCGGCACGGCGGCAGCCAACCCGGCGATTCGGACATTGGGAATTGAAAGAGTGGGCATTAGGTCAGACCTCCGTCCATGATCAGGTTGGTGCCGGTGATCCAGCGGCTGGCCGGGGACAGGTAGAACACCACCGTGTTTGCGACATCCTCGGGCAGGCCGTATCCCAGCGGATACCGAGCCTCGTCCGCCGCCACCACGTCGGCGCTCAGCTGCTGGACGAACCCCTCCACCACGTCCGTCTTCACCATTCCGGGCGAGAGGCAGTTGGAACGGATGCCGCTCCCGGAGAGTTCATGGGCCAAAACCCGCGAAATCCCGAAAAGCGCCGACTTGGAGCCGGCATAGATCGAGTGTCCCCGGGTTCCCGTGAAAGGCGCAAGCGACGCGACAAACACGATGGATCCGCCGTTTTTGATCCGCCGGGTCTTGGAAAGCCGCTGGGTGAGGAAAAGCGGGGCCTCGACGTTGATGGCATACAACTCCCGGTAGCGCTTCTCGTCGCTGAACTTGAAGGGGTGCAGCAACGTCAACCCCGCGCAGTGGGCAACCCCGTCCAAGGGCGGCAGCTTCGCCACGAACTCGTCCCGGTTTTGCTCGTGAGCCAAGTCGGCGGGAATCGCCGAGTGACTCCCCGGGGCCAGTGCCGCGAGCGCGGCGTTGAGCTTCGCCTCGTTGCGTCCGGTGAGGATCACCTCCGCCCCCATCTGCGAGGCGGCGATGGCCGTCTGGCGGCCGATGCCTCCGGTGGCGCCGGTGACGAGGATGGTTTTTCCGATCAGATGAAAAGGGGTCATAACTCGATGAGTTCCGGACAGACGATGCAGTCGCTTTCCCAGCAGACGGACGCCCAGGAAAGGCCCACGCCGAACCCGGACATCACGACCTTCAGGGGCTTGGAGGCCAGCGCCTCGCGCATCTGCGCGGTCATGGTTAATGGCACGGTGGCCGAGCTTGTGTTACCGAAATCGTGCAGCGTGGAGGGCAGTTGCGGGGGTTTGATCCCGATTTTGCGGGCCACCTGGCTGTTGATGAAAAGGTTGGCCTGATGAAACACGAATGCGTCGATGTCCGGCACGGTGTGCCCGGAGTATTCAAGAAGGCGCTTAATGGAGACGGGGATCTCCCGCATCGTGAAATTCATGATCTCGGCCGCGTCCAGCACCACGTCCGTCTCGCCCCGCGAACCGCCCCCGTCGAGCGCCGCCTTCTCAAAGGACTGGGAGCCCACCGGGTTGCGGCATCCGCCCGCGGGCACGTAGATGACCTTGAACCCGCCGCCGTCGCTGCCCATTTCAAACTGCATGGGCTTGGCGGCGGCGCTGCACTCCATGGCGGTGGCGGTGCCCGCATGCCCAAAGAGCACGGCGCTGGCGGGATCCGAGTCGCCGTGCATCTTGGAGACGTCCCCGGCCAGGAGCAGGCCCCGCTTCAAGCCGGAGTTTTCGAGCAAACTGCCCAGCACATACAGCCCGTAGGTGTACCCCGAGCAACCCAGGTTCACATCGAAAGCCAGCGCCGATTTCGGCAGCCCCATCCGGGCCTGAATCAGCTGGGCTGTGGCTGGGAACGGATAATCCGCCGTTTGCGAAACAAACACCACGGCCCCGATCTCCTCGGGCCCCCAGCCCAATTCCTTGAGGAGACGCTCGGCGGATGCCTTGCAAAGATCCGAACAACACAACTCTTTGGGCGCCCAACGCCGGATCCGTATCCCGGTGTATTTGATGATTTTTTCGCGTTGTTCCTCGCTCAGCAGACCGTAATCCGAGTTGGAAACAATCTGCCGAGGAACCGCCGAAGCGACTCCCGCGATGCGAGCCCGGCGGAGGGTGGCCAGTGCCATGGAATCAGGCGGCCTTGAGCGCTTTTTTGGCGACGACCAATTTGTACACGTCTTCCAACGTGTCGCATTGCTTGAGCTCCATGCCCGGGATCTGCACTTCGTATTCGCAATCAATCATTGCGAGCAGGCAGAGCAGCGCCAGGGAATCCCACTGCGGGATCCGGTGGTACTGGGTTTGCGGGGTCAAGGACTCGGGTTCGATGCCTTCAACGGCGTTTTCGAAATGGCGGACGAATTGTTGAATTTCCATAGGGGTGGTTCGGCGGGTGACGGGTTGCAGTTTAGTTCTTTAATCAAAATTCATGCGTTCGGCGTAAGCCTCGTGGAACGCGCAGATCCGCTGTTCTTCATCGCTGAGGACACCGGAGCCGTGGGCAAATCCCACCGAACGCTGGACCTGCTCACAAATCGCGGCGTCCTCGGCAAAGATCGCCTGCACAAACTCGGCAGCCGACCGATAGAACTGCTTTTTAAGCGCCAGCTCCATCTTACTGAGGTCCCCGAGACCGCTTGTCGCAAAG
This sequence comes from Verrucomicrobiia bacterium, assembly GCA_040374425.1. GTDB lineage: Bacteria > Verrucomicrobiota > Verrucomicrobiia > Chthoniobacterales > Chthoniobacteraceae > CAIURC01. The sequence continues at coordinate 9,014 of JBEIUI010000099.1, read as the reverse complement.
AGGTAACTAGTGAGAACCGTGGTCTTTTCGTCAATCGGCAAGATGCGCTGCAAGCTGAATGATTCGCCCCGGGTCGAGGCGAGGACAAAGTTGGGGTAGAGATAGAAATGCCGATACCCTTCGAGCCGTTGAGGGCGCTGCGCAAGGAATTTATAGGCGCGATCCATGCGCGCGGACACCTCGGGATTCAACGGCGAAAAAACCGCCGAATTGTGGCCCGCGAACCGGAAGAAACTCGTCTTCTGCGCCCCCGGTTCAGCGCTCGACTCCGGGGCGCCCTGGCCGGCCTGGGTCGACTCCGGGGCGGGCCCAGCCAAACCCGACATCCCCAGTTTTCGGATCGTGTCCGGATGCACACAATCGACGTGGTATCCCTCCAGCGTGTTCTCGACCACCAGCTTCCAGTTCGCGTTGACGCGATGCTCGGTGTTCTCGACCACCTCCCCAAAGGCGCTGGCCAACTGCGAAACGGGCTCCCAGAAATCGCCCCACTGGCGCTCAAAATCGTCGTCGGCAAGGGTCTCGCCGGGGGTCTCCCTCTTGATGAAAACCAAGGGCCCAAGGAATCGCACATGCCAGCGCACCAACCGGTAGTCGCAGAGCGTCTGCGGAGTGATCTCGGAGATCAGCGGCTTGCGGGGAATCGCGTAAGGCAGCCCCTCGGCATTGTAGATCCAGCCGTGATAGGGGCACTTGAGCTGGCGGTTCCCGCACGGCTCCGTCTGTAACCGGGCGAACCGGTGGGAACAGACGTTGTTAAATGCGCGGATTTCGCCCCCGAAGTTTTGAAGCACCACCGAGACGTTCCCCACGTCGATGCAACGGAAGTCCTGGTCCTTCGAAAGCTCGTGAAGGCTGCAGGCGAAAATCCACGCCCGCTCAAAAATACGCTTCAGCTCGAGCGTGAACACTCCGGGGTCCACGTATTGGGAGGGAGCGATCAGGGGTTTCATTAGTCGGCAAATGCGTAGAAGACAGAGTCGTAGCGGGTGTTGCTGTGATGGCGCAGCCCAAAACGGTATCCGCGGTCGAGGCTCTCCAAATAACGAGGCAAATCAATGAGATCGGACGGCCGATGCGAGGTGCAGGCAGCCACCTTCGGGCGTTCAGCGGCGAGATGCCGGCTGGCCCCGTGCAAGATGCCGAGGCTTTGCCCCGCCATATCCAGCCGCAGAAAAGAGACCTCCTCCTCAATGGCTTCATCCAGGCATGCCACCGCCTCGCACTGGGCGTCGGTCGGTTCGCCCAAACCGTCCAGATCCGGCAGAGCCGACGGGATACAGACTCCCACCCCCCGCCACGGCTTCACCTCCAGCGTTCCCGTGCAGCGCCCCACCACCTCCCTGCGCAGGTGGATCCGCTGGGAGTAATCGTAGAAAGACTGCCGGTTGAGCCATTTCTCCATCCGCTCAAATTGAGACGGATCGGGTTCAAACGCGTAAATCCTCCCGAACCGACCTTTCGCGGCCCGGATGAACCCGCGGAGCGCTTCGCCAGTGCCCGCCCCGCAATCGACATAGACCTCCTCGGCGCCGACGCCGAAAACGCCGGAGCGAAAATACGCGGCATCCGCGGGCCGGTTGAGGGCGAGGAGATATTCCCGGTCCGCTTCGAGGTGGGAGAGAAGGAACGCGTAAAAGGTCTCCACCGAGAGCGGATCGACCCAGAGTTTTTCGAGCGCGAGGTAATCCCCGAGGCGGGAGGTGATGAAAGGCAGCCAATCGGCGAGTTGAATATCGGTCTCCAGACGCAAGGCGCGGACCATCTGGAGGTAGTTGAGCATCTTCAACCCCTTCTCCGATGCGAGCACCTCGAAGTGGCTGTAACCGGCGTCGGACTGGCCGGTGTTCACGCACACCACTTCCGGACGGTCCTGCACGAGCTCCACCAAGCCCTGGGTGTCAAGGCAGGGATACCCCATGATGTGGTTGCCCGCGTGCGCATCGTCGACGACCGCCAAAATCTCCAAGTCCCCCAGCTGCCGCGCGTAGTGGAGAAACGCGGACGCCCAGTAACCGGTGCCGCAACACACCACGGGCACCTCGCGCACACGACCCAGGTAATCCTCGTCCGCCCAAGCCGGGAGCCCGAACCCGGGATTGCCACACGCCTGCTCGACGGCTGTTTCCAAGCGGTGTTTGAGATGAGCGATTCGGTTCATGGCTATGTTCAATTTTCAACCGCACAGGCCGGCTCCGGACGACACGGTTGCACGGCGGGCACCTGCCGGGCACACCAGCGCTGCCACATCCCGCGGAACGCTTTTTCCAAACACCGGGTAAAGGCACTCCCGTCGCCCAGCACCGGATCCAACCGCCCGCGAAGGCCCGCGCGGCACCGGGCTAAAAACTCCAGATCCGCGGCCGCAGCCACGGCTTTTTCCACATACTCCTCCGGACTGTGCGCGATCAACTCGGGCAACCCCAAAGACGTCAGCAAGACGGCGCCGGAGCGTTCCGCGCTCCCCGCACCTTGCAACGTGACAAAGGGAACGCCCATCCAGGCCGCCAGGATATTGGTGGTGCCGCCCGTGTAGGGAAAGGTATCGAGCAGGAAATCCACGCGGTGATGCAGCTTCAGGTAGTCGGCCACCGGTTGGCGTTCGATGAGTTCGATGCGTTCCGGAGCGATTCCATGCGACTCCAAGACACGGCGGACCGGGTTACCCGAGCGCCCCACCACCAGCAGTTTTGAACCCGGCACGGCGGCCAACACTCGGGCCCAGATCGCGAGCACATCCGGCCCCACTTTTGCCAGGTTATTAAAGGACGCAAACGTCACAAACCCGTTCGCCGCAGCCGGCAACCCGTTGACCGGCGGGCAATCAGCCGGGGGCCGAAACGTCGAGGCGCCCAGCTCCAGCCGCACGAGTTCCTCGGTGTTCAACGTCTCGGAGACGCCCGGGGGATCCATCGCCTCGTCGGTGATGCGGTAGTCCATCGCCCGCAGGCCCGTGGTCTGCATGTAGCCGATCATCCCCACTTGCACCGGAGCGGGTTTACGGGCGAACACCATGAGCCGATTGCGCGAGGTGTGTCCGGAAAGATCCACCAGGATATCGATCGCATCCTCCCGGATGAGCCCAGCCAACTCGTCATCACTCATCCCGAGCACATTTCGCCAGTGCTCCACCAAACCCTCCATCCGCTGGCTCATCGCATCGCGCTCGGCTTGGTTGGCGTATACAAAAAACTCGCAGTCCTCCCTCCGATGCGCCGCGAAAACCGGTTCCATGAAATAGGCAACCGGGTGCTCCCGCAAATCGCCCGAAACAAAGCCCACACGCAGGGGGCGCAGCGGGTCCGGCAAAACCGTGTGCGGCCGCCAGGAAGCGCGGAGGGGCTCTGCGAACCGATCCCCGAACCGGCAATGCTCCGCAAACAACCGCTCGCGATCGGTGCCGGGCAGATAATTGAGACCAAAGAGCAGGTTGCTAAACGCCTGCCGGTAATCGGGCTTGAGCTCCAACGCGCGGCGGAAAGACGCCACTGCCTCCTGCGTCCGCCCCAGCTCATTGAGCGCCGCGCCCAGGTTGTTGTGAAGCAGGGCGGCTCCAGGCTGGATCCGAAGCGCCTTGCCGTAACAGGTCAGGGCATCAGAAAAACGCCCCAGATCCTTGAGCACATTCCCGAGGTTGTTGAGGGCCGTAACCGATTGCGGGTTCAACTCCAAGGCCCGCAGATAAGCGCCGATGGCGTCCCCTCCCCGGGACTGCGCATGCAGCACCGCGCCCAGATTCGTGTAAGTGGCATCGCTCTGTTCATGAAGCTTCAGCGATTCCCGGTAACAGTCCTCCGCCTCCCGGTAGCGCCCGAGTTCTTTGAGAGCGATCCCCAGGTTGTTGTGAAAAACATACGACCCCGGGTTCAGCGCCAAGGCCCGCCGGTAGCATTGCGCCGCCTCGGAATACCGCCCCTGTTCCTTAAACGCATTGCCCAGGTTGGAATGCGCAAAATCCGCATTGGAATCCGCATCCAGAGCCATCTGGTAAAACTCAATGGCCTCCTCCACGCGCCCCTGCTCCTTGAGCACACCCGCCAGGTTACTGATCGCCGCTGCGCTGCTGCCGTCCACCCGCAGGGATTCCGTGATGAATTCCTGAGCCGCATCCAAGTTCCCCAACCGCTGTTCCACCAGCCCAAGCAAATGCAGAGCCTCGGCGTGCCGTGGACTCTGGGAGATCACTTGACGGCAAATTTTTCCCGCTTCCGCCAGGTTCCCCCCCTCGTAATGGAGATGAGCCTGCTCCATTTGGGAAGAGGAAGGGCGATTTCGCATGCGCGTGCTTCATAGCACGGAATATACCAATCGACCTGTTTTTTTATCATGACTTCCCAGGCTGGGGAAAAGTCCCCGCAGAAAACCCCGCGCCCCGCCCGGGAGCCGCTTCGGAAAACCTTCGTGGAGTTCTCTCCAGTGAGAATCCAGAAAGTGAGAATTCAGGAAGTGCCAGGGGGGAGGATTGAACTCCCGACCTAGGGCTTATGAGTCCCCCGCTCTGCCACTGAGCTACCCTGGCCAAAGGGCGCGGAAGGTAACGCAGGTTTCTTCAAGGGTTCAAGCGAAGATTTCCAGGGCTCTCGCCGGACAATGAAAACCAAGCAGACGCGAACGATAGAAGGCGCCTGAACACGGGCGGCCGGACCCCGCAGGCCCGTCCGGTCGGTTTCCACGATCCGAGAATGCGCCGCCGCCGGGGCGCACTCCCATTCACCCTAAAAACGAAAGTTCCAGCAGAGCCGCGATTTCCAATCCGTTCTCCGCGCCTTGTATCTGCTCCGCGTAAAAACTGTCTTTCTCCTTCCTCTCGGATCCCGGAGTAAAACCCGGCCTCGCCCGCTTGAGAGCATTTCATCCTTGCCGAGCCCTAATCTATTGAGCCAAACGGAGGGCAGTGAGAATCACCTTGGTCCACTACTCCTTTCTTCCGGTGATTGGAGGCGTGGAGATTGTCGTGGCGGAACATGCGCGTCTTTTCGCAGACCGCGGCCATGAAGTCACTCTGCTCGGGCGGCGAGGCGCATCCGAAGACCCGCGGATTCGGTTTCGGGAACTTCCCGGCGGCGCGGAGCCGGGGCAGGAGAACGCGCTCCGTGAAGCCGTGCGAGACCAGGACCTTGTCATTGTGCACAACGTGCTGACCATGCCGTTTGAACCGGTTTGGACCGCGATCCTCTGGCAGCTCGCGGACGAACTTGACGGACCCAGGTTTGTCGCGTGGATCCACGACCTCGCCGTAGGCAACCCGGACTACCCGGGGCCGCTGCCGCCGGTGCTTGGCCAAGCCCACCGGAGGATGCGCTACGTCGCCATTTCAGCCCATCGCAAGGCCCAATTTGAGGCCATGACCGGCGGAACCTGCGCCCTCATTCCCAACGGCCTGCACCCCGGCGAACTCGACCTGAGCCCATCAGTGGGCGCTCTGGCCGAGAATTCAGGGTTTTTCGCAGAAGGCTGGGCGCTGCTCCATCCCGCCCGCCTGCTGCGCCGCAAAAACATCGAGCTCAGCCTGCGCGTCACAGCCGCGCTCCGGGAGGCCGGCCACACGGTTTTTCTGCTGCTGACAGCCCCGCCGGATCCCCACAATCCGGGCTCGGAAGATTACGCCCGGGAACTCCGAAACCTGCGTTCTGACCTCAACCTGGATGCGCATGCGTTGTTCCTGCACGATCACTTCCCTCTGGCGTCCGGGGATTTACGCAGCCTGTATCGGATCGCAGACGCGCTCTTTTTCCCCAGCCACCAGGAGGGCTTTGGGCTCCCCCTGCTGGAGGCAGCCCTCCACGGGAAACCGGTTTTCTGCCCCGGAATCGAGCCCCTCAAAACCTTGGGGGCAACCACCGCGCATTTTTTCTCTCTGGAGGCGTCCCCGGAGCAGATTGCCGCGCAAATCGCCGAGGTTTTGCAGGGGTCACGAGAAATACACGCCCGGAAAAGTGTTTTGCGCGATTACGCGTGGGCTGGAATTTACGAGAAATTCCTCGCCCCGCTTCTTCTAAAAAAACCATCCTCTCATCCCGAATGAATACCACGACGTCCGTGCCGGCCATCCACGAGGGCAACCTCCAAGCGATTCTGCGAGCCGAACACGGAGACCCCTTCTCGGTGCTCGGAATGCACTCCGCTGACGAGCAACTGGTGGTCCGCGTTTTCCGGCCCGACGCGGCCGCGGTGACCGTGGAAAACCTGCTCGACGGCAGCCGCCACCCCGCCGTGCGGATCAACGAAGCGGGGTTTTTCGTCGCGCTGATTGAAGACGCCACCGAGCGTTTCCCTTACACCCTGCATTTTGTGTCGGCAGACGGCCATGCATGGGCGGAGCGCGATCCGTATTCGTTCGGGGTCCTGCTGGGGCCGCTCGACCTCCATCTCTTTGCCGAGGGCAACCACATGGAGCTCTACCACAAACTGGGCGCGCATCTGCGCGAGGTGGACGGGGTCTGGGGCACGTCCTTTCATGTCTGGGCACCCAACGCGCAACGCGTCAGCGTCGTGGGGGATTTCAACCGCTGGGACGGCCGGGTCCACCCCATGCGCAAACTTCTGGGCTGCGGCGTGTGGGAGATTTTCCTGCCCGGGATCGGCGAAGGCGCCCATTACAAGCTGGAGATTCGCCAGGCGCACGGCGGTGTGGCGCTCAAGAGCGATCCGTTCGCGTTTTACAGCCAGCACGGCACATCGACGGCCTCGCTGGTTTTTGATTTGCACCGCTACCGCTGGAACGACGAGGCCTGGATGTCCGCGCGGAAGCAGAAGGAATGGCATCGCAGTCCGATCAGCATTTACGAGGTCCACCTCGGTTCCTGGCAGCGCAAGGTGGAGGAGGGCAACCGGTTCTTTAGCTACCGGGAGCTGGCCGACACGCTGCTGCCCTACGTGCTCGAGCTGGGCTACACTCACATTGAACTGTTGCCGGTCGCCGAGCATCCGTTTGAGGGCTCCTGGGGTTACCAGGTCACCGGGTATTACGCGCCCACCAGCCGGTTCGGGAACCCCGACGAGTTCCGCTATTTTGTGGATCGCTGCCACGAAGCGGGCGTCGGCGTGATCCTCGACTGGGTGCCCGGGCATTTCCCGAAAGACGCCCACGGCCTCGCGGAGTTTGACGGGACCGACCTCTTTGAGCACTCCGATCCGCGCCAGGGCGAGCACATGGACTGGGGCACGCTCATCTTCAACTACGGCCGTAACGAGGTGCGCAACTTCCTCATCGCCAACGCGCTTTTCTGGTTCCACCACTACCACATTGACGGCCTGCGCGTGGACGCCGTGGCCTCGATGCTTTACCTCGATTACTCCCGCCAGCCGGGCGAATGGATCCCCAACATCCACGGCGGCCGCGAAAACCTAGAGGCCATCTACTTCCTCAAACGCTTCAACGAAGTGTGCTACGAACGCTTTCCGGGCATCCTCACCATCGCCGAAGAATCCACCGCCTGGCCCGGCGTCTCCCGACCCACCTACCTCGGCGGCCTCGGGTTCGGCTTCAAATGGAACATGGGCTGGATGCACGACTTTCTGAGCTACATGCAGAAAGACCCGGTCCACCGCCGGTTCCACCAAGGGGACATCACTTTCTCGCTCATCTACGCGTTCCACGAACACTTCATGCTCGTGCTCAGCCACGACGAGGTGGTGCACGGGAAAGGCTCGATGCTCGACAAAATGCCGGGCGACGTCTGGCAGAAGTTCGCCAATCTGAGGATGCTCTACGCTTGGATGTATGCGCATCCGGGCAAGAAACTGCTTTTCATGGGAGGCGAGTTCGGCCAGTGGCGGGAATGGAACCACAACCAATCGTTGGACTGGCACCTGACGCAGTGGCCCGAACACGCCGGGTTAAGCCGACTCATCCAGCACCTCAACTGGCTCTACAAAAACGAGCCGGCGCTCTACGACCAAGACGACACTTACGAGGGCTTCGAGTGGATCGACTTCCACGACAGCGACAACTCGGTGGTGGCCTTCAAACGTAAGTCTAGGTCCGGAGAAACCCTCGTGTTCGTCATCAACGCCACGCCCGTGGTCCGCGAAGCCTACCGGGTGGGGGTCAACGGCGAGGGGTGGTATGAAGAAATCCTCAACTCGGATGCGGCCGTGTATGGCGGCAGTAACGTTGGGAATTACGGCGGGGCCCGTGCAGAGAACATCGCATGGCAGGGCAAAACCCATTCCCTGATCCTCCGCCTGCCGCCACTTTCAGTGACCGGGCTCAAACGGCGGACCGAAGCCGACTTAAACCCCGGGCCGAGTCAAATATTAGGTTGCCAGTAAATAATTCCGTCCTATTTTTTGCATGAACCCAGTCTATCTCCCATGAAATCCCCCAATCAGAAAGCATTCACCCTGATCGAACTGCTCGTGGTGATCTCCATCATCGCGATCTTGGCCGGCATCGCCCTCCCGGCGTTTACCGCAGTCCAAACCAAAGGCGCCCAGACCAAGGCCCTCTCCAACGCCAAACAGATCGGCATGGCCTGCAAACTGTTCGCCGCCGACTTCAACGGTAATTATCCAAATTACACAAACATCGCGACCAAAACCCTAGCCACAAGCGGCAGTAATTCCAACGACGTGCTGCAAACCTTGGTTCCCGATTATCTTCCGGACAAATCGCTCTTCGCTATCCCTAAATCGGCTTTCTGCACGGCCGCCGGATCAGCCGCAGCGGCGGGCGCACCCACGACGCTCGGCGCGGCAGAAAATGAATGGGCATACGTTCTCGGTTTAACGGACACCTCCAACTCTCTGTGGCCCCTGATCGCAAGCGGCTTTGCAGCCCCAGCGACAGGGACATACACGGCAGCCGAAGCTTCTCCCGGTGGGGTCTGGAAAGGCAAAAATGCCATTGTGATCCGTTGTGACATCAGCGGCAAAGTGGAACGCTTGGTAGGTTTAACGGTGCAGCGGGGTGACTCCGATCCGGGCAACGCGTTTATTTACGCTGCGGCCGCCGGCACCAGACCAGAGTGGCTCACATCGACTGCTGCGGTTTTGAACCCCACACCGTGAGG
>JBEIUI010000079.1:0-16454 GCA_040374425.1 Verrucomicrobiia bacterium | reverse complement strand
CCCCTCACCCCTCACCCCTCACCCCTCACCCCTTCCCCGGACGAGGCCGCCACCCCAATCCGAGAGGTTTCGGACGCCGGCGCGGGCCGGGGCTGACTTTGTTGTTTACAACGCGGAGCGGGTCGTCTTTCTTCCACTCCCCCAAAGCGCGAAAAAGAAAAGAAACGCCGTTGGTCCTTGGGCCCCGATGCCTGCATCGGATGCCGTCCGCGCCAAGGGAAACCCGGCGAGTAAGAAAAAGAAAGCAACCGATTCCATGGCTATTCGTTTAGGCCGTTTTGAAATGCCCAAGTCGCTCGTCAAAGACGAGTCGACGGCAACCGACAGCTACGCCAAGTTCATCGCCGAGCCCTTCGAGGCCGGTTACGGACACACCGTTGGCAACTCCCTGCGCCGCGTGCTGCTGAGCTCCCTGGAAGGGGCCGCCATCACCGCCGTCAAGATCCAGGGCGCCGACCACGAATTTCAGACCCTCCCGAACGTTGTCGAAGACGTCACCGACATCGTGCTCAACCTCAAGAAGGTGAAATTTAAGGCGCACGATCACGAGATCCGCAACCTGGTGATTTCGACCAACAAAGAGGGAGCCATCACCGCGGGCGACATCCAAGACTCTCCGCAGTGCGAGGTGCTCAACAAGGATCAGATCATCTGCACAGTAGACAAGAAGCAGAAGTTCGAAGCGGAATTGGAAGTCAAAGTAGGCCGCGGCTTTGCCACGGGCGACGAGAACAAGCATCCTGACCAAGCGATTGGCATCATCGCCATCGACTCGATTTTCTCGCCGGTGACCCGGGTGAAATACGCCGTGGGCAACACCCGCGTTGGTCAGCGCACCGACTACGACAAGCTTGAGCTGGAGATCTGGACGGACGGCCGGATTTCCCCGGAAGAAGCCCTGGTCCAGTCCTCTTCGATCCTCAAGCGGCATTTTGAGCCGTTTTACGGCTACGACGAAAACGCCGTGGCGTTCGACGAGACCCCGCAGCTCCAAAACCAGGAGAACCAGAAGCTCAAGAAGCTGCTGGCAATGTCGGTCAACGAGATCGAGCTTTCGGTGCGCGCGGCCAACTGCCTCAACAACGCGAACATCACCTCCGTGGGTCAGCTGGCCCAGAAATCGGAGAGCGAGATGCTCAAGTACCGCAACTTCGGCAAGAAATCGCTCAACGAGATCAAGGAAAAGCTCACCCAGCTGGGTCTGTCGCTCGGCATGAAGTTCGAGACCGGCTTGGTGGACTCGCTGGCGATCAGCTCGCACAGCCACGACGGCTCTCTTTAATCACATTCAGGATACCCTTAGATAAGCAACCACCATGCGACACCAACGTAAGACGGTTAAACTCGGGCGCAGCCAGGCGCATCGCGATGCTCTCCTCGCCAACCAGGTCGTGAGCCTCATTGAACACAGCCGGATCAAAACCACCCTGGCCAAAGCCAAGGCGGTCCGTCCCCTCGCTGAGAAGCTCGTCACCCTGGGCAAGAAAAAGACGCTGCACGCCCGGCGCACGGCGCTCTCCACTCTGCGCCACAACGAAGGAGCCGTGAAGGATCTCTTCGAGAAAGTCGCACCCCGCGCCGCTCAGCGCCAGGGAGGCTACACCCGCATCATCAAACTCGGGTTCCGTAAGAGCGACGCCGCTCCCATGGCCATCCTCGAGTGGGTGGACGGACCTGTGACTGAGGAAACGCCCGCTGAAGTGGTCGAGGCCAAGGCCTAAACCGCTTCCCGGCTCTTCAACGGGCCGAAATCAGCACCTCCGCATTTTAGGGGCGGGACTCCGGTCCCGCCCTTTTGTGCGTACGCAATTCCCGGCATCCAACGGCCGATCCCCTACCCGCGCGCTTTCCCCATTCAGATGCACTTGGAAAGGCTCTCCGCCAGACGCCCAAGCGCCGGGGAATGATCCAGAGGCTCCAGGTGGACATCCAGGAGGCAGAAACTCTCCGTGTGCCGCGCCGCGGCTTCCAGCGCCGCATCCAGCTGCGCCTCGGTGTGGACCAAAAAGCCGCGCCCGGCACCGAGCACCTCGGGCAGCTTCCAATAATTCCACGCCAAAAGATCGTTGTAGGGGCCGTCGTGGATATGCCGCTCAGTGCCGTATCCGGCGTTGTTGAGCACCACGACCACGGGGTTAAGCCCGTTACGGACCATTGTGGAGAGCTCCATCCCCGTCATCTGGAAAGCGCCATCCCCCACGAGCACCAGCGGCCGCAGCTCGGGTCGGGCCATCTGGGCGCCCACCGCCGCCGGCACGGCGAATCCCATGGAGGCGTAATAGGCGGGCCCGAGAAACTCCGTGCGCCGACGGATAAAGAGATCGCTCGCCCCGAAAAGGGAGTCGCCTACATCCGCCACCACCACCATGTCGTCGGTCAAAAACTCGTTGATCCGTTCAAAGAGCCGTTTCACCGACAACTGCGTGTTCTGGGGATCGGGCACAAACTGCACCGGACGCTGCGGCGTGGGCAGTGCCCCGGGTTCATGGCGTATGAGGGGCGCGGCGATGAGGCCCCGCACGAAATCCTTCAGGCGCACATTTTCGAAGGTGTGGTAGCGGATCGCGAGCTTCTCGCTGGTGGCGTAGATGGATTTACCCAGGTCCAAACGCGCCGTATTCCCGCCTAGGTTGATGTCGGTCATGAACACCCCGAGCATCAACACGCAGTCGCTCGATTCAACATACTCGCGCACGGCGTCCCTTCCCATGGCCCCCTCGTAAACACCCAGAGACAGCGGGTGCTGCTCGCTGATCACCGATTTGCCCAGGATCGTGCTCGCCACGGGAATGTTGGCTTTCTCGATGATCCGCACCAACTCGTCCTGCATGCCAAACCGCTGCAACTCCACGTCCGCCAACACCACAGGTTTTTTGGCGGAGTTGAGCAGGGCCACCGCCTCCGCCAACGCTTCGTGGAGCACCATGGGATCGCTGGTTTCGTGGATCTCCGGGGCCCGGTATCCGGCGCGTCCTGGCACCGCAACCATGTCGCGAGGTAATTCGAGATACACCGGCCGCTTAAATCGCAGCGCGGCGTGTAATACCCGGTCGATCTCGGCAAACGCCGTCTCCGGGTTGTCGAGCACCGCGGATGCGACGGTGACCTGCTCAAACACCCGTTTCTGCGTGTCAAAATCGCGCACCTTATGGTGGAGCAACGGGTTTTTTTCCCGCTCATGAACGCCCGGGGCGCCGCTGATCACGACGACCGGGGATTTTTCCGCAAACGCGCCCGCCGTCGGGTTCATGACCTTGAGACCGCCCACGCAGTAGGTGATGCAAACCACCCCCAGCCCGGAGACCCGCGCATAGGCATCCGCCGCGAACCCTGCGCCCTGCTCGTCGGAGGTGGTGACCACCTTCAAAGGGCTCGCGAGCATCTGGTCGTAAAACCCAAGCACGTAATCGCCCGGAATCCCGAACACATGCCGCACCCCGTGAGCAGAGAGCCGTTCAATGAGATATTCGCCAATCGTCGTCCGTTGGTTCATGTCATTCATACAGCCCAAAACGTGCCGGACACCCAAATGCGCGTGACCCACGCCACCTCCGGGCCTTCATTTTTCGGGACTGGGCCCTCGCGGATGCCGCGCGGCTTGTCCGCCGACCCAATCCACGCGCTCCGGGATGGGGCGCGGCTCTCGGCCGGAGGTTCTGCTTGAGTCTTTGAGGCGAGGCGTCCTGACTGGGCGCTCTTGCCATGAACTCCGGCTTTTTTGACAAACTTATCGAACGCATCGGGCGGGTCCGGCCCGAGGAGGTTCAAAACTATCTGCACCGGCTAGCCGACGAAAAAGGGTTCCTTGAAACCATCTTCAACGCCATCCACGAGGGGGTGATCGTCACCGACCAATCCGGCCGCATCAATTACCTCAATCGCGGGGCGTGCGAAATCTTCGGGCTTGAGCGGGAGGAATGCATGGGCAAACCCCTGAGTGAACGCCTCCGAGGCCTGGCGTGGGATCGGTTGATCGGCTCGGAAAAACTCGTCAGCCGCGAGATGGAGGTCTTTTACCCGCAACACCGTTTTCTCAATTTCTACGTCGTGCCGCTGCATCTTGAATCCCCGGGGACCCGGCGCGTAGAACCGCTCGAGCAGGAGATGGTGGGGTATGCCGTGATCCTGAGGGATATCACCGAGAGCCGGCAGTCGGCGGAGGAAACCCTTCAAAGCGAGCGGCTCTCGGCGCTGACGCTTCTGGCGGCGGGAGTCGCCCATGAAATCGGCAATCCGCTGAACTCGCTCCACATCCATCTCCAACTTATGGAGCGCAAACTGCGGAAGCTGCCCGAAGGGGCGCGCAAAGAGCTTCAAAAATCGCTGGAAGTCGCACAGGAAGAAATCGAGCGCCTGGACTCGACGGTTCGGCAATTCCTCGGGGCGATCCGCCCCGCCCGCTTGGAGGCGACCCTCGAAAACATCAATTCCCTGGTGCAGGAGTCGGTTGCGTTTCTCCAACCCGAAATTGACGATCGCGACATCCTCGTGGAGCAGGAGTTGCGTGCGGACCTGCCCCTGCTGGAGGTGGACCGCAACCAACTCAAACAAGCCTTCTACAACGTCATCAAAAACGCTTTTCAGGCGATGCAAACCGGGGGGTTCCTGCGGATCCGCACGGATTTTGACGATGAATTTCTGGCGATCTCCTTTACCGACACCGGCGGCGGCATTTCGCAGGAAAACATGAGCAATATTTTCGAGCCCTATTTCACCACCAAAGCCAGCGGCTCCGGGCTCGGCCTGCTCATCGTGCGGCGGATCGTTCGGGAACACGGCGGCGAGATCGACCTGGTCACCGACGAAGGCAAGGGCCTGACCCTTACGGTCCGGCTCCCGATCCGCCAGTTCCGGGCGCGGATGCTCCAGAGCGGTCCGAGCGCTCCGGACTCCGCGCCGTAACGCCCCTTCTTTAAGGGGAATGGGGCGGCTGGGAATCCCCCTTGAGATAACGCAGGAACCCGCCCTCGGTGGTCAACACCACCGTGGTGTCCCGGTTCAAGGCGCTGCGATAGGTTTCAAGCGTGCGTGTGAACCCGTAGAACTCGCGAGCCTCGGGACTCTGGTTATATGCCGCCGCGTAGATGGCCGTCGCCTCCGCATCCGCCTTGCCCTGGATAGCCTGCACCTTGCGATACGCCTCCGACTCAATCTGGCTGAGATCCCGGTCTTTGCTTCCCAAAATTCGGGCAGCTTCCCCCGCCCCCTCGCTCCGGAAACGCTCCGCAATCTGGCGGCGTTCACTGACCATCCGGTCGAAGATTTTCGAGCTGACGGCCGGGTTGTAGTTGATGCGTTTAAATCGCACATCGAGCAGTTCAATACCGAACTCGGCGAGTTTGGCCCGGGATTGCTCGGCGATTTCCTCCTCCAAACCCACGCGCCCAATCTGGATCGGAGGCAGCCCCGCGGCGGCCGTGCCGCTGGCATTCACACTCGCTTCATCGAGGATCGCCTTGCGCAGCTTGGTGGTCCGAATGAGCTCCACCAGGGCGTGCCGCGCCACGGTGTTGCGCGTCTCGCTCCCGAGAATGTCGTCCAGACGGGACCGCGCGCTGCGTTCATCGCGGAGGCGCAGGAAGTAAGCCAGCGGATCCTTGATCCTCCACCGCCCGAAGGAATCGAGAACGATGTAGAGTTTGTCCTTGGTAGGCATCTCGGCGCTGGGGCCGTCCCATTCCAGCACCCGCTTTTCCAGCCGGTGCATTTCCTGGATCCACGGCAGCTTGAAATGCAGTCCAGCCGTGGCGATGGGGTGGCCCACCGGTTTACCGAACTGGGTGAGTATCACGTAATCGGTCTCAGGCACCACAAACGCCGTGCCGGAAAAGAGGATGAAGAGCCCCAGCAAAAAAGCCCATTTAAGAAGGGAAACCGGTTTCATTTGGTCTTGGTTTTCTGGTCCAGCGGGAGAAGGGGCAGGATTTGGCCGGCCTTTTCGTCGAGAATGATTTTGCGCTCCAGCTTGGGAAGCACGTCCGCCATGGTCTCCAGATACAACCGCTGCCGGGTGACCTCCGGAGCCTTGAGGTATTCGGCCAGCAACGCCCCGTAACGTTCGGCGTCCCCGCGCGCTTCATTGACCCGGCGCAACGCATAGCCCTCGGCTTCCCGGAGTTTCTGGTCCGCCTGGCCGCGGGCCCTGGGGACCGCCTTGTTGTATTCGCCGTTGGCGATGTTAATGGACTGTTCCTTCTCCTGCTGAGCCTGGTTGACCTCGTTGAAAGAAGCCTGCACCTGGCGCGGCGGATGCACGTCGCGCAACTGCACCTGCATGATCGAGAGTCCCAGCCCGTAACGGTCACAGAGTTTCTTGAGCCCCAGTAGCGCGTCGTTCTCGATGTCCTGCCGGCCAATCGTGAGCACCTCGTCCACCGTTCGATCCCCCACCACCTCGCGCATGATCGATTCGCTGGCGGCCCGCAGGGTCGCCCCCGGGTCCCGGACTTGGAAAAGGTATTTTGCGGGATCCTCGATGCGGTACTGCACCACCCATTCCACCAACGCCATGTTGAGGTCTCCGGTCACCATGCTCTGTTCGAGATCCGGTTCGCGCGAAGCCTGTTCCCGGTTGGATGCACCGGCCGTGCCGAACCCGAACTCCAGCTTCAACTGACGCTGCACGGGCACCACCACCACGCGATCGATGCCAAAAGGCAGTCGGAACTGGAGCCCCGGCTTAAGGATCCCCTGGAAATGGCCCAGGCGGGTGAGCACCCCGTCGGAATCGGCCGGGATACTGGTGACACAGGAAAACAAAGCGCTGACGGCCAAGAGCACGGCCGCTCCGCGCCACACCCAGCCGAGGTCAATGGGTGGCAGATTCCACTCCGCCGAATTAAAGTTTTTAGCCATAAGCAGTCCGCGCTCTATATCCCGGCCCCGGCGAATGTCCAGCACCCCCACGGGCGGCTCCGGGCTGCAACCCTTCCGGCGGGGCGCGCCCTGCGCTGGGCATAGCGTCCCTCGGGGGATCCGGAATCACTCGGAGGATTCAAGTTTAATCATCGGTGGGACAGCGGATCACGCCCACCGATCCGCTCACGGATTTCCAGGTTTCGCAGCGCCGGTGGTCATACTTCCACCAGAGTTTTTTCCCGGCTCAACCATGAGGAGTTTGGGACTGAGACGTCCTCTTGATAGCACCATTGAAGAATCTCCGCGTCATCTTTTCCGTCTCTTACCAGGTTTGTAATTCTGTCGTAGAAAATGTTCAGGAATCGACAGCAACGTCCATCGAACCCCACGCCGATAACGTCGTGATATTCTGCAGGAAGCGCTCACTTCTGCATTAGTCGCGCCTTGCTGCACATTCTGGCAAAATAGACAAATCGTTCCGTCTTCTAATATCCGCTGGCTGGTAGATTAGTGTTCCTATTTTTTAACGAACGCCAGAACTGAGGGACCCTCGGAACGTGGCACCCGAGGCTGGTCAGCAGCCGAAGTGCCGCATGGAGAGCGTTCCCTCCAGTGACTTGTTAGCCCTGCGTGGGGTCCGCTGGAGAGTGTCTCAACCGCTGTTTTTTGAGGCGCATTTGTCCACGCAGGCCGTGAAGAACAAAGATTTTAGCTCCATCGAATCTGTAAAAAATGCGGCAAGGTGGTTCCACTATTTGGCGGTATGGAGACTTGGGATGTTCTCGTAGAATGGAACCACTTTCTGGGTATTCTTGGAGCTGCTCAATATGGGAGAAGACCCGCAGGACAAATGCTTTTGCCTCGTCTGGTTTGTCGAGTGCGATGTAGTCGGCAATCGCATCCAGATCGCTTAATGCGGGTTCCGTCCAGATTAGTTGAGCCATCGTCCCATTCTATTTTTGGCTTCCTCATGGGAGATGACTCTCCCTTGATCGATCGCTTGTTCTGCTCTTGCGATTCCTTCAAGCACGGCGATTCGTTGGTTGAGTGCTTCAAAAGAATCTACGTCGATCAAGTATGCAGCAGGTCGGCCGTGCTGGGTGATGAGAACGGGTTCGTGATGTTGTTCGAGATCAGCGATGATCTCTGTGGCTTTGCGTTTGAGGGTCGTCACGAGTTCAGTTCGCATAAAGTGATACTCTAGTGCCATTCTTCGCCGGGGGCAAGTCAGGATCCATCTAAAACGCGGGTGCTTTCACAAGTCTGCGAACAATGGGCTAACGACCCCGCGCTCAGCGACGACGGAGTGCGACGCGGCACGTGCATGAACGCCAAAAACGCCCCGCCAGGCGCTCAACCCCGCCGATCGGGCGCTGCGGCGTTGCCTTTGAACGCCGTCGACCCACTTTTTAGCCGCCCGATTGCTTGCGTAGCCCTTTTGACCTTCGGCCCGCCCCCATTCTTTAATCCAATGGGGGCTCATTTTCGTGCTCGGGTCTTTCATCAGCGGTTCCCTAGCAGAAACGGGTGTGTTTAATGGCAGCTTTGAGCGCAGCAGCTCGGAGGGCTCCGCCACAAAGGCCATTTCCCAGACGCCCCCCTTTTCCGGCGTCCTCCGCCAACCGCCGCAATCCGAACAAAACGGAGTCCACGGGGCCGGCTTTTTCCTGACTCCCGCGTCTGGCGCCTCGTCCAGTGACGGCTCCCTCTCGGGGCAAATCCAATTCCATATGGGCGCCCCACGCTGAGACGAGCGGCTCCGGGAAAACACAGAGCAAAGCCCGTTTCAGGCAAAGCGTTTGACACTCCATAAAATTGGCCCTACCAGTGGACCTTCATGCCGCTTGCCCGCATCGCCCGAGTCAAAAAAGCGCCTTCCCTCGTCGAACAGGTCTGCTACCAACTCGCCGCCTTCGCCCGCGACGGAAACGGTGCCGCCCAAGGCGAACTGATGGCCGAGCGCAGCCTCGCAGAACAACTTGGTGTCAGCCGCAACGTCTTGCGCGAAGCCATAAAACGACTGGAACTCCAGGGCCTCGTCGAAATCCGCCAGGGCCGCGGCACACGCATCGTCAACAAACTGCACAAACCCCTCACCGCAGCCCTTCACCTTCTCGTTCCCCAGGAAACCGAGCGCATGCAGCAACTCTTCGAGGTCCGACTCATCCTCGAACCTCAATGCGCCCGCCTCGCCGCTCATCGCGCTTCTCTGGAACAGCTTCGCCAGATGGAGGACGCACAACTGCGCCTTTCAGACGCCGGCTCCATCGAAAGCGCCGTCGAGGCGGACATGGATTTCCATCGCGCAATCGCCGAGGCCTCCGCCAACCGCATCCTCCTGCTGGTTCTCGAATCCCTCGCCGAACTCCTCGCCGCAAGCCAGAACAAAGGCTTCCGCGCCATGGGTCATTCGTGCCCCGTCCAGATGCACCAGGCCGTGCTCGACGCCATTGTCCGCCGGGATGGAGACGCCGCCGCTGCCGCCATGACCGCTCACATTACCGATGCCCAAAGCACCATCGACCGATCGGAAACCACTGCACTCCAATAAATTCACCCTCTCCCTGACTCCTCACCCCCTTCCAGCGCGACTCCTATGCCTCTTACGCTCTCCCCAGCGCCCATCCTGCGCATTCACCCCTCCGACAACCTCCTGGTCGCCCTGCGCGACCTCGCCCCCGGCGAAACCGTCGCCCTCGAAGGCCGCTCCTGGACCCTGACCGAACTCGTCCCAGCCAAACACAAGTTCGCCGGGCACGATTTTGCCGCCGGGGAACCCGTCCGCCTTTTTGGGGTCATTGTCGGCCGCGCCTTGCAGCCCATCACCGCCGGCTCCCTGATCCACACCCACAATCTCGCTCACGCGGCAGAACCCTTTAGCGTCGCCCAAAAAAGGCCCTACCACTGGACCGCACCCGACGCCAACCGCTTCGCCGACCGCACCTTCCTCGGTTATCGCCGCTCCGACGGTCGCGTCGGCACCCGCAACCATTGGCTCGTGATCCCCCTCGTTTTTTGCGAAAACAACAACCTCCAGGTCCTGCGGGAAGCTCTCCTGCGCGAACTCGGTTACGCCAATAACGACCGCTACACCAACCTCGTCAAAGCCCTCGTTTCCGCCCGCAAAACAAACAACGACATCCACGCCCTCTCCCCGCCCCCTCCCGGCGCCCCCCTCCACGACCGCCCCTTCCCAAACGTCGACGGCATCAAATTCCTCACCCACAACCTCGGCTGCGGCGGCCTCGAATCCGACTCCATCACCCTGTGCGAACTGCTCGCAGCCTACATCTGCCACCCAAACGTGGCCGGTGCGACCGTCCTCTCTCTCGGCTGCCAAAAAGCTCAGATCTCGATGCTCATGGACCAGATCCACGCGATCGAACCGACTTTTCACAAACCACTCCACATCCTCGAATCCCAGCAGGTCGGCACCAAAACCAGCCTGCTCGAAGAGGCCATCCACGCCACGTTTGAGGGCCTCGCCCAGGCCAACCTCTGTCAGCGCACCCCGGAATCCATCTCGCACCTGAACGTCGGTGTGAAATGCGGCGCCTCCGACGGGTTCTCCGGCATTTCGGCCAATCCTTCCGTGGGAATGATGGCCGACAAACTCATCACCCTGGGCGGCTCGGCCGTACTCGCGGAATTCCCCGAACTGGTCGGCGTCGAACAGGAAATGATCGATCGCTGTGTCACGGACACCCTTTCCGAAAAGTTCGTAGCACTCATGGCCCGCTACGCCTCTCAAGCTGCGGCTTGCGGCGCTTCGATGGACATGAACCCCTCCCCCGGAAACATCCGCGACGGCCTCATTACCGACGCCATCAAATCCTGCGGCGCCGCCCGCAAAGCTGGCTACTCGCCGATCGTCGGCGTCCTCGATTATCCCGAACAAGTCCGCACCCCAGGCCTCAGCCTACTCTGCACCCCGGGCAACGACGTCGAGGCCACCACAGGCCAGGCCGCCGCAGGCTGCAACCTGATCCTATTCACCACAGGTCTCGGCACCCCGACCGGAAACCCAGTCACCCCCACCCTCAAAATCGCCACCAATCGCGCCCTCGCCCAGAAGATGCCCGACATCATCGATCACGATTGCGGCGGCATCATCGACGGTTCCTCCACGCTGGATTCGGAGTCCGATGCACTGCTCGAACTCTGCATCCGGGTCGCGTCCGGCACCCAACTTGCCCGCGCCGAGATCTACCATCAAGACGACTTCATCCCTTGGAAGCGCGGCATCTCCCTCTAACCCCCCTCCAGGCCAGGCTCTTTTCCCTCCGTGAAACGTTACGCCGCCACCATCAACCTCGTCGAAGACGAGGCCAAAATCGCCGGGTATCTCGCCCATCATCGGGCCGTCTGGGTGGAAGTCCTGCGGAGTTTTCGCGCCGTTGGCGTCCGCGACCTGCGTATCTGGAGGACCGGCACCCGACTTTTCTATGAAATGGAGGTCGAAGACCGCTTTGACCCGAACCTCGATTTCCCCCGTTACGCAGGGCTGCACTCCAGCAATCCGGTTTGGGAAAACCTCATGGCCTCGTTGCAATCGCCTCTTCCCGGGCACAAACCCGGCGAACCCTGGAGCCCCATGGAGCTTGCCTTTGATTTGGACGCCCAACTCCACACCCTCGACACAGGGATCGGGCTGCGGGTCGATTCCCACCAACACTTCTGGAATTATTCGCAGAGCGAATACCCCTGGATTGGCCCCGGCATGGAAACCATTGCCCGCACGTTTGAACCCGAACACCTGCATCCCCTGCTTTCCGCTCGCTCGCTGCATGGTTGTGTCGCGATACAGGCCCGGTGCGACGAACGCGAAAACGATTATCTGCTCGGACTTTCCGACCGGAACCCGTTTGTGCTCGGCGTTGTCGGCTGGCTGGATCTGGCCGCAGACACTCTGGAGGCGCGCCTGGATGCCCAGGCCGGCCGCCCCAAACTCGTCGGTCTCCGCGATGTTCTTCAGGGTAAACCGCGCGATGAGTGGCTCTCCGACGCCTTTGTTCGGGGTGTCCGAAAGGCCGGGGAACGAGGTTTTGCCTACGACATCCTCATTTTCGCCCACCAACTTCAGGACGCACACGATCTCGTGCGCCAATGCGCATCCGACCACCGTCTCGTGGTTGATCATCTGGGCAAACCCGACATCCGCTCCGGCGAATTCACCACCTGGGCAAAGGGCCTCCGCCAGCTCGCCCACGATTTCCCAAACCTGCACTGCAAACTCTCAGGCATGGTCACCGAAGCCATTCCTTACGCCTGGACCCCCGCACAACTGCTTCCCTACATGGAAACCGTCGTCGAGGCGTTTGGCGTCGAACGCGTCATGTACGGCTCCGACTGGCCGGTGTGCCTGCTCGGCGCGCACCAATACGCCGACGTTTACGATGTCGCCGCTGACTACATCCACACTCTGGGAGCAGATGCGGAAGCCGCGATTTTGGGTGCAAACGCCGTCCGGTTCTATCGCCTGCCTAGCCCGAATCTCCCCCACGTTCCTCTCTAAACCATAGCCCTCGCCCTACTCATCATGTCCCGTTTTCTCAACAAAACCGCACTAGTCACCGGAGGCGCCTCCGGAATTGGAGAAAGTGTCGCCCGCCGCCTCGCCGCAGAAGGCGC
This sequence comes from Verrucomicrobiia bacterium, assembly GCA_040374425.1. GTDB lineage: Bacteria > Verrucomicrobiota > Verrucomicrobiia > Chthoniobacterales > Chthoniobacteraceae > CAIURC01. Next base: position 3,965 of record JBEIUI010000079.1, on the reverse strand, counting down.
ACACGTCGTCATCGCCGACTTTAACATGGAGGCCGCTTCCAAAGTCGCCGCCGAACTCGACGGAATCGCTCTGGAAATCGATGTCTCCAGCGCCGCCTCAGTAGAAGCGGCCTTTTCTGGACTCGACCGGATCGATGTTTTGGTGAACTCCGCAGGGGTCGCGCACATCGGCACCGTGCTTAATACGTCGGAAGAAGATTTCGACCGCGTCTACAACGTAAACGTCAAAGGCGTCTACCTCACGATGCACGCCACCATTCCAAAAATGCTCCGTCAGGGCGGCGGCGCGATCCTGAACCTGGCCTCAATTGCCTCCAAGATCGGGATCTCCGACCGGTTTGCCTATTCCATGAGCAAAGGCGCCGTGTTGACCATGACGCTCTCTGTTGCAAAAGACTTTGTGGCACAAGGCATCCGGGCCAATTGCGTCTGCCCGGGCCGAATCCACACCCCGTTTGTGGACGGTTTTTTAGCGAAAAACTACCCGGACAACCGGGAGGAAATGTTCGCAAAACTCTCTGCCTATCAACCCCTGGGCCGGATGGGGGCGCCCTCCGAAGTCGCGGCCCTCATCGCCTTTCTGTGCTCCGACGAGGCCTCCTTCATCACCGGCTCCGCCTACGACATCGACGGCGGCGTCACCCTGCTTCGCTAACCCTCCCTTTTTCACCCTTCACCTCCCTTCCTTCCTATGAAACTCATCCGCTTTGGCGCTGAAGGCGCAGAACTCCCCGGCATCCAACTCCCCGACGGCACCCGCATCGATGTCTCCGCCGCCGGTCTCGGTGATTACAACGAAACCTTCTTCGGCGGCGACAGCCTCACCCAACTCGCAGCCTGGGTTGCCGCCAACGCCGCAACCGCCCCGCGTGTCCCCGTGTCCACCCGGCTCGGCTCCTGCGTCGCGCGTCCGTCCAAGATCGTCTGTATCGGGCTCAATTACGCCAAACACGCCGCCGAGACCGGAGCCACGCCGCCCACCGAGCCCGTTCTTTTCTTTAAATCCACCACCGCCCTCACCGGTCCAAATGACGGCGTGATGATTCCAAAAAACTCTGTGAAAACGGATTGGGAAGTCGAACTCGCCATCGTGATCGGCAAAAAGGCGTCCTACGTTCCAATCGAGGAAGCCTACAACCACATCGCCGGGTATGCGTTGCACAACGACTACTCCGAACGCGAATGGCAAATCGAACGCTGCGGCCAATGGGCCAAAGGCAAAGGGGCAGACACCTTCGCTCCGCTGGGGCCTGTAATGGCGACCCGCGATGAGATTCCAAACGAAGGCAATCTGCGCCTCTGGCTCAAGCTCAACGGTAAAACCGTGCAGGACAGCAACACCAACGACTTCATTTTCAACGTCCCGCACGTCGTCAGTTACCTCTCGCACTTCATGACGCTCCTGCCGGGAGACGTTATTTCCACTGGCACGCCCGCCGGCGTCGGACTCGGGTTTAAGCCACCGGTCTACCTCAAACCCGGCGACATCGTGGAACTCGGCATCGACGGACTGGGCGAACAACGCCAGGTGGCCCGCGCCTACGAGGCTTAACCCGCCGCCATCCCCCCCAGACCCCATGGATCTCCAGCTCGAAGATAAGGTCGTCATCGTCACCGGCGGCGCCAAAGGGATTGGCGCTGCCATCTCCGAAAGCTTCGCGAGGGAAGGCGCAAAAATCGCCATCATCACCCGGCATTCGGCTGATTCGGAGGCTTTTGCCACGGCATTAGCCCAAAAGACCGAAGTCCTCTATTACCCGCTCGATCTGTGCGAAGCCGACAAGTGCGAAGGCGCCGTGGCGGCGGTTGTGGCGAAATTCGGCCGGATCGACGTATTGGTGAACAATGCCGGTGTAAACGACGGAGCCAACCTGAGTTCAGGGATAGCGAAGTTTGAAGCGTCGCTGCGGGCGAACCTGATTCATCTGTACGCGATGGTTCACTTTGCGTTGCCGCATCTCAAGGCGAGCAAGGGGAACATCATCAACATCGGGTCCAAAGTGGCCGAGACAGGCCAAGGCGGCACGTCCGGTTACGCGGCCTCCAAAGGAGCCATGAATGCACTCACCCGCGAATGGGCCGTGGATCTGCTGCCTTTTGAGATCCGTGTCAACGCGGTGATCCCGGCCGAGTGTATGACGCCCCTCTACCAAACGTGGCTGAACTCGCTCGCGAATCCCGACGAAACGCTGCAGGCCATCGTCAAAAACATCCCGCTCGGAAAACGCATGACCCTCGCTTCCGAACTCGCCGACGCCGCGGTATTTGTGGCTTCCGAGCGCTCAGCCCACACCACAGGACAAATCCTGTATGTCGACGGCGGCTACACGCACCTCGACCGCAGTTGCACCGGAAAATAAACGCCACCCCCTTATTTTCCCCATGGCCTCCGTCACCTTCTCCAGCCAGGCATCCGCTACCGGCATCCAGGGCTCAGCGCCCGTCCTTCGCAATGCCGCCTACCTCGTCACCTCACTGTTTTTTCTGTGGGGCCTCGTGAACAATTCGCTCCCGGCGATTGTTCCCAAAGTCCAGGAAGCCTGCCAGCTCAACGACGTGCAAGTGGGCTTTGTGGCCTCTGCCTTTTGGGTCGCCTATTTTGTCATGGCCATGCCGGCCGGCATTATCATGCGCAGGTTCGGATACAAAGGAGCCATTGTCGCCGGACTCTCTCTGGGCGCGCTCGGCTGCGGTCTCTTTATTTCCGCCGCATGGGCACTCAGCTTCGGCTTTTTTCTGCTCGCGCTGTTTGTCCTGTCTTCGGGCATGGCGTTTTTGGAAACCGCAGCCAATCCCTACATAGCCGTATTGGGCGACCCGGCCAAAGCGGCCAACCGCCTTAATTTCGCCCAGACGTTTAACGGGCTTGCTGCCTTTGTCGCCTCGCTCTGGCTCTCCAAACTCATTCTCGGCACGCCCAAGATCGCACACCTCGAGATGGAGCTCCTCAAAAAAACAGACGAGGCAAATTACCTCCTCGCCCTCGCTCAGGACGCAAAATCCGTAACCCCCACCTTTCTGGCCCTTGGCGGTGCGCTGGCCCTTGCGGCCCTCGTGTTCTTTTTCGCCAAACTGCCCGACACACGCGAACACCAGGCCGGCGCCAGTGAACTGGAGGAGGAAAAGGGCCTCTTTGCGCAACTCTTCTCGAATAAATATTTTCTATTCAGCGTATTGGCCCAATTTTGCTACGTCGGTGCCCAAGTCGGCGTGGATGACTTCTTCCTCCGTTACGTGCCCGATGTCACCGGCCTCAGCAAACTCGACGCCACCACCTACCTCGGCCTAGTGCTCGGATGTTTCATGCTGGGCCGCGTCTTGGGCACCTCGCTCATGACCAAAATCTCCGCCCGCACCCTCCTCGGCATCTTCTCCACCGTCAACGTGTGCCTGCTCGCCTACTGCGGCTTTGCCCCAAAGTACGTGGCCCCAACCCACCTCTTTGAACTGCCGGCCTGGCTCATGCTGGGGGAAAAGCTCGTCCTCACAACCCATCCAGCCCCCTACGTTCTGATGGGGGTGAAGTTCTTTATGAGCATTATGTTCCCCACCATTTTCTCACTCGGATTGACCGGCCTCGGCAAAGCCACCAAACTCGGCTCCACGCTGCTGGTCATGTCGATTGTCGGCGGGGCGATGTTCCCGCCCTTCATGGGCTGGATTTCCAAAACCACAGGGGTGTTCGCCTACTCTTACCTCGTCCCGATGGCCTGCACTCTGGTCGTCCTAGCCTTCTCTTTTGCCAAACCAAAAACGGCCTCGGCATAACCCAGCCAGCCGCACGGTTACCCCCCACAGGAAACACCGGCCTCCCTCCGGTGTTCCCGGGAAAAACGGAGTTTTTCGCGAGAGCGCCGGGAAAGGCACAAGAGGCACAAGGGACAGGCTTTTTATGCCGCCGTCTTGGCCAGCAATCCGTCAATTAAGGCATCCGTGTGTGCCTTCTGCGCTTTCTCTTCTTTGGT
>JBEIUI010000089.1:0-15099 GCA_040374425.1 Verrucomicrobiia bacterium | reverse complement strand
TGAGTTGCGACGCTCAACAATGAAGTTGCTGCTAGTTTTGTGCTTGCGCCGTGTTTTGAACCCCTTCGCGAGCTGACCCCAAGGAGACTCAGGATGCTGGCGTCCGCCACCACCCTTGGACTTACCCTGGCCGCCACCCATCGGGTGATCCACGGGATTCATCACCATACCCCGAACCGTGGGGCGAACACCGAGCCACCTGCTGCGGCCGGCCTTTCCAGACGACACGTTCATGTGATCAACGTTGCCGACCTGACCGATTGTGGCGTAGCAATCCTGGTGAACCCGACGGATTTCGCCGGAGGGCATCTTCAAAAGCGCATAACCCGCCTCCCGGTTACTCAGGACCACCTGTTGGCCAGCACTCCGCGCAACCTGCCCCCCCCGACCGGGGATCAATTCAACATTATGAATCGCTGTGCCTAAAGGGATCGCCTTGAGGGGAAGGGCATTTCCAACCTCAGGAGCCACCGCTTCGCCAGCGGCAACTTTTGCGCCCACCTCTAACCCTGCTGGCGCAAGAATATAAGCTTTCTGACCGTCCGGATACTGGAGGAGAGCGATGCGAGCAGTACGGTTGGGATCGTATTCAACGGCCAAAACCAAGGCCTCAACTCCGCGCCTCGAACGCTTGAAATCGATGATCCGATACTTCTGCTTGTGCCCGCCCCCGAGGTGCCGAGAAGTGAGACGACCTGCGTTGTTACGGCCGCCGCTCTTTTTCTTGGCTTCAACCAGAGACTTCTCTGGCTTGGACTTGGTTATTTCGTCGAAAGCAGGGAGTGCCTTGAAACGACTAGTTGGTGTAAGGGGCCGAAAAGTTTTAAGTGCCATGACTCGTCAATGAATAAGCCGCTAATCAGGCTAAATTAATTTTGTCACCCGCCTTGAGGGTAACGATCGCTTTCTTCCAATGGGCAGTCCGCCCAAAAGCGGCAGTCCGCTCTCTGCGCTTTTTGCCAAGATAATTACACGTATTCACGCGCACGACAGTCTTATGGAAGAGACCTTCAACAGCTTTTTTAATCTCCAACTTTGTGGACGAGGGATTCACCCTGAACACATACTGGTTGAGCTTCTCAGAAAGCAGAGTTGCCTTTTCTGTCAGACAGACCGTCTTTACGATATTCGCTGGATTAAACATTACTTGGAGGTCCTTTCAACGAGCTGCTCGAGAGCTGACTTCGTTAGAATCACTTTTTTGAAACCCAGTAACTGCTCGGTGTTCACCTCCGACGCAGTCATCAACTGAACGGGCTTCACGTTGCGAGCCGATAGATAAGTGTTCTCGTCGAACTCCTTCCCAACAATCAGAACCTTTGACTCAGGCGTAATGGCAGTCAAGAGAGCCACAAACTCCTTCGTCCTCGGGCTACCGACAGAAAAAGAATCGACCAGTAAAACGTCACCAATCTTGATTCTTGAACTTAGAGCTTTTCGCAGGGCAAGCCTCTTGACGGAGCGAGTCACCTTTTTTGTGTAGTCCCGGGGATGAGGACCGAAGACCACACCGCCACCAACCCATACTGGGGACGACTTGTAGCCCGCCCGAGCGCGTCCAGTACCCTTTTGGCGCCAGGGCTTTGCACCGCTCAGATTCACGTCGGCCTTGGTTTTGGTAGACGCTGTACCGCTCCGACGAGCGGCCCGCATCGCCACTACCACGTCGTGAACGGCCTGCGTGCCTCTGCCGTTTTCGATTACAGAAAGACCGCCACTTTTAGCAGCCTCGAGAGTGAGAATTGTAGCCTTCATTGCTTGTATGCGCCTTATTTGTCAGCCTTCTTCGCCGGGCGAACAACGACATAGCTACCATTAGCGCCAGGAACAGCACCGGTAACCAGTATCAAACCCTCCTCCTGACGGACCTGCAAAACCCTCAGATTCTGGACAGTCACGCGCTCGTCACCCATGTGGCCAGGCATGCCCATGTTCTTCCAAATCCGGCCTGGCGTGGAACGGTTGCCAATGGCGCCGTTACGACGATGCATCATCGAACCGTGTGACGCCGGTTGGCCGGCCATTCCGTGGCGCCGGACAACACCCTGAAATCCTTTGCCCTTGGACCGTCCAATCACATCGATCAAATCTCCCGGAGCGAACTGCGTGAGACTAACATCGAGGCTAGAGTCGGCAGCAACACCGGCAGGAAGGCGGAACTCCTTCAAGCGCTTCTTCGACTCACATCCTGCCTTCTTGAAATGACCATTCAAAGCCTTCGTCAAGCGCTGTGCCTTCTGAGAGTCAAAGCCCACCTGAACGGCGGAATACCCGTCATTGTCAGCGGTTTTCACCTGAGTGACAGCATTACCACCCGCCTCGATCACAGTAACAGCGGTGACCTTTCCCTTTTCGTCGTAAACCCGGGTCATCCCAAGCTTCTTTCCTAGCAATCCTATTTTCATGCTATTTGATAGGTTAATCGTCAGATCTTAATGGTGATATCCACCCCGGCAGGGAGATTCAGCTTCTTGAGCTCGTCTACAGTCTTGGCGGTTGGCTCGATGATATCCAGTAACCGCTTGTGAGTTCGGATCTCAAACTGATCCATGGACTTCTTGTCGACATGGGGAGAACGGTTAACCGTAAACTTCTCTATCCGGGTGGGGAGAGGAATCGGGCCGGCCACTTGGGCGCCAGTCCTTTTGGCCGTTTCAACGATCTCCGCCGCCGAAGTATCCAACATGCGATAATCGAAAGCCTTGAGACGGATGCGAATGCGTTGTCCAGTCATAATCTAAAATTCTATTTTCCCTTCTGATCCAAAACTGCGGCCAGCACCTGGGATGGCACCTGCTCAAAATGAAGCGGCTCCATGGAGTAACTCGAACGGCCTTTGGAGAGCGACCGGATAGCCGTTGAATAACCAAACATCTCGGCCAACGGAACCTCCGCATTGATTACACTCAGTCCGCCCTTCGCCTCGATGCTCATGATCCGGCCGCGACGCCGATTGAGGTCACCCATAATATCGCCCTGATACTCCTCAGGAGTCGAGTTCTCGACCTTCATAATTGGCTCAAGAAGGATCGGGTTGGCCTTTTTAAAGGCATCTTTAACAGCAAAGATCGCAGCCATCTTGAATGCGAGCTCGTTGGAGTCAACGTCGTGATAACTGCCATCAATAATATCCACTTCGACATCAATGACTGGATAACCACCAACCACACCGTTCAAAATTGCCTCCTCGATCCCCTTCTTACAGGCAGGGATATACTCCTTAGGAATCGTGCCCCCGACAACCTTGTTTTCCACCACCAATCCCTTTCCTCGCTCCGCAGGACGGACATCCACAATGACGTGCCCATACTGACCACGACCGCCAGACTGTTTAATGAGCTTACCCTCACCACCGGAATGCTTGGTAATGGTTTCGCGGTAAGCAATCTGGGGCTTGCCAGCGTTTGCATCCACCTTGAACTCCCGCATCATTCGGTCGCGGATGATCTCCAAATGCAGCTCACCCATGCCGGCGATAATCGTCTGACCCGTGTCCTCATTCGTGAATACACGAAACGTGGGATCCTCTTCAGCCAAGCGCTGAAGCGCAACCGACATTTTCTCCTGGTCGAGTTTCGTTTTCGGCTCGATCGCCATTGAAATGACCGGATCGGGGAAAGAAGGCGGCTCGAGTAGAATCTCCCGATCCTCTGAACACAGGGTGTCACCAGTGGTAACATTCTTAATTCCCACGATTGCGGCGATATCACCCGAGTAAATGGTATCGATATCTTCCCGCTTGTCCGCTTGGATCTGGATGAGGCGACTAATCCTGTCCCTTTTATTGGTCCGAGGATTATACACAGTATCCCCCTTCGTCAGCTTGCCGCTATAAACACGGAAGAAGACCAACTTACCGACAAATGGATCGCTCCAGAGCTTGAACGCCAATGAACAAAACTTGGCGCTATCGTCAGCGGCAACATCCACAGGCTCGGCCGTGTCCGGATCCTGCCCTCGAGCAGGGGGAATATCGATGGGGCTCGGCAGATAATCGACTACGGCGTCGACCAGATACTGAACGCCCTTATTCTTGAAGGCCGAACCTCCAACGACAGGCACAAACTTATTGGCAATGGTCTGCCGCCGGATCGCTGCCTTCAGCATCACAGGGGTGATGGGCTGCTCCTCCAAAAAGGCCAGACCCAGATCTTCATCGAGATCCGCTACGGCTGAAACCAAATCTCCGTAGGCAGCCTCAACGAGATCAATCGAATCCGCAGGCAACTCCTCCACCGTATAAGTGGAGCCCATGGCATCACTATCGGAATAGATGATGGCCTTTTTGTTGATGACGTCCAACTGCCCGCGGAGGCCATCCTCACGCCCCAGAGGAATCAAGACCGGCCACGCATTTGCGCCCAGCTTGGTGCGCATGTCGTTAATTGCGTTGTCAAAATTCGCGCCCGTGCGATCCATCTTGTTGACGAATGCAATCCGAGGAACGTTGTACTTCGTAGCTTGGCGCCACACCGTTTCGGACTGAGGCTGAACGCCCGCTACAGCACAGAAAACCGCAACCGCGCCGTCGAGAACCCGGAGGGAGCGCTCGACTTCTGCCGTGAAATCGACGTGCCCAGGCGTATCAATGATGTTGACGCGCATCTTGATGCCCTCGAACGACTTCAAAATGCCCACCTCGGCACGCTGATTCCAGAAACAGGTAGTCGCAGCGGACGTGATGGTGATCCCACGCTCCCGCTCCTGCTCCATCCAGTCCGTCACCGTGGTCCCTTCGTGAACCTCACCGATCCGGTGGATCATGCCGGTATAGAACAAAATACGCTCCGTGAGCGTGGTTTTGCCAGCATCGATATGTGCAGCGATACCGATGTTCCGCGTCCGCTCGAGCGGGAAAGCGCGATCCGGAGAGTTTGGGTTCGTTGTGACGACAGAGTTAGCGGACATAAGGTCTCTATTGAATGAGATGACTGAGAACCTAGAACCGGAAGTGAGCAAAGGCGCGATTCGCCTGAGCCATCTTGTGAGTATCGTCGCGCTTCTTGATTGCGTTCCCCTGGCCGGCGGCCGCCTCTTTGATCTCCGAAGCCAAAGCCTTCATCAAAGGGATGTTCTTACGCTTGGAAGCGAAACCGACGATCCAACGCATGGCAAGGGCAACCTGCCTAGGCGCCGGCACTTCCATGGGAACCTGGTAAGTAGCACCACCCACCCGGCGACTCTTGACCTCGAGACGCGGCTTCACATTGTCCATCGCCTTGTGAAGCGTCTCCAACGGATCAACAGAATCCGTCCCCGTGCGGGTTTCCTCAATTGCTGTGTAAACAATGCGCTCCGCGAGAGACTTCTTGCCGCTCTTCATGACGGTCGCAATGAGACGCGCAACCACCGGACTACCATAACGGCTATCCAGCTTCTCTTCCTTGTGAATGACCCGACGACGACGTGACATGTGAAGTTTAGATGAAAATGAAAATGACTACTTCTTCTTACCCTTACCCTTACCCTTCGCCTCCGCCTCAGCACCCGGCTTCGGACGCTTCGCGCCATACTTCGAGCGGCTCCGGCGACGGCCATCAACCCCAAGGGCATCCAGCGAACCCCGCACGATGTGGTAACGAACACCGGGCAAATCCTTCACACGACCACCCCGGACCAGAACAATGGAGTGCTCCTGAAGATTATGCCCCTCGCCTGGGATGTAAGCGATGACCTCGTAGCCATTAGTCAAACGAACTTTCGCCACCTTCCGCAGCGCCGAGTTCGGCTTCTTGGGAGTCCGCGTCATGACCTGAGTGCAGACCCCTCGGCGAAACGGACAGTTGGTCAACGCCGGAGACTTGGACTTGACCGTGATCTTTTGGCGCCCCTTGCGGACGAGCTGGTTGATGGTTGGCATTCGAAAGTTTGGTTTCGTTTTTGTTCGGTCCCAGACACCGCTTTGCAGCGGCGATAATAACCCGCGGAACGGATGAGACCGACAGCTCCGTTGGCGGGGGGCGGAGGCTAGGTCTTTCGTCTTGACGTGCAAGCGAAATAGCTTCCATCACCCATTTTTTTTCTGAAGGAACTTTCCCTCGAATTTTCCCTTCACTGACTCCTGTGATCCCGCAATCCACGGACACACCAGCATTCCAGCCAGGAGCCGCGAGAGCGAGTGGCGAACCACCGAGAGCGCGAAGGGGGTGGTTGTGTAGGCGATGAGGACGGTAAGAGCAAGGGAAGTTTTGTGAAAAATACGGCTTTTTTCAATTTCCCGTCTTCTGGAGGCCTGGCGTTACGGTTTTGAGGTGCAGCGCGAATGCACCGCAGCACTGGGTCTGCGGCCTTAGGAAGGGTTCGCGTTCAGGTCCGGATGCGGATGGGTTGCACCCTCCGCGTCGTTGTGATTCGGGGAGGGTTCTTCGGGGTTGAGCGAAGCGAGCCAGCCTCTTAATTGGACGCTCGTCGGGCTATGAAGATGGCAAGGAGCGTGCAGCTGCCGACTGCCAGCGCCCATGGCAGCAGGCTCAAACGGCTGTTGGGAAAGAGGAACTCGCCCACATTGAAGGAAGCCCAACGGCACTGGGGGGATCCGGGCGGGTAGAATCTGTAAGTCAACATCCCTTCAAACGCTCCGACGGGATTCACCGAAACCGGGCCTTCGATGGAGCCGAGAAGGAAGGGAGAGGGTTCTCCCCGCTGGATCGACTCGCGTAAAGCGGCGCGAAGACGATTTTCCTCCCCCACACGGCTTTCAATTTCGCCACTGAAGCCTGCAATCCGCGCACTCTCCTTTTCCATGTGCACCTGCAGCTGAGCATCGAGAATCGGCCAAGCCCGACCCGCAGTAAACAGAGGCCAAGCGTAATCAGCGATGATCCGATATCCCCACTCCTGACGGCGGCCCTCCACCCGGGCGTGGCCTCCGACTCCGGCAGGATTTTGCGCATCTGTGGCGGTGAGCAGGAGTTGGTTCCCTATCGAAACAAAGCCCAGCAGCAGGCTCGCGTTTCGCCAGCGCTCAAATGCGGCCACCAGTCCAAGTGCAAGAAAAGGCAGCCCGGGAACGAGGTAGCGGGGTCCGGCGGAATGGCCGGCATGGTAGCCGTTGAAAGTCATGTTCACGAAAAAGAAAAAACCGAAGATGGCCAGGCAAAGCCGGGCCTCGGCCAAGTGATCTTTTTTCCGTAGCCACACCCAAAAACCGGGCAGCGCCAGAACCAACACCGGGGAGAGAAAAAAAACCCCGCGAAACGGAGAAACCGCGATGAGCGATCCCACATACCCGAGCTTTGCAAGGGACTCGAGCGAGTCGGGAATTGCGAACATGCCAAGGAGAGCCCTCCCGGACTCATTAAAGAGAGGGTTTTGGAAATCGTTGTTGAGTTTAAAGGGGGACCCGAAACACGCCCAACCGTAAGCGCAGATCAGGAGGAAGGGCCCGAGCACTCCCAGGCTGAAACCCGCGGCAGCCCGCCAATTCCAGCGGTGTTGCCGGGAGGCGAGCAACGCGTAAAACCCAAGGAACAAAACTGCAACGGCGGCCAGATAATTTGTCACTGCGCCAAACCCGGCACAGACACCGGCGGCTGCCGCCCCTCCCAGCCCCGGACCGGCGGCGCGTTGTGGCGGGAAACAAAGAAAGTAGAACCCTCCGATTAACAGCGCAGCACAGAGAGAATGATCAAAAAAGAGCGTTGCAAACGGGAAAAAAGTGGAGCCAAAGCCCAACGCGAGGGTGGCAAACAGGGCCGGCAAGAGCCGCCCGCGCCCGAGGTGCTGCGCCAGCCGGAAAAACATAACGCAACCGAGGGCTGAGGCCAGGCCGACACTACAAACCGAGGTCATCCAGGAATTGAGTGTCAAAATCCACCAGTGATCCGGATCCAGCCCAAGCAGGCGCTCCACGTGGTATAGCACAAAATACCCGGGCACCCCGGCAAACGAAGTACCTGGAGGCTTGTTGGGATGAAAATGACCGGTCCGAGGCACGTAACCGATGTCACCCGAGGCGCAAACCTCCACCAAAGGGGCATCCTCGGTTCCCGGCTCTCGTGGCGCATCACTGACGGGAAAGAGCCTCCAGTCCATATCCACCCACGACAACCGGAAACGTTTTTCATCCCGGCAATATTCGCCGTTTTCGAGGAGAGCCCGCTGCAAAGTGGGGCGCCCGGGGACGGGCTCATAAACGAGGAAGTGATCGATTGCAAAGCGGCCCTCCTCCACGATCGCGCGCACTTCCGCGAAGCGCGCATTCTGGTTCCACCCGCCACCCTGATGGAAAAATGCGTAGCTCAAAAAGCAGGCTAAAAAAACCAGGAGCTCAACACGCTGGGACCTCGACATAGGCGGGACGATTGCCACCCGAGTGCTCCAGAAACAACCTCCAATTGAAACCCCACGTCTCCCTGAGGAGGTCCGCCCTTTTCATTTGCACCCGCCGGGACCCAGAATCCCGAATATTTCAACGCCGCAACTCCGGCACCGCCTCACAAACCTCGCGCCAGCCCGGGAAATTCCACGTATTGGGAAACCCCGCGCATTGATGGGGTTTGACGGCTTGGATCCGGCAATCCCGTCCCTCCAGAAAAATGCACTCCCCGTTGGGTTTATCGATGAGAGCCAACCCGTCCCGTTGCGGACGGAGCCGGGTGTATTGCTGGATGAAGTCGTGTTCGCTCATCCCGAGAAACCCGGAAATGCTCGCCACCTCCCGTTCGGTGACTTTCACAAAGCCGGGCCACCGACAACACGCCGTGCACCGCTGGCACTGGTAATGAATCGTCGCTTTCATTCAGGAGATGCTCACTTTAAAGCGGTGGGAAAAATGCATCCCCTGCCTTGCGATGTCAAAGCGACCGGTGCGCATCCGCTCCAATTCCCGAGGACGACGCAATCCACAGTGGACGCGCCCGGCCATTCTTCAGATAAACTCGCGCTAGGCGCCCGGCGCGCGCCGTGATTCCCGTGCCTTTTCCTCAATCTATACCCATGAACAAAATGCGCATCTGGCCAGGCCGCCCCTACCCTCTTGGAGCCACTTGGGATGGCATGGGAGTCAACTTTGCGCTCTTCTCCGAGCACGCGAGCAAGGTGGAGCTCTGCCTGTTTGACTCGGCGGATGCGCCTAAGGAATCCCAGCGCATCGTTCTTCCCGAATCCACAGACCAAGTCTGGCACGGTTATCTTCCCGACGCGAAACCTGGCCAGGTCTACGGTTACAGGGTCCACGGGCCTTACGCCCCGAAGGATGGCCATCGTTTTAACCCGCACAAAGTGGTGCTGGACCCTTACGCGAAAGCGATCGCGCGCGACCTGCTTTGGGATGATGCGCTCTTTGGGTTTGTGCGCGGCCAGAAGGATGTGGACACGATGGACGTCCAAGACACCGCCGCGTTCGCTCCCTTGGCCCGGGTGACAGAATCGGCTTTCACTTGGGGCGACGACAAGCCCCCGCGGATCCCCTGGCACGACACCGTGGTTTACGAGGTGCACGTCAAAGGGTTTACGCGCCAGCACCCCGGTGTGCCTGAGCACCTGCGGGGCACCTACGCCGGCTTGGCCTCGCCTGCCTCCATCGCCCATCTGCGCTCGCTCGGCGTCACCGCTGTGGAGCTCATGCCCGTCCACTACCACATCGATGACCGGTTTTTGGTGGACCAAGGGCGCGTCAATTATTGGGGATACAACACCTTGGGCTACTTCGCGCCGGATCCCCGGTATGCAGCGACCGGGTCGCAATGGGCGGTTCACGAATTCAAGTCCATGGTGCGAACGCTCCATGCCGAGGGGCTGGAGGTCATCCTCGACGTGGTTTACAACCACACTGCGGAAAGCCATCACCTCGGGCCGACTCTCGGGTTTCGCGGCATCGACAACAGTGCCTATTACCGGCTCGGCGACGACCGACGCCACTACGTGGATTTCACTGGCTGTGGCAACTCGCTCAACGTCTCACACCCGCGCGTCCTTCAGCTCATCATGGACAGCCTTCGCTACTGGGTGCTGGAAATGCACGTAGACGGCTTCCGGTTCGATCTGGCCAGCGCCCTGGCCCGGGAACTCTGGGAGGTGGACAAACTCGGAGCCTTCTTTGACATCATCCACCAGGACCCCGTGCTTTCTCAGGTCAAACTCATCGCGGAACCCTGGGACCTCGGCCCCAGCGGCTACCAAGTGGGAAATTTCCCGGTTCTCTGGACCGAGTGGAACGGCAAATACCGGGATTGTTTGCGCCGATTCTGGAAAGGGGACTGCGGCAACCTCGGTGAGATGGCCTCGCGCCTTTCCGGGAGCAGCGACCTGTATCTCCACAACGGTCGGCGCCCCAGTGCGAGCCTCAACTTTGTCACCTGCCACGACGGCTTCACCCTGCGTGACCTCGTTAGCTACGAGCGCAAACACAACGAGGCCAACGGCGAAAACAACCGGGACGGCTGCGACCACAACGACAGCTACAACTTCGGCGTCGAAGGCCCCACCGATGATCCCACCATCAACGAACTGCGCAGCCGGCAGCAGCGCAATCTCCTCGCCTCCCTGCTCCTCTCACAAGGTGTCCCCATGCTGCTCGCAGGCGATGAACTCGGCCACACCCAGAACGGCAACAACAACGCCTACTGCCAAGACTCGCCTCTGGCTTGGCTCAACTGGAACCTCACCCCAGGCCAACGAGATCTGCTCGAGTTCACACGCAAACTCATCCGGCTCCGCCAGGAAAATCCCGTTTTCCGGAGACGCCGCTTTTTTCAAGGCCGCCCCATCCATGGCGACGGCGTCAAAGACCTCTACTGGCTCGCGCCCACCGGGGAGGAAATGTCCGACCACGATTGGCGTCACAGTCGGGCGCTCTGCCTGGGGATGGGGTTGCTGGGAGATCAGATCATTGAAACCAACGACCACGGCGAGCGTATCATCGGCAAATCTTTTCTCCTCCTTTTCAACGCCTCCAACGAACACGTCCGCTTCCAGCTCGACGGCCGCAGCCGCAACGTGAAATGGGAGCTCATACTCGACACCGCGCGTCCCGCCGCCAAAGCCGGCCTCTTCGACGGCCTCACGGAATACCCTCTCCAGCCGCGTTCGGTCGCCGTGCTCTGCCCCGACCTCTCCGGTGTCCGCCCTCAGATCGCAACGCTCTGAGCCCCGGAGGAGAACCTGCATTGCCCAAGCCGGTTGGTAAGTTCATCCCACAACATAGCCCACCGCGACCAATCAAGAGAGCTTTTGCGGCCCAGAGCCGAGCATACGCCCCCTCACAGTCGCGGGCAGCATAGAAGATGGGGACCGCGCCCGTGTCCCCCCGGGAAAAGTCACCGGAAAAGCCAGTTTCAGATTCGTGCTTGAGGGTTCCCATGGGTTCCCAGAAAACCCAGCGCTATGAATGCCTTTTTCACGGAACTTGGACGCGGCGTATTAGCCCAATGGAAGAGGCGCAACTTCGCCTTGGACCTGTTCCCGGAAATCGCCCGGACCGCTCTGGAAACCAGCCGACCGTGTGACCACGTAAATGTCCAAGGATTGCTCAGGGACTTTCTGCTCCAGGACGAGCAACCCTTTCAGACGCAGTCCGGATTCGGGCAACCGGAACTGGTGGTGTACGACGATCCGCGTTTCTACATCCAAATCTTGTTCTGGCTGGAGGGCACCACCGACATCCATCAACACAAGTTCTCCGGAGCATTCCACGTGCTCGAAGGCTCGAGCATCCATTCACGGTTCGATTTTCTTGAGCCGCAGTCCGTCTCCGCGCACCTGCGCATTGGCCGGCTCTGCATGAGCGAAACGCACCTGCTTGAAACCGGCAACACGGCCCCGATTTTCTCCGGCGCACATTACGTACACTCGCTTTTCCACCTCGACACCCCCTCGGCCACGGTGGTCGTCCGCACCCACACCGACCCCGGCACGGGCCCGCAGTTTACCTATCTGCCGCCGCACCTAGCCGTGGATCCCTTCCATCACGACGCCCTCACTCAGCGCCGCAAACAGGTGCTCGATCTCCTGGAGCAAACCCAGCATCCCTCCTACCCGGAGCTCCTCTTTGAAATGCTCGCCGAACTCGATTTCGAGCGGGGCTTTTTCATCCTTCAAAACGCTCTGGGCCACCTCCGCACCTTGGGCTGTTGGCAGGACGCCTGGGACGTGTTCGCTGAAAAACACGGGGCGCTTGCCGATTTCGTGGCGCCCACCCTGGAGGAAATCATCCGCCGGGATGCCCTTGTCGAGATGCGCCGTTCGATCATCGAACCAGAACACCGTTTTTTTCTGGCCCTTCTTCTCAATGTGCCAGACCGCGCGCGCATCCTCGAGTTTGTCGGCCAGAGGTTCCCCGGGAACCCCGTTGAGACCATTTTGCGCTGGGGGCGCGAGCTGGTTTCCAGCGACCAAACCGCCACTTGGGTGCTGGATGCAGAGCTCCCCTCCGATCTCGCGGAGGAGGAAGCGCTCGCAGCTTTTCTCCGCGTGCTACGGGCCGGGCTGCTCGGGAAAAAGACACCTGCCGCCCTACGATCAGTGCACGGCGCGTTAGCAGATTCGAGCTGGCGCGTTCTGGTGAACTAAGCAGGCGCCGCCCGGATTCCCCGCTTTCACGGCCCGGCCCGGACGCCGCCTCGGGCCCACAGATCAATCGAAGAAGGCGCGGAAACCCTCGAAGACAGCGGAGTTGCCCTGCGAGTTGGCAAAGGGGGCTGAGGCCAGACACCCCGCGAGACCGGCAAGGAGGAGGAACGGAAGGGCGGTGTTCGTGAATCAGTGAAACGCAGAGGGAGACAGCGTTTAGAGAGCCCCATTGTGAAGCCAAGCAATCAGGTCCGCCACCTCGTCGGTGTGACAGGTATTGAGCCGCGCGGGCGGCATCAGCGAGAGGGGCGATTGCTCGAGCTTGAGGACGCCTTTCCTCGGGAAATCCCGGACATCGGATGGCACGAAAATGTTCTCCTGAATCTGCACCAGATCCGGCCCCTCGTTGCCCATCTGACCCGCTTAGAATGCGCCGTTTTTGAGCGTCACCGCCGTCGTCCCATACTGGTCACTGATCACTTTGCCCGGCTCCGTCATGCTCTCGATGATTCCGCGCACGGTCAACCGGTGGCCCATCAGGGTCTGGGCCGGGCCCACTGCCTTGCCTTCGCCGCGGTAGAGATGATAGGCCACACAGCCGGTCTCCCGGAAAAGTGCTTTGCCGCGTTGGATATCACGCTTTGTCTTGAGCAAGGGCTCCAACTGCGAAGTGAGCCCGTCTGCAACCCAGTCTCTGACAAACAAACGCTAGGCGACCGAAGGCGCCAGCGGGGACTCAGGCGGCGCGCTGAGCACTTTCTCAAGCTCGATTTTCTCCGCATCTGTCAGTGAGGCCACCGCGTCCTTGCGGATATCGTTGATGACCTTGGCCAGATGCCCAGCCTTGTGAAATTCCACCCGCAAAAACCAGCGGAAGAACTTCTCCCGCGCGCCCTGCGGCCAGTCCTCGGAAACCAAGCGCAGACTAGCCGCGAAAGGCATCTACTCCTCCTGGGACGAAGCTTTCTCATTGAGAGCGAAATCGGTCTCAAAAGCGACTGTGGCTCCCGGCGACTCAGGTTTTTCGCCCGACCAGATCCATTGCAGCCGCTGCAGAGCAGTTCGAAGAGGGAGCTTGTCCGCCGCAGAGAGAAGGCCGGGAAAGAGAAAAAGAGCCGCAGCGGGGAGGCTTGCGAGGGGGTAGGCAAAGAAAGGTTTCAAACACGGTCAAGATCCAGCAAAGCTCCTCGGTCTTAGTAAAAGTTCCCAACAACCCACCGTTCGCGTCGCCGGCGACTAAGAATCTCAAGGCATGGCGGTTCAAGCCTCCCTGAGAATTCACTCACGCCAGCCCCTGCTGCGCCGGGCTTCCGCTAGTGTGGCACAAAGAGAGGTAGGAAGTCGCCAACACCCGCCGCGCCCTCCGGGGTCCGAACCGGGAACCCTTCGGCGCGGAACCAGCTCTCCCCCCCCCTTCCCTCTCGGTGATAGCACCTCTCCCAATGACCAAACCCTCGCCGTTTTCTTCGTCAAAACAATACGACGGGTACCCTGCCCAGGCGATGGCTCTGACGCCCGGGGTGACCGATTCGAAGTCCTCGAAAGGGCCTCTTCCCCAGGTTGACAAGGTCTGGCTCACCCGACCGACCACGGCGCTGCCCCCGAAAAGGCTCAGGCGCCGAACCGGCCTCCTCCCCTCACACTCAGTCCACAAAGGGAACGCTCCAGACACGACACTCAAAAAGGCGGGACTTCGAATTTTTAGAAAAAAGCGGCAACGCCGTGCGTCATAGAAGGCGAACCGAGAGGAAACGCCCCCCAAGCCAATGAACGACGACGAACTTGAAGCCGTGTACGACGCCCACGCGTCCGGGCTTTTCCATTACTTGGTGACCATCACCAAGACGGAGACCGACGCGCGCGACCTGCTTCAGGAGCTCTTTATCAAACTTGCCAAGGGAGCCGGTGCCCGCGCCCAGAGCGAAAAAGCGTTTCTCTACCGGATGGCACACAATGTCGCCATCGACTGGCTGCGCCGACGCCGGGCGCGGCAAGACTCCGAGCAGCGCCTTCAAAATGAACTTGAGAACGCCCGGCAAAACGCGGCCGATCCCGACACCGCGCGGCTCGCCAGCGGCTTCGAGGAGGCGATGAGAACGCTGCCCGACGAACAGCGCACCGTCGCGCAACTCAAGCTCTGGGACGGACTCACCTTTGAGGAAATCGCGGAAGCCCAGGGGATTCCACTCAACACCGCCGCGAGCCGGTACCGCTACGCCATCGAAAAACTCCGGTCGCTTTTGCGGCCGCTCTACAACGAACTCCAATGAACGACGACGCATTCGAGCAAAAGCTGAGCAAACTTACCGGCCACCTGTCCCGGCCCGACCCGACTCCCGAGTGGAAGGAGGAAATCCTCGCGCGGGCACTCCGCAAGGCGCGCTCTTCTGCCGCAAACCGGGCGCTTCCTCCGCGCTGGCTGGTGGCCTGCTGGAGCGTCGCGTGGCTGGCGATCTTGGCACTCCATTTCACGGCCCCATCGAATCCGGACCCGTGGCCCGGGCAGACGGCGGACCGCCACGGTGCCCCGTCGCCCGCGACAACCTCCGGTCCGACGGCCTTTATCGCCCTCCAACACCAACTCCAACT
>JBEIUI010000013.1:0-42662 GCA_040374425.1 Verrucomicrobiia bacterium | reverse complement strand
CAAAACCTACGACGACTCCCTCTATCTTGCGCACCTGAGTGAACGCAAAGCCCCCCTCCTAGACTTCCTTCCCGCCGCCTGAAAAATGATCCCTTTTTTATCAAAAACAGCTTGCGCGGTTCACCTCAGACGTTGGCTACCAGCTTTGATGCCTCCGGCATCGGAGCGCGCCGCGCAATTCAAGCGCCGCGCAATTCAAGCACCGCGCAACGCAAGCGACAGGCCCACCCACGCGCATGCTCAAGGCCGCTCTTTTTTGGAGCCGTGCCCCGGCGGGCTGACCCGGGCTGGAATCGATTGGGCCTTTGGCCCCATCAACGCCATTCCCAGATTGGCCTCAACGGAGCTCCCTGAGCGCGGCTCCCTCGCGTCTTTTTAGATGCTTGAGCCCTGCGTCATGAGCCATCCCCCATAGAACCCATCTGCGGCTTCTATCCCCCCACGGGCCCTGCAGCCCGGACCTCGGCGCTCGCATCCCCGGCGTAGGTCTCAAAGTTTGCCCTGAAGAGCTCGGCCAGTTTCCGGACCGTGGTTTCGTAACCGGTTTGGTCCGCCCATGCGCCGCGCGGGATCAGGATTTCCGGCGGGACCCCGGGACACTCCGCCACGGCCTCCAGCCCGAACACAGGATCGCGTTCCGTGCGCGCCCCGATCAACGCCCCGCTGTGGATGGCGTCAATAATGGCCCGGGTATGTTTGAGGGCGATCCGGTGGCCCGCGCGTCCCCCCACCCAGCCGGTGTTCACCAACCACGCCCGCGCGTTGTGTTTGCGCAGTTTCTCCGCCAACAACTCCGCGTACTTGCTCGGATGCCACACCAGAAACGGTCCCCCGAAACACGGCGAGAACGTCGCCTGCGGCTCGGTGACCCCCATCTCCGTTCCAGCCACCTTTGCGGTGTATCCGCTCATGAAATGATACATCGCCTGGGCCGGAGACAACGCGCTGACCGGCGGTAACACCCCAAATGCGTCGCAGGTGAGGAAAATCACGTCCGTGGGATGCCCCGCCATACAGGGGATCCGGGCATTGCGGATGAACTCGATCGGGTAGGCGCCGCGGGTGTTCTGCGTGATCCGCGTATCGGAGTAATCCACGTCATGGCCTTCATCGAGCACCACATTCTCGAGCACGGCCCCGAACCGCAACGCCTGGAAAATGTCGGGCTCGCTCTCCGGGGTAAGGTTCACGGCCTTGGCGTAACAGCCGCCCTCAATATTGAAGATCCCCTCGTCGCTCCAGCAATGCTCGTCGTCCCCGATCAATTCGCGCTTGGGATCGGCTGAAAGGGTGGTTTTGCCCGTGCCGCTCAGCCCAAAGAGCAGCGAGGAAGCCCCCGTCAACCGGTCCGCCGTGGCCGAGCAATGCATGGAGAGAACCCCGCGTTTTGGGGCGAAATAGTTCGCCACCGTGAACACCCCTTTTTTCATTTCCCCGGCATACTCCGTCCCGAGGATCACCATTTCCCTGCCCTCGATGTTCAGGCTGATACTGGTGGCCGATCCCATGCCCAGAGTGAGTTTGTTGGCCGGGAACGCGCCGGCATTGAGGATCACAAACTGCGGTTCACCGAACCCGGCCAACTCCTGTTTGGTGGGCCGGATCAACATCGTGTGCATGAACAGCGCGTGATACGGCCGGGAACAGATCACCCGGACCTTGATCCGGTAGCGCGGATCCCAGCCCGCAAACCCGTCAAAACAGTAGAGCCGATCCCGGGTGTTGAGGTAATCGAGCGCGCGCTGGCGGTTGATGAGGAAGGTGTGCTCTTCGCAGGGGATGTTCACGGGGCCCCACCAAATGTCGCCCTTCGAGTCCGGATGCTCCACCACCCGCTTGTCCTTGGGGGAACGACCGGTTTTTTCTCCCGAATACGCCACCAACGCCCCGTTCTCGGCGATGCTGGTCCCTTTCTCGTAACGGATGGCGTGTTCGTAAAGGGCGCTCGGGGGAAGGTTGTGGTGGACTTCCGTCACCGAAAGCCCGTGGGCCTCTAGATCAAATCGTGTGGAGGAGGTGCTCATGCTTTTTCATCAACCGTTTCGGCTCCGCTCCCCGCTCCACTGGGGCCCCGAGCTTCCTACCGGTACACGGTCTGATGGCAGGCCTCCGCCTCCAACGGCATGCTCCCTAGTCCATGCCTCGCCCCGGTCTTCCCCTCCCCGCGTCCCGATTCCCTACGGATCCCAGCGCACTCCACTGGGCCGGGGTCCGGACCGGACTCACCGCGGCCGCCCTCCGGCAAGCGTTTCTCGACAACCTCGTCTGTGGCATGGGCCGGAGCCAGATCCACGCGACCCTGCACGACCTGTACCTCGCCCTCGCGCTCACAGTGCGCGACAGGGTGTTTGAACGCACCGTTGCCAGTCTCGAGACCTACGGGGGCAAAGACGCACGGCGCGTGGCTTATCTTTCCGCGGAATTCCTGCCCGGTCCCCACCTCGCAAACAACCTCCTCAACCTCGGCATCACGGAGATCACCCGCGAGGCCCTCCAGGAGCTGGGCTACGATATGGAGGCGATTCTCGCCGAGGAGGAGGAACCCGGGCTCGGCAACGGCGGCCTGGGACGGCTGGCCTCTTGTTACATGGATTCGCTCGCCTCGCTCCAGGTCGCCGCCATCGGTTACGGGATCCGGTATGAGTTCGGGATCTTCGATCAGGTCCTCGTCGGAGGCTGGCAGCACGAGGTCACCGACAAATGGCTGCGCAATGGGAACGCCTGGGAGGTGGCGCGTTCGGAGATTTGTTACCACGTAGGTTTTGGCGGACACACGGAATCTTTCACAGACGCCTGGGGCAGGTTCTGTGTGCGCTGGCGCCCGCACAGCGAGGTCAAAGGCGTCGCCTACGACACGCCCATCCTCGGTTACCGGGTCAACACCTCCAACGTTCTCCGCCTCTGGAAAGCCGAGGCGGTGGAATCCTTCGACCTTGGGGAATTCAACCACGGCGACTACGACCGTGCCGTGCAGGAAAAGGTGCAATCGGAGACGATCACCAAGGTTCTCTATCCCAACGACCAAGCCCACCAAGGCAAGGAACTGCGGCTCAAACAGCAGTTCTTTTTCGCGAGTTGCTCCCTGCAAGACATGCTGCGGATCCACGCCCTGCTCGGAGGGACCTGCGCCACGTTCCACCTCAAATGGGCGATCCAGATCAACGACACCCATCCTGCCATTGCCGTAGCGGAGCTGATGCGGCTGCTTGTGGACACGCACGGCATGGACTGGCAGGCCGCCTGGGCCGTCACACAAGCCACGTTCGCCTACACCAATCACACCCTCCTGCCCGAGGCCCTGGAGAAATGGACCTTCGACCTCTTCGGGGCCTTGCTCCCCCGCCACCTGGAGATTGTCCTTGAGATCAACCGCCGGTTTCTTGAAGAGGTCCGGGCCGCTTTCCCCGATGACAACGCCCGGGTCGCACGGCTCTCGCTCATCGATGAAACCGGCCCGCGCTGGGTGCGGATGGCGCATCTGGCCTGTGTCGGGAGCCACACCATCAACGGGGTCGCCCGGCTCCACACCCAACTGCTCCAACACACTGTCCTCCGGGATTTCGCCGAACTTTGGCCGGGGAAATTCCTGAACGTCACCAACGGGGTGACGCCCCGCCGGTTCGTGGCCGTGAGTAACCCGGGGCTTTCCCGGCTTCTTACCGAGCGTCTCGGGCAGGAGTGGCTCCGTGCCCCGGAACAGCTGCGCGGACTCGAACCGCTCGCCGACGACGAGGTGTTTCAGGAGCAATGGCGGGCCGTGAAACTCGCCAACAAACAACGCCTTTCACGGCTCATTGAGGAGCGCACCGGCATCCGGGTTTTTCCGGAATCGCTCTTCGACGTCCAGGTCAAGCGCATCCATGAATACAAGCGCCAGCATCTCGCTGTCCTGCACATCCTCACCCTTTTCCTTCGCCTGCTGCGCCACCCCGAGACGGATCTCCCCGAACGCACCTTCGTCTTCGGCGGTAAAGCCGCTCCCGGCTATTTCATGGCCCAACGCATCATCAAACTCATCACCGCCACGGGCGACTTGGTCAACCGGCACCCGGCCGTGAGGGACCGCCTGAAGGTGGTTTTTTTCCCCGATTTCAACGTCAAGAGCGCGCATTTCATCTATCCCGCAGCCGATCTGTCCGAGCAAATCTCCACCGCCGGCATGGAAGCAAGCGGCACAGGCAACATGAAGTTCGCGCTCAACGGCGCGCTCACCATCGGTACCCTCGACGGAGCCAATGTGGAGATCCGCGAGGAGGTCGGGCCCGAAAACTTTTTCCTTTTCGGCAAAACCGCCGGCGAAGTTGCCTCGACCAAGGCCGCCGGATATCGCCCGGGGCATTTCTACCTGAACAACCCGGCGCTCCGGGAAGTGCTGGATTGGATCGCGAGCGGCGCGCTTTCGGAGGACGATCCTGGCCTGTTCCGACCGATCATCGACAACCTTCTCTACGAAGACCCTTTCTTGGTCCTGGCCGATTACCAGGACTACATCGACGCGCAGGACCGGGTGTCCCGGCTCTGGAGGGACCCGGCGCTCTGGACAAAGAAATCGATCCTCAACACAGCCCGCATGGGCCGGTTCTCGTCGGACCGCGCGGTTTGGGAGTATTGCGAACAGGTTTGGGGGCTGCGGCCGACGGAGTCAGGGGTGAGGGGTCAGGGGTGAGGGGTCAGGGGTGAGGGGTCAGGGGTGAGGGGATCACAGGGGCAGAGGAAGAAGGAGACGTGTTCCTGGGCGAAAGCAGAGCCGCACGGGCACTGTCTTACGCGCCTCAGATGCGGCAGGTATGGGATCCAATCTACGATTCAGGCTCTGTCTCAGCCGGGGTCGGTTTTCCCAGCCCGCCTCCTCAAGTCGGATGCTTCTTTTTTGCTCCCTTGTCTATAGACCAGCCGGGGGTTGAGCGCAGCGACACCCCCGGGACACGGTATCGGAAGCGAATCCACCCCGGAGGGGTGGCAGGGAGGCTGGGAGGGGCCCGCCCCTGACACTCCTTCGGGGTGGGCGGATGTTTTTCGCGAGGGACCGGAGGTCTGCGACCTCCGGGTTCGTGGGTTGGTTGTGCGACGCGTGGCGCTTCGATTCGCCACCTGCATTGCTCCCTCAAGGACGGATTCAAAGGAATTCAGGCAAATCTCTCTCCATGGAAGCATAGTTTGTCTCTGCTCTTTGCGAGTTGGGATCAAAGGGCCTCTGGTCATTTCCGCATTTCCATTCCCGAATTGAACGAGCGCTGCCGGTTCGCGGGGGCCCTCCTCGGACGCCGCGCCAGCACTACAGCCCCGCGAGCAGAAGGAATCTGTGGGCGAGCCTCGTTGAGCGATTTTGCCCGGCCCACTCTCTTCATGTTCTCGCGACCATGTCGCGCTTCCCTGACGATTGGTTTTTAGAAACAAAAGAAACGCGGTGCCGTTGCGTGCCCGGCCTGGTCCCTTCCAAGCAGTAACGGGATCGCGGGCCGTGCGCCGTGGAAAACCTGACTCCCTGTCATCCCCATGCCTACACAGGAAATTGAAGAGATCAACGAAGCCCGGCTCAAGGCGATTGAAGCGAGCATTGAGCCCATCAGCACGGAGCAGCTCAAGCAGCTCGTGGCGGGGCTTTTTTCGTATCCGGACCACCCGTGGCAGGCGAAAATTTCCGGGTTTATCGCGGAGAATAAGGACGCGACGTTTTATCACGCCAAAGCCGGGCCGCAGCTCCACGTCCTTTACTGTGCGGACAAAGAGCGCGGGATTTGGTTTCTGCTGGGGCGTGCGATGGGGCCGATCCAACCGAGGAGCCTGGCTGCGCTCAAAAAGATGGTTGAACCCTAGAAATCTATGGCTACTCCCACACGCGCACTGAGCAATGACTACAGCGATTGCAGGCTCATCAAGCTCGATGCCCAAGACCCGAAAAGCCCGCTGGTGATCCTGCAGGAGGGGTATGTGCCCAGGGATCCGACTTCCCGGATGCGGCTGTTTTACCTCCAAAAGGACGGGTTCTGGATCGACGAGATTACCCGCAGCAAACGGCGGGAGGAGGAATGGGGATCGATTGTATTTGATACAGCCGCCGAGGCGCTTGAGTTGCTGGGCAGTCTGGGAAAGTCGCCCCTCGTGTTCAACGCGCCCGTTTCGGAGGAAGACGTGCGGGCTTATTTGGCCCGGGTCCGCAACGGGTCTCCGGAAGAAATGGCGCGGGAGCTATTGGCGCGTTACCGGGAATCCAAAGTGTCCAGCGCAGGGATGTAAGCGGAATGGTCGCCCGCCCTCCTCTGGCAAGTTACTCCGGGTTCAGATCCCGGAGCTCCCAGCGGTAGGAGCAGCGGGTCTGCCCATTCTCCTCGTAATTGCGCCCTGTCATCCCGCCCAAACAGCCCACCTATTGCACGACGTCTTTAAGCCCGCCCATGGGATCCTTCGCGGCCCCGGTAAGAAAGCCCGATGCGAGCCCGGCGTATTCGACCAAACCACCCGGGTTGAACATCGAGACACACCCCGTCTCCCGCCGGTATCCGGCTTTGCGCGTTCGCCCATCCACCCGTCAGCCGCGTCCTTGGACGTGCTCAGGATCCAGTGACGCTCGTTGAGTGAAACGCAGGGGAGCAAGTCGCCCGAGAAAAACGGGAACCCAAAAACACAACTTGGGAGTCCATGTTTCTCGGAAACAATCGGCTCAGGGAGCGCGAACTGAGCCGCCCCGTCCTACGGATGCCTGCGAATACGCCGCAGCGAACGCCTCCGTGATTTTTGCCAGCTGGCCGCAACCTCGTTCCGGTCCCGCATCTCGCGGAGCAGAGTCAGGGGGAGAAACGCCAAGCCCTTGGACTCCGGGGGAACCCTTGGCTAGGCGAGCGTGCTACCGTTCAAATCGAACACAAAGTTCGTCTCGCCCCCGAGCCCCTTGTCCGCGGCTCTTTAATTTCAGAACTCGGATTGGACCCGGTGGAGCAGAAGGTTGGGAGCTTCTACACAAGAGCTTCCGGGCCGATTGGGAAAAGCGTCTTTCCTTTTACGCGTTGCGGTTCACGCAGTTGAGATCTTCAAAAGAAACGACGAGGCGTTTGGTGGCCGCATCCTCCGCGCAGCCCAGCCACACCCGCGGATCGTAGTATTTCTTGTTGGGAGCGTCGGGCCCCTTCGGATTTCCGATCTGGCCCTGGAGATAGTCGTGGTTTTTGGCCTCGTACTCGCGAACCCCGTCCCAGAACGCCCACTGGATGTCGGTATCCAAGTTCATCTTGATGGCGCCGTAGCGAATGGCTTCACGGATCTCTTCGCGGGAGGAGCCGGAACCACCGTGGAACACGAAGTTGACCGGTTTTGGCCCGGTGCCGAGGTGTTTCTCGATGTAATCCTGGGAGTTCTTAAGGATGGTCGGTTTGAGCTTCACGTTGCCCGGCTTGTAAACGCCGTGCACGTTTCCGAACGCTGCGGCGATCGTGAAATTCGGGCTGATCGCGCTGAGAACCTTGTAAGCCTCGGCGACTTCCTCGGGCTGCGTGTAAAGCTTGGACTCCTCCACGCCCGAGTTGTCCACGCCGTCTTCCTCGCCGCCGGTGACGCCGAGTTCAATCTCGAGGGTCATGCCCATCTTGGCCATACGAGCGAAGTATTTTGCGCAAATCTCGAGGTTCTCATGGAGGGGCTCCTCGGAGAGGTCCAACATGTGGGAGCTGTAGAGGGGCTTACCGGTTTTCGCGAAAAGCTCTTCGCTGGCGGCCAGCATCCCGTCCACCCAAGGCAGAAGCTTCTTGGCGCAATGATCCGTATTGAGGATGACCGGGACGCCGTAGGCTTTCGCGGCGATATCCACATACTGGGCCCCGGCAATGCCGCCTTGGATCGGACCGAACTGGTTCTCCTTGGAAACGGTCTTGCCGACGAAGAACTGGGCGCCGCCGTTGGAAAACTGGATCATCGTGGGCGAGTTGACCTCGCGCGCGGCGGCAAGCGATGCGTTCACTGAGTCCGTCCCGATGCAGTTAATTGCGGGCAATGCGAACTCGTTGGCTTTGGCGTAATCAAGGAGTTCCTTGACTTCATCTCCAAAGAGCACGCCGGAACGGAAACGTTTTGATGCGGTCATGGGGCGAGGCTTTTAGCAGAGTGTACGGTAGGGACAACCGAGAAGTCTCACCGAGGCGAAAATCGGGTGCCGTATTCGGGAAACCCCAGCGGGCTCGGATGCCTCGCTTCTCGCGTCGACACCCGGGTTTGGCGAGTCATCATCCCCGGGTATGCGTCCCGGATTGCTGTTCGCTTTTATGCCCGCTCTCGCCCTCGCCCAGCCCATTGCCTATCCCGAAACCCGCAAAGACCAAAGCCTCGTCGAGGATTACCACGGCACGAAGGTAGCCGACCCGTATCGCTGGCTCGAAGACGACCGCAGCGAGGAAACCCAAGCCTGGGTGAAGGCGCAGAACGCGGTGACATTCGGCTTTCTCGACACCATTCCCCTGCGCGACAAGCTCCGGGAACGGCTGAAAAAAGCGTGGAACTACGAACGGACGGGGGTCCCCTTTGAACACGGCGGGCGCTGGTTTTTCACCCGCAACTCCGGGCTGCAAAACCAGAGCGTGCTGTATGAGGCGGACGCGCCCGACGCCGACGCGCGGGTCCTGCTCGATCCGAACACGCTCTCCGAGGACGGCACGACCTCCCTCACGGAGGTCGCGCCCAGCGAGGACGGACGCCTGCTGGTTTACGGGGTGTCCAAGGCCGGGAGCGACTGGCAGGAGTTCCGGGTCCGGGACATCGCGACTGGAAAAGACACGGGCGACCTAGTGGAATGGATCAAGTTTAGCGACGCCGCGTGGGCGAAGGACGGGAGCGGCTTTTATTACAGCCGGTACCCCAAACCGGAGGAGGGGGCGGCCCTTACCGGCGCGAACAAGAATCACACGGTGTATTTCCATCAACTCGGCACGCCCCAGAGCGCGGACCGCTTGGTTTACGCCCGGCCGGACCAACCGGACTGGGGATTACACGCCGGGGTGAGCGACGACGGAACGTACCTCCTCTTCACCGTCACCCACGGCACCGACCCGAAAAAGCGGTTTTTCTACCGGGACCTCCGGCAGCCGGACGCGCCGGTGGTGGAGCTGCTCAACGCCTTCGACGCGGACTACAGTTTCATCGAGAACGTCGGCACGAACTTTTATTTCCACACCAACCTCGACGCGCCGCGCTACCGCGTGATTGCCGTGGATGTGAACCGTCCCGAGCCGGCGCACTGGCAGGAGGTGATCCCCGAAGGCGCCCACAAGCTGGAGCGTGTGTGCTGCGTCGGCAACCAGCTGCTGTGCGAACGGCTCCAGGACGCCCGCTCGGTGATGACCGCCCACGACATGGAGGGGCGGCTGATTCGTCATATCGAGCTGCCGGGCATCGGCACGGTGGGCGGGTTCCGCGGCCGACGGAAGGACCCGGTCACGCATTATTCGTTCACCAGCTTCACCACCCCGGGCGCGATTTACCGCTACGACGTGGCCACGGGCGCGAGCAAACTCTGGAAACAGCCCCGGGTCGATTTCGACGGAGCCCCCTACGAAACCCGGCAGGTGTTCGTCCAAAGCAAGGACGGCACCCGCGTGCCGATGTTCCTGGTCCACCGCAAGGGCCTCAAACTCGACGGGAACAACCCCACGCTGCTCTACGGCTACGGCGGATTCGACGTCAGCCTCACCCCGGGGTTCTCCATCAGCCGCGCGGTCTGGCTGGAGATGGGCGGCGTCTTCGCGCTGGCCAACCTGCGCGGGGGCGGCGAGTACGGGGCGGAATGGCATCTGGCCGGGACAAAACTCCGCAAGCAGAACGTTTTTGACGACTTCATCGCCTGCGCGGAATGGCTTCAGGCGCAGGGCTACACGTCCCCCGCGAAGCTGGCGATCATGGGGGGAAGCAACGGCGGGCTGCTGGTGGGCGCCTGCATGACGCAGCGCCCCGAACTCTTCGGCGCGGCGCTTCCGGCCGTCGGCGTAATGGACATGTTGCGCTTCCACAAGTTCACCATCGGCTGGGCGTGGAAAAGCGACTACGGCAGCAGCGAGGACCCCGCTGAGTTCAAGGCGCTCCGCGCCTATTCGCCCCTCCACAACCTGCGCGAGGGAACCCGCTACCCGGCGACCCTGGTCATCACGGCCGACCACGACGACCGGGTGGTGCCCGCCCACAGTTTCAAGTTCGCCGCGCGCCTCCAGGCCTGCCAGGCCAAGGAGGGCCCGCCCGTCCTGATCCGGATCGAAACCAGCGCCGGACACGGCGCAGGCACGGCACTGACCAAGGTCATTGAACAAACCGCCGATGAATGGGCGTTTCTGAGCCAAGTCCTTGGCATGCAGTCCCCCGCCCTACCCAACAAGGAATCCGGCACACGGCCGGGCGGTTCGGCTTCCGAAGCAGTCGATTAACGCGCGCGGCGGAAAACCAGGGCGAGCCATCCCCCCAGGAGACCGAGCCCACCCAGGGGTGTGATCGCGCCGAGCACCCGCACGTTGCTGAGTGCCAACGCGTAGAGGCTCCCGCTAAACACGAGGATCCCGGCGGAGAACAGCCACCACGCCCGGTGCGGCCACGGTTTCCCCTCGGGAGGCTGCGCGGCCACCATCAGCGACACCGCGGCATGAACCAAATGATAGAGGGCCGCCGTCTGCCAAATCTCCGTGGTGCCGTTGCGCTGAAGGATGTCTTTGAGTCCGTGCGCTCCAAACGCGCCGAGTGCCACGGCAAGAAAACCGAGCCCTGCCGAGATCCGATAAGCGGTGATGGCATTCATAACCTTCGTTTCCTAACGCATCCCCTCGGGCGATGCACCGGGATTTTCCGCAGGCCGTCGAGACGTCTCCTGAGCGCGTCTCCCCGCACTCCGCAAACTAAAGGGCGACAACGGACCCGGCCTGGTGCGACTCAAGGGCGGCTGCGAAAATCTCGTGGGTGCGCACCGCTTCCTCTGGAGTCGCACAGCCGAACCGGCCGTCGAGCAGTCCCTCGCGTTCCATTAGATAAGCGGCCCACATCTGCTGAATCACATCCGGGAACCCGGGTTCGAAGATGCCTCCGGTGACGGTCTTAAAAGGCATTGCAAAGCCGAGATCCGTGCGTTTCCAAGACTGCTCGGTGCCGCGCTCGAACGTCCAGAGGCTCTTGGGCTCGGCCGTGGAAAATCGCACGCCGCCCTCGGTTCCAAGAACCTCAATGAACCAGGTGTTGGTGGCGCCGGGGGCCAACCGTTTCATTTCCAGGCGCAGGGGCACCTGCTCGCCGTCCACCGTCGTCCAAGCATGGACCATCGCGTTATCCCACGTGTCGCATTGCGCCACGCCGCCTTTGCCATCGGGCCGCTGGGGGTAACCCTTCTGGAGCTGGGCAAAGAGACGCTCCGGCGTCCAACCTAGGCGCAACGGCACATGACATGCGTGCATACCCAGATCGTTCAACACCCCGCCCTCGCCGCAAACCGCGCTGAAACGTTTCCAATGCGCGGGCTTTTTCGGGTCCAGATCGCTGCTGTGATGGAACCCGGAGACCACCTGCAGGACTCGACCAATGCCTCCGTTTCGAGCGATCTCAAAAGCCCGTTGCGCGCCAGGAAAGAACGGCATCTCGGAGCTGCACCGCACGAACCTCCCGCTTTTTTCGCAAGCTTCCAAGATGCGTCGGGCCGCGCCGAGATCGATCCCGAAAGGTTTCTCAGCGAACAGATCTTTGCCAGCTGCCAAGACGTCGCAATAGAGCTTCTCATGGAGATGATGGGGCACGGCCACGTAAACCACGTCCACATCGGGGCTTCCGAGAAGCGCCTGGTAGTCGGTGGTCTTCAGGGTGCAGGACGGGATGCAATCGAACCATTCGAGGGTTGCGGGGTTTAAATCCGCAACCGCTGTGAGCACCGGACGCACGGCGACGTCAGTGAGGGCGCACCAGCGAGCAAACGCGCTAGCCATTTCGCGGCCCATCAGGCCGCCGCCGATGATGCCAACATGGATGTCTTTCATGGTTTTTAGTTGGAAGCCGGGAGATAAGGAATGGTGAGAGGGCCCTGGGGCAGCACGGCGATTCGGCTGTCCGGGCGGGCCTTGGCACGGATGGTGGCGGCGATGTCGCGGCAGGGAATCAGGTGAGCCGCGCGCACCTCCGCATCGCCGAGCGTGCTGTGGAGGTGCACCTCGGCGCGCCGTTGGATGAGCGCCTGGATCTGGCCCTGCCATTGCTCGGGCCAAACAAACCCGGGCACTGCCAGCTTTTCCAGGAGCGCCTCGCCGTCGGGCACGCTGCGCAGGAGCCGCTCGTGGGGGCTGCCGAGTGGCACCCCCTCGCTGCATTCGGCGGCGAGGATGACCGTGCCGCCATCCCGCACGATGAGCTCCGCCGCGCGCATGCCCTTCACCGCCTGGTAAAGGTTCATGTCCAGCGGGTAACCGCTGTTGGTGGTGACCACGATATCAAAAGGCTCGGCCACGGGTTGCATTGCGCTGGCCCGCACAAACTTGATTCCCTCCGAGTGCGCCTCCACGAGGTCGCCAGCGAAAACGCCCGTGATTTCACGGGACTCGTTGAGGGTGACATTCACGAGGAAACTCGGGCCGGGACGCCGCGCGATGTCCCGCATCTCCTCCCAGATCGGGTTGCCGGCAGTCACGCCGAAGGTGGCCCGGCGGTCGCCGATGTGGGCGCATCCGTGGTTGCTCATCACGGTTTTGAGCGCCGCCACCCCGGGCATGATTCCCTTGGGGCCCCCGCTAAATCCGGCGAAGAAATGCGGCTCGATGAACCCGGTGACGATGCGCAAATCGGCCTCTGCAAAGTGCCGGTTGATCAAGGCGGGGGCACCGCCCCGGGTGGTGCCGAACTGGAGATGCGCCTCGTCGTTTTCGGGCTCGTGGTTGATGCAGCGGTATTTTTCCACCACCTCGGGCGTGAGCATCGCCTCGAGCTCCTCGCGCGTGTTGGGCCGGTGCGTGCCGAGGGCGTTGAGAAGGGTGATGTTCTCCCGACGCGCCCCCGCCGACTCAAGATACGCGAGAAGCCACGGGATGATGCGTTCATTGGGGGTGGCCCGGGTGACGTCGGTGTGAACGATCGTGATCCGGGAATCCGGCCCGACCTGGTCGCGCAAAGGGAGGGCGGCGACGGGCGCATTGAGAGCCGCAAGGAGGCCCGCGCGCTCATCGATGAGCCCGCGCTTGTGGGTTGGCTCGATGAGCGTGGTCAGTGCTTCTGGGAAATCCACCGCGACATGGCCGCGGCCGTAGGCGAGTTGAACGCGCATATCCGGGGGGGGCTATGCGTTGATCCGCGCGAGGGCCACATCCACCGTGGCGCCGTCGTGCACCATCGCCATCAGCGCCCGGACGATGCCGGCCGGATTGGCGTGCTGGATGATGTTGCGCCCGTAAACGATCCCATGCGCGCCCTGCTCGAGCAGCCCCGCGGTCCGCTCAAGAATCTCGCGATCGCCCACCTTGCCCCCGCCCCTGACCAGCACGGGAACGCCGCTCGCGGCCTCGATCACCTTGTGGTAGCGGGAAACGTCGTCGGTCGGATCCGCCTTGAGCACGTCGGCTCCGAGCTCCACGGCTTGACGGACCATGTGGACAATCTTGGTTTCGTCCCCGTCCACCATGTATCCGCCCGCCTCGGCGTTGGGCCGGAAAACCAGCGGCTCCACCATCATGGGCATCGCGTAGTGGTCACTCTGCACCTTGAGACGGTGGATGTTTTCGATGCACTGCTGGGTCACATCGGGGGCGCCCGGGATTTGGAAGAGGTTGACGCACACGCAGGCGGCGTCGAGACGGACCGCCTGGAGCATGGCCTCCTCGATCATGCTGCTGTATCGTGCGGCGGGCAGTTCCCTTCCATATACATTGGCCACGTCCACCCGGAGCACCAGGCGCGGCTTGATATGGCCCGCGATGTCCTGGAGATGCCGGGCTTGGCCCGTCGTGAGCTGGATGGCGTCCGGACCCGCGTCGGCCAGGGTGCGCACGACCGCGAGAATGTCCTCGATGCCTTGGAGGAAGCCGGGCTGATTAAAAAAGCCGTGGTCCACCGCCACATCGAAGCGGCGACCGGATTTGGCGTTGAAGAGACGGTTGAGGCGGAAGCGTTTCATCGGGGTGATGAGTTAACGGACCCCCATGAGATGCTCCAGAATGAAAAGCTCGAGCCCCTCGTAGTCACAGGCGTCGATGAACTGCCGCTCGACCACGCGGTCCAGGGACCGCACTTTATTCACCAGATGGAGGAAGACACTCCGGCTATTGGCAAGATGCGAGGTCACGGGCGTCTCCTGCTGGGTGCGCATGGCCTTGACGTCCAGCCCGATAAACTCGCCCCGCGCCCCGTAGCCCGACTCCTCGAGCACACGGACTTGGTTAAAGGCGGCGCGGAGATTGGCGGCACCGAAGTTTTTGTCCTGGTCGTATTTCAAACCGTTCTGGTCGTTGAGATGCACACTCGCGAGTTTGTCGTGAGCGAGCGCAAACGCCATTTCGTCGGAGGGATCGAGCCCCGCGAGCAGCGCATGCGCGGTCTCCAGGAGGCCCTTGACCCGGCCCGGACTTTCTGAGGCAAACGCCAGCGCCAGCGCGTGGCCCATGGTGGGAACGTAGGCGTGATCGGTGGGTTCGTTTGGCTTCGGCTCGATCCAGATCTCAATCTCCGGGTCGTGGGCCAGCATCCGGTTGATTGCCTCCAGCAGACGCTGGTAGGCTACCCGGGCGTTTTTGGCTTCCCGCAGGTAGGTGCCTTCCCGGGCTAGCCAGAGCACCACGGCTTTGCTCCCAATTTCCTTGGCAATGTCGATGGTCTGCAAAGAGCGGTCGATGGCGTATTGACGGTCAGCCGCGGAGTTGGACGTGTAGCCCCCGTCAACGGTGCGCGCGTCAAACCAAAGGCGAGGTGCCACAAACTCCGGGGTGAGCCCTTGGTTGCCAAGCATCTCGGACACCTTGGCCGCAGCGCCTAGGACCTGAGGCGCAGTCATGGTTTCAAGGCCCGGCACCACGTCATCGTCGTGGAACTGGACCCCCTCAAAGCCGAGGGGCCGGAAAAGCGCATATTTTGCTTCATCGGGATACATGGTGCGGACGGCGGGACCGAAAGGGTCCGCGCCCTCGCTGATGTTCCAGGGGCCAAACGAGAAGCGGTAGGGAGTAAGGTTGCTCATGGCGCAATTCATACGTGGAGGCCGGAAAACCATCTACGCCTCCGCTCTCAATGCCTGCGTGAATTATCTCACGCGTGTTGCCACTGGAGGCGCACGGCGCTATGAAAGTCTTCATGCGAGGCGAGCGCGAACACATCAAAATTCCCTCCGGACATTCTTTCCGGATTCTGCGCTGGGAGCGGTCCGTGGAGGATGTCGAGTGCGTTGTGGCGCCCGGCTGCTCGGTGGTTACGCCCGGGGAAGGCGCACACTGGCATTTTCATGTGGAAATGGAGCTGACCCTTTTCACCAGCGGCGAGGGAACGCGGTTTGTGGGGGATCACATCGGCCCGTTTGTAGCCGGGGACATGGTGTTGCTGGGCGAGAGCCTGCCCCATTACTGGCATGCCCGGGGCCAGTCCAGCGGGATCTCCGTGCAATGGCATTTCCCCCGAAGCCATCCGTTTTGGGCTTTCCCGGAGACCCTGGCGCTCAGTGACCTTTTTGAGCGTGCAAAGCGAGGACTGCACATTGGCGGACAGACGGGGCGCGAAGTGAGCGGATTGCTGCTGCAAATCGCGCGGCGCCAAGGCGCCGAGCAACTTGCCACCCTTCTCCACGCGCTGGGGCGGTTGGCAGCGGGTTCGGACGTCGAGCGCCGCCCGATCTCCTCGCGCTCGTTTGCCCTGTCTGACGGTCCACGGAATCAGGAGGCCATCACCCACGCCGTGCGTTATGTCATCGCCCATTTCAGGGAGGAAATCCGTTTGGAATCCCTGCTCAAGCTCACGGGGATGAGCCGGGCCACGTTCTCGCGCCAGTTCAAGATTCATGCGGGCCGCACTTTCAGTGAGTTTCTCAACCGGCTGCGGCTCCAAACTGCCTGCCGCGAATTGGAGGAAAGCGAGCGCGGCATCCTCGAGACCGCGCTGGCCTGCGGTTTCACGCAGGTGTCGTTCTTCAACCGCATCTTTCGTCGCCAGCACCGATGCAGCCCCAGCGAATACCGGGCCCGGCAAAGGAAGAAAATGCGTAGCCCGCGGGAAAAGTCGGATCCGGAAAAATGAGAGAAATTCGAGCGCGACGCTGGTTGATTTGGATGCGGGCAGAGTAGTCTCGCGGGAAATGGACTGGTCTTCCTGGACGCCGCGCGAGCGAGCGAACCTTTGTTTTATTCGTAAAAATCAGCAGCTGCTGCTCATCCGCAAGAAGCGGGGACTTGGGGCGGGCAAAATCAACGCGCCCGGAGGCAAGATCGAACCGGGTGAAACCGCTCTCCAATCGGCGATCCGCGAGACGCAGGAGGAGGTGGGAGTGACGCCGCTCGGCGTTGAGAAATCCGGGGAGCTGTTTTTCCAGTTTGCGGACGGATACAGCCTGCACTGCACCGTGTTTCTGGCGTCTGACTTGGAGGGCGACCCGGTGGAAACGGACGAGGCTGCTCCGTTCTGGGTGCATTGCGAGGCGGTGCCGTATGAGGAGATGTGGGAGGACGACCAGTACTGGCTGCCGGCGGTGCTCGAGGGCAAAAGTTTCGTGGGCTACTTCACATTTGACGGAGACCGGATGCTGAGTCGGGATGTCCGGTTTGAGTGCCCGGGGGCGGCGTCTGGCGAAGCGTTGGGTGCCGCCTAGTGCACCAGCTCGATAGGTTCGTGGAAATCCATGCCGTGAGCGTCGGCCACGCCGCGGCAGGTGACTTGGCCGTGCATGAGGTTCAGGCCGCCCAAGAGATGGGGATCGCGCCGGAAAGCGCCGGGCACGCCGTGATCGGCGAGGAGTTCAACGTAGCGGTAGGTCACGTTGGTGAGCGCCTGGGTGGCGGTGCGCGCGTAAGCGGCGGGCATGTTTGCCACGCAATAGTGGGTCACCCTTTCCTCGACAAAAGTCGGGTCGTGATGGGTTGTGGGCCGGGATGTCTCCGCGCAGCCGCCCTGGTCGATCGCGATGTCCACCAGAACGCTGCCCGGCTTCATCTTTTGGAGCATGGCGCGGCTGATGAGCTTGGGGGCTTTGGCGCCCGGCACGAGCACCGCGCCAATGAGCAAGTCCACCTGCGGCAGGAGCTCCTCCAAATGCGCCGCGCTGGAGTAAAGCGTGTGGGCGGCGTGCATGGTGATGTCCAAAAAACGCATCCGCTCGACGTCCACCTCAAGGATCGTCGTGTCAGCCCCCAAGCCGGTGGCCATCCGAGCCGCATTGACCCCTGAGGTGCCGCCTCCGAGTACTACCACCCGGCCCGGCAGCACGCCGGGCACACCGCCCAAAAGCACGCCTTTTCCACCGGAATGTTTGGCGAGGAAATAACCGCCCATGATGATCGACATCCGCCCGGCAATCTCGCTCATCGGCTCCAGCAGGGGCAGCCGCCGGTTGATCTCCACCGTCTCATAGGCAATGGCGGTGGTGCCGCATTTCTGGAGGGCCTCGGTCAAGCCTCGGTTGGCCGCAAGATGCAGGTAGGTAAAGAGGATCTGCGATGGCCGCAGCAGCCCATACTCGGCCGCCAACGGTTCCTTTACTTTGACGATAAGCCCGGCTTTCTCGAAAATCTCCTCCGGCGCATCCGCCAGCTCGGCACCAGCCTCCGCATACGCCTCGTCGGAATAACCCGACCCGACACCCGCGCCTTTTTCGACCAGAACCCGATGGTTACGGCGGACGAGTTGGAAAACACCCGAGGGCAACAGCGCAACCCGGTTCTCCTGCTGTTTAATTTCTTTAGGAACGCCGATGATCATAGGGAGAGAGGTTGAGGGAGATACCCCGGAACGCCCGGCAGCGACCCCAGACAATGTAGCGCATTTCGGGCCAGCGCTCGACCCGTTTTATCGAAACCCGCCGGAAACAGAAAGGCGCCCGAAGCTGCCCTTCAGAAGTGGGTCAACTCTGGGAAAGGTCCTCGGGCGCTTCAGCCACCAGCCGAAACCAAGGTCCGAAACCGCTGACGGACTCACGCCACAACAAACCACTGCGTTTCTCTGAAAGCACATCCGCGCCGGGTTTCCCAACCAACCACGCTTTCTGAGCCAGTTCCCCCTCCAACTGGCCTTTGGACCAGCCCGAGTAACCCACATACGCCCGAACCACGGATTGATTCGTTTCCAGGAGCGCCTGGGCCTCCTCCAACCCTAGGTGATGAGAACCCTGCATGAGCCCCGTCTTTGGGTCCCGGCAAAACGCCGCGAAGATGAGCTGCTTGGTCTCGACAGGCCCGCCAAAAAACACCGGCAAGTGTGTCAGCGGCCCGAGGTCCTGCCCGGGTAAGAGATCCGACACCCGGCGCTCTGTGGGCCGGTTGAGAACCAGACCAATCGCCCCATCCTTGGGGGTATGCGCCGCGATGAACAACACGGTTTTGACAAAATTCGGGTCTCGCAGCTCGGGATGAGCAATGAGCAGAGAACCCGTCAGACCCGCGGAGGCAAATTCACGCACGCCAACAATCTAAGAAGCCCGGGAAAATTCTCAAGCGGGACCTTGCCACAACCCAACTTGCGAGGCCCACGTTTTCAGATAACAGGAAACGGCGGGTTTGTTTCGTTCCCGAAAAAACCCGCCGTTTTTAAAGTTTAGCATGGCCGCTCCGGCCTCCGGTGTATCGGAACAGGCTCCCGGCTTTCAGGGAGCCGGGGATCCGAAGCACAGACTTTAAGGCTGGGTCGCCACGACGTTTTCGCTGATGACCGTCTCGCTGCTGGCCACAGGTTTGGCTTCGGCGGGTTTGGCCATGGGCGGCTTGGGCTGCACCTTCCAAAAATAGCCGGAGAACCGGGGCCAATCCCCAAGGATTTCTTTGGCGCGTTTGCTATCCGTGGCTTCGAGATGGCGGAACACCCACTGCTGGAGCGTGGCTTTGTCCTCTTCGCCGAGGCGCTCGATCACGACCAGACCCGGATTGTAGAGATCGGAGAAGCGATCCTCCACATCGAACACGTAACCGAGCCCACCGGTCATGCCGGCTCCGAAGTTTTTCCCGGTTTGCCCGAGGACAATGACCGTACCGCCGGTCATGTATTCACAGCCGTGGTCACCGACGCCTTCCACCACCGCCACGCCGCCGGAGTTGCGCACCGCAAACCGCTCACCGGCACGGCCGCTGGCCAGGAGCACTCCGCCGGTCGCCCCGTAGAGGCAGGTGTTGCCGACAATGGCGTTCTCATGGGCCAAGAACCGAGCGGTAGCCGCTGGACGCACGACGATTTCACCGCCGCTCATGCCTTTGCCGACATAATCGTTGGCTTCACCCGTGAGCACCAAGCGCAGGCCGCTGGCGAGGAAAGTACCGAAGCTCTGTCCCGCGGTGCCCTCAAGATTGAGCGTGAGCGTGCCTTCAGGAAGACCTTCCCGGCCGTATTGATAGCCGATTTCACCGCTGACCTTGGTGCCGATGGAACGGTAGGTGTTTTTCACCTTGTAGCTCAGAGCCATCTTGACCCCTTCGGTGATGGCGTCCTTGGCGTCCTGCAGAATGATGTCATCCAAGGGACGACCGTGCATGCCATCGTTGCGCTCGCGGGTGCAGTAACGGGCCGCGCTGGGATCGTTGGCCGCGACATCCACCAGAAGCCGGCTCAGGTTGAGCGTGTTGGCTTTGGGATGCTCGGGCACGTGACGCTGCTTGAGGAACTCGGGACGGCCAATCAGATCGGTAATCGACCGACACCCGAGGCTGGCCAAAATCTCCCGGACCTCCTGGGCAACCGCATTGAAGAAGTTCACCACGTGATCTGGAGATCCCTTGAACTTCGCGCGGAGTTTCTCGTCCTGGGTGGCGATCCCCACCGGGCAGGTGTTGAGATGGCACTGGCGCACGTAAACGCAGCCCATGGCGATCAGAGCCGTGGTGCCGAAGTTGAACTCCTCGGCTCCGAGAATCGCCGCAGTGATGATGTCGCGTCCGGTGCGCATCCCGCCGTCAGTGCGAAGCACAATGCGGTTGCGCAGGTTGTTCATCATGAGCACCTGCTGGGTTTCAGCCACGCCGAGTTCCCATGGGGCGCCCGCGTGTTTGATCGAGGAGAGCGGCGATGCGCCGGTGCCGCCGTCATGACCAGAGACCAGCACGATGTCGGCGTGGGCCTTTGCGACGCCCGCCGCCACCGTTCCCACCCCTGCTTCCGCCACTAGTTTCACGCAGATCTTGGCGCGCGGATTGACCTCTTTGAGGTCGTGAATGAGCTGGGCAAGATCCTCAATGGAGTAGATGTCGTGGTGCGGGGGCGGGCTGATCAACATCACTCCGGGCACCGTGTGCCGGAGCTTGGCAATGATGGAACTCACTTTGTGCCCGGGCAACTGCCCGCCTTCGCCGGGCTTGGCGCCTTGCGCCATCTTGATCTCGATCTCCTTGGCGCTCGCCAGGTAAGCCGCAGTGACGCCAAACCGGCCGCTGGCCACCTGCTTGATCGCCGAATTAGCCAAGTCCCCGTTGGGACGCCTCTTGAAGCGCTCGGGGTCTTCACCGCCCTCGCCGCTGTTGGATTTGCCCCCGATCCGGTTCATCGCAATGGCCAAAGCCTCATGGGCCTCCGGCGAGAGCGCTCCCAGAGACATACCGGCCGTGGTGAACCGGGTGCGGATTTCCTCAACGGATTCAACTTCCTCGATAGGAACCGGCCCGCTGGCCTTCGGCACAAGATCCAAAAGATCCTTGAAGCTGATGGGCTGATAAGCGCGGACCTGTTCGACGTATTTTTTGTAGTCCTCGGGGTCGTTGGTTTTAACGAAGCTGTGGAAGGACTGAATCACCGGAGGCGACACCGCGTGGCGCTCGCCCGCCCGGCGGAACCGGTAAACACCGGCATCCTCCAGCTGAGAACCTTTCTCGGTCGGCACGGAGGAATAGCCTTTCCCGTGGCGTTCGAGGGATTCCCGAGCGATCTCGGCAAACCCGATGCCCGCCACTTGCGAGGCGGTGCGGAGGAAACAGCGATCGATGACGGCCTGGCCGATTCCGATGGCCTCAAAGATCTGCGCACCGTGATAACTGCCCAGCACGCTGATCCCCATTTTGGACATGATCTTGAGCAAGCCGTCCTCGAGCGCTTTGCGGAAGTTTTTGAGCGCCACCGGGTAAGTAAGCGCATCAGCATCGACCAGAGCGGCCTGCGCTTTGGCGAGCTTGTCGGGATCGCTGCCGGCCTTGACCACGTTTTGCCGGGCAACGACTTTGATCTGGGCGATGATCTCGCGCACGGTTTCAAACGCCAGATAGGGGCACACGGCGCTGGCGCCGTAACCGATAAGACAGGCGACCTGGTGGGTGTCGCGGGCTTCACCCGTTTCACAGATCAGCGAGGTCTTCATCCTTTTGCCCGTGCGGATGAGGTGATGATGCACCGCCCCCGTAGCCAGGAGCATCGGCACCGGCACCCGTGCGTGGTCCACCTTGCGATCCGAGAGAACCACCACCCGGGCGCCTCCGAGCACGGCCTGTTCGGCCTCCGCGCAGATCCGCTCGATGGCTCGTTCCAATCCGGCCGGGCCGTCAGCAGCCGGCCACGTGGCGTCCACCGTGGCGGAAGGGAACCCTTTGCCGGCCAAGTCGTGCAGGGCCAGCAGTTCGTGTTCGAACAGGATCGGAGAGCGGGAATGGATGAGACGGGCGTGTTCCGGGGTTTCAGCCAGGAGATTGCGCCTCCAGCCCAGCATCACGTCCACCGACATCACCAGCTTCTCACGGATCGGGTCGATGGGCGGGTTGGTGACCTGAGCAAAGAGCTGCTTGAAATACGTGTAGAGAAGCCTGGGCTGGAGCGAGAGCACGGCAAGCGGCGTGTCATCGCCCATGGAACCCACCGCCTCGGAACCGATTTGGACCATCGGCTTGAGGATCATATCGAGTTCTTCAGAGGAATACCCGAATGTGATCTGGCGCTGCGCATTGGTGAGCACATCGATGGGCTCAGCCGGCTCGGCGGGTTCGGAAGGAGCGAGGTTCTCCAGACTCAAAAGGTTGTTTTTCAACCACTCGCCGTAAGGCCTGTGCCCGGCCAAATCTCTCTTAATCTCAAGGTCCCTCAGCAACACCCCGCGGGCGGTGTCAACGGCGATCATCTCACCGGGAGCCAAGCGCCCCTTCTCGAGGACGTGCGCGTCGTCGAACTCGATGGTGCCCGACTCCGAGCCGAGACTGACAATGCCGTCTTCGAGGACTTTGTAGCGCGAAGGGCGCAAACCGTTGCGGTCGAGGCAAGCGCCAACAGTGACGCCGTCGGTGAAAACCAGGCAGGCCGGGCCGTCCCAGGGTTCGTTGAGGCTGCGGTGGTATTCGTAAAATGCCCGGAGCTCCGGAGACATGGACTTGTCACCACTCCAAGCGGGCGGCACCAGCATGGTCATTGCGTGGAGCACGCCGCGACCGCTCATCACCAGAGCCTCAAGAGCGTTGTCGAGCTCGGCGCTGTCGCTGCCGCCCGGCTGGATAATCGGCTTGAGCAGTTCGATGTCCGCCCCCCAGAAATTGGCTTCGAGCTCCGCTTCCCGGGCCCCCATCCAATTGACGTTCCCGCGGCGCGTGTTGATCTCCCCGTTGTGCGCAAGCATCCGGAAAGGCTGCCCGAGAGGCCAGGTGGGGAACGTGTTGGTGGAATACCGCTGGTGATAAACGCAAAGCGCCGTCTCGTAGTCGGGCGATTGGAGATCCTTGTAGAATTTTTCCAAGGATGGCGACACCAGCAGCCCCTTGTAGTTGATCACACGGTGCGAGAAGGACGGGACGTAGAAATGACGGATTTGGTCCTCAGCAGCGCGTTTCTCGATCTCGTTGCGGCAGAGAAAGAGGGTGCGCTCGTAAGCCTCGTCAGCCAAACCGTGAGGCCGACCAATGAGCACCTGCTCGATGCGCGGGAGTGTGGATGCGGCTTTCTCACCGAGGAGTTGAATGTTGATGGGCACCTCGCGCCACCCAAACAGGAACAACCCGCGCTTGCTGATCACCTCCTCAATGATCGCCTTGGCCCGGGCCTGAGCGTAGGCGTTGTCGTGCGGGAGAAATACCATGCCAACGCCAAGATCGGACTCGTTGTAGAGCTTGTGCCCGAGTTTTGCCACCTCAGGCCCGAAAATTTTGTAGGGAATCTGGGTTTGCACCCCCGCACCGTCGCCAGTTTTGGCATCGGCATCCACAGCACCCCGATGCGCCAGTCGGCAGAGAGACTGAAGGGCGTAGCGTAAAACCTGATTAGAGCGCTTACCGCTGATTTGAGCGATGAACCCGACGCCGCATGCGTCGTGTTCTGCATCGGGCGAGTAGAGCGAGCGGACATGCTGCGTTCGGTCGAGGATGGCGTGATTCATAAGGGTAGCTCCTGAAAAAATCCGAGGGCGGAGCCTACTCAGCGTTCTGTCACACTCAAGACGGCATTTCGGTTTTACGTGAATATTTCATGACAAAGTACGCGCGGTTCTGTCCAACTTTTGCCGGAATGCCGGGGTAATCGGTCCGAACCCGCCAAAAACCCACCCAACCGACCGCCCCCGCCGGGCGATTGAGGGTTTTGGGAGGCCTCCCTGAAAGCACCGGACAGGATGCCTAACAGGAGGACGCGCCCACTTTTTGTCCTAATTCCGGCTCCAAACTGCGAAAAAAGCAATTCCTTGTCGCCAAAACGCGGGTTCTCTGTCTGATTTCGACACTTTCCGCGCATCCCGCATTTTCCCCTGAACCAATGAAAGAACTCGATGAACAGGAGCGTTTAATCGTCCGCCAGCTGATCCGTGATCCCCGCGAATCCGACAACGGCATTGGGGAAGCCACCGGCGTCAACGTGCGCACTGTGGGCCGCAAACGCCAGCGGCTTGAAGAGGCGGGTGTGCTTTCATACTACACCAACCTCGACCTCTCAGCGGCTGGTACCGGCCAATTCTCCACGCGCCACCTCTACATCATCAAATTCCGCTTGGGGGTGAGCTACAAGCAACTCATCGAAGACATCCAACGCGAGCCCTCGGTCCGCACGGTCTTCACGGAAGTCATCTTTGAGAGTCACATCGCGGAGATTGATGGCAAACTGGCCATGCTGCTCTTCATCGACGGCACCAACGAGACCGATATCGTCCAGACGGTGCAGGAAAAAGTGATCCCCAGCCTCCGCAAAAACCACGGGGAAAACTCCATCGAAGAAGTGTCCACCATCCGGGTGCTCGCTCCGGTGCGGCTGATGCGCAATTACGTCCTGCCCGTGAACATGCAAGACGGCTACATTCGCAAAGACTGGCCCGACGAGGCGATCTATGTCGGGCGCTAGGAACGCCTCAGTTCCCCGGGGCGGGGTCTATCCGCCGGAGACGTCCAAACAAACCGCCTCTGTCGTGCTGCGCAGGTAGATCCGCCCACTTGCAATCGAGGGCGAAGACCAGCACTTGCCACCGATCACCTTGGCCCGGGCAATTTCCTTGTAACGCTCCGGATTCGCCTCGACGAGCACCAGCTCCCCGGCATCGGAGAGCACGAGGACTTGGTCTCCCACCAGGATCACCTGACCGGGACCAA
The DNA here is from genome assembly GCA_040374425.1 of Verrucomicrobiia bacterium. Taxonomy (GTDB): domain Bacteria; phylum Verrucomicrobiota; class Verrucomicrobiia; order Chthoniobacterales; family Chthoniobacteraceae; genus CAIURC01. The sequence goes on along the minus strand of JBEIUI010000013.1, from coordinate 18,030 downwards.
ACCCAGCCTGTTCCCATTTCACCGTTCCACTGGTGATGTCCACGCACTTGAGGGGGCCGGTGCCGTATTGCTTGAATTGGAAGAGCCCATAAAGGCTGGAATTTTTTGCAACCGGAGTGCTCCAGTGGTTGGCCAAAGGTTTGTTGCCGCGCACCCGGTAGAGCTCCGTGGCGGTAAACTGAGCGCCGCTTCGGGTGATCTTCACCGCGCCGGCGCCAACGCCATACCCTGCCGAGCAATACACCACGTCGCCGGACACCACCGGAGACGCCGCGGTGGATGTTTTGAAATCAAAGGCGTATCGCCAGAGTTCTTTGCCGGTCTTGGGATCCACAGCGAGCAACCCCGATTGCAGGAAGAAGATAACCTGGCGCTGACCTGAAATGGTGGCGGCTATCGGCGTGGCGTGGGTGATCTTCTCGGAAAACCCCTTCCAGACAACCGACCCATCCTTGGGGTTGACGGCCAGGATCGACTGATCGGGCCCGCCGCCGCCGACGTAGATCAGGCCCCCCTCCAAAAGAGGCGATGCGGCGTTCTGCCACTGGATGTTCACTCCCCCATTCTCTTTAATTAGATCCCGCGACCAAGCCACCTCACCCGTAGCGGCATCAAACGCCCGCAAGAGAAGCTGCGAGGAAAGGGTGTAAACACGCGCCTTATCGACCGCCGGGGTCGAGCGGGGTCCGTCCCCCCCCTTATTCGTGTCCGCCCCGGCGTCCCCGCCTCCGTCATATTTCGGAAAATTGAGGACCCCAAACCAAAGTTCCTTGCCCGTATGAGCGTCCAGCGCGACCAGACTTTCCTGCTTGACGCCTCCTGACTCTTTCAAAGCCAGGGTAAACGCGCGCCCCTCGCTTACCACCAACGAACTGAATCCCCCTTCCGAAGCCACTTTCCAAACAGTCTTGGGAGCGCCGCCCGTCCACGGCTTGGCAATTTTTTCAGGGCTCACCCCATCGGTCGTCGGGCCGCGGAGCTGAGGCCAATCGGCCGCGGAAAGGGGCAACGCGGCGAGAAAGAGCGAGGAAGAGAGCAGAGAACAAAGGGACTTCATGAAGACAGGGGGGATCGGTGGTTTAGGAGGGAGTCTACAGAAAAAACTACGGTTGGGGCGTCCGAGCCATCACGGAAAGATCATCAAAGCGGATGGGGCTGCCGGAGAACGGGCTCCCCCAGATCGCCGGGCGCCCGGCACCGACAGGCTCCTTGTCCTCGTAAAAGATCCCCCAAGCCTCGGGTTCACGGGACTCCGCCAACCACGCCCTGCCCTGCACCAAGAGACCACCGCCGGGAGCCTTGGACACCTCAACGCGCAACACGCTCCATTCCCCCGACACCCATTCAAAGGGGGCGCCGGCCTTCAACTCGTCCCCTTTATAAATCTCGAGCGCCTTTTTCGCAGGGCTCACCTGCAGACGATAGCCGCCCGCGCCGTTGAGACTAATTCCGAAGCTGGGAAACTTGCGGCCCTGTTTTGTTCCAAAAAACCGCGCGCTGGCGCTCACCCCTTCGTTTTGAGTCGGCCCGAACAGCAAACCGAAGGTGTCCAGAGGAGCCCCGGGCAACTCGAGGAACCGCTTCCCCTGCTCCTCTTTCACTTCGAACCCCCCCGCCATCACTAACAGATCTTTGGATAAGGAACCCACTGCGGTCGTCTCAAAGTCGTTCAAATAAAGCACTGAAGGTTCGGCAGATAAGACCGCAAGAGGGAGAATCAGCGAGGCCAGAGCCACTCTGAAAAATGCGGAAACGTGAACGGATGGAAAGCGGTAGGGCAAAGGCATAAGCAGAACCTCAATAGCCATTGATCGCGTCATGCGGCAAAAACTTAGGGCGCAACGGGATCCCTTGGAGAAAAAACGCCCCGGCGCGAAAGCGGGAGCCGAAAGTCATTCCTCGCGCTCGGGCTTGATCCGGATCCGCAACTGGCGGGAGAGCATCCAGCGCACCGCGAACATGTCGAGAGTCGCTTTAATGGCCCGGTTCCCGAATCCGTATTTGCTCACCCCTGCAGTGCGCGGGCGATGATGGACGGGCACTTCCACGATGCGATAACCCATGCCCTTGACCAGGGCGGGAATAAACCGGTGCATTCCGTAAAACGGAACCAAGGCCTCCCGACAAGCGCGCCGCATCGCCTTGAGTGTGCAACCGGTGTCCCTCACGCCGTCCTTGGCAAACCGACTCCGCACAAAGTTAGCCACGCGGCTGGTAAGCCGTTTGGAGAGGGTATCCCGGCGGTTGGTCCGGTAACCGCAGACGAGGTCAGCGCCCTGCTCAATCTCGGCGAGGAGTTTGGGGATGTCTGCAGGATCGTTCTGCAAATCGCCATCCAGCAGCACGATCACCTCTCCGCGCGCGGCCTGGATTCCGGCAAACATCGCCGCGCTTTGCCCCGTGTTCTTCTCAAACTCAAGCACCCGCACCCCGGGACGCCGCTCGATCCGCGCCAGGGTTTGATCCGTGGAGCAGTCGTCCACCAGAAGAATCTCATGCTCAATCCCGCCCAACGCCGACGCGAGTTCCTTCTGCAGGGTCTGGATATTGTCCTCCTCGTTGAAGAGGGGGATCACAACGGAGAGCGAGAGAGAATGGGGCACAGGCAGAGGACGCAATAGAAGGTGGCGGGTCCCGTAGAAAAGCAGGCCGCGCTCACGGCGCAAGCACAAGACCCGGTGAAAAAAATTCGCTGCGGGGTCACGGAGAGACCCCGTGGTAGCCCGAGCACAGAAAGACGCGCCACTGCCGCAACGGCGCTCCGCGGCGGGACTGATCGATGCAGGCGATCATTTCGACGCTCTGGAACCCGCCGTGGAGGCTGGAGGGCGCCCTTTCCTCCGCTCGATCGGTAATGTAAAGAGCCGCGCGGCCCTGGAATAAACTGATCCCCCCCTCGCGGCTGGCGTATTCATCGAGCGCCAGATGGGGACAGGCCGCCAGGAGCGCCCGAACAAAAGTCTGCCATCGGGAGTCTGCCTCGGGCCCCGTGGCAGTGGGATCTGGCAATGCCGCCAATGCCGCCTTTAAAGCCTCCAGTTTCTCACCGTTCTGCTCAGACACGGCTGTCGTGCGGAGAGAATCGCGGGCGTATTCCCGCAAATCCACCCACTCGTCATACCGAGGCCAGAACGAGAACTGGTTCTCGATGTTTTGTGATTCGGGGAAATAAATCGGCGGATGCCCGGCTCCTTCAGTCCGCTTGTCCTTGAGATAAAAGCCGAGCACCGCGGCGTTCCCATAGCTGTTGGCGATCAGGAAAAGGGGTTGCCCGAGTTTCGTTTCGTATTCCGTCCGCAACGATTCGAGCTGTTGGGCCGAAGTGCGCCAGCCCCGGAGCCTCTTGCTCGGGTCGAACTGGTAAGGGAAATTCACCCCAAAGCTTCGGATCACGTCGGTTTCCACCAATACCAAGCTCATTGCCAAGCCCACCAGCAATGCGGCCAAGCAGAAGCCCCGTTTTTTTGAGGACTCCTGAGCCGCCGGATACCAGAGGGCCGTTGACAGTACGGCAAGACTCACCATGGCGGGCGCGGTCCAATTGGCCTCCCCGGCCTGCTTGAGCGAGAGCCAGAGGTAAAGCGCCCAAAGAGGCAGCGTGAACATCAGCAGAAACCGGGTCTTAAAATGCCGGCGAGCCTGAGGGACCGCCCACACCACCGCAGTCACCATCGCTGCGAACAGCAGCGGCGAGTAGGCAGCGAAATGCTGCAGAAAAAAGAGGAGCAACTCCCCGAGATTGAGCTGAAACGCCTTCTGTAAACCGCCCCGGGCACTGAGATGTGCGAGCGTGATCCAGTCATGGCGCACGTTCCAAATCACCGGCGGTAGCAGGAAGGGAAGAAACGCAGCCAGCATCAGATAAAATCCGGGCCGCTGAAATTCGCGGCGGTATTTGCGGGTGCAAGCCAGCAACAGGACAATGGAAACCAAAGCCAAGGCATTGGTGTATTTGCAGAGGAAGCCCAAGCCGATCAGCCCCCCCGTGCAGGGCCACCAAAAGCTGCGGTGCGGACTGCGCTCCAAAGCCAACCAGAAGCTGTAAAGCGCCGACATCCAGAAAAAAATCGAGAGCGGATCGATGGTCATCAGCAGGCTGCCCGCATTGAAAATCGGGACCAGGTTGATCATCAGCGCAGACCAGATCCCCACAGGCTCGCCGTATAACCGCTTCCCAAAGGAATACATCAGCAAAGACGTGCCGAGAGCCAGCAGCGGGCTGAACACGCGCAGGCCGAACTCGTTGAGGCCGAAGAGATGGGTGCCGAGCCACATCGCAGACGCCACCCCGGGGCCCTTGCTGTAATAGGACAAATCCATCCGCTCACTCCACATGGAGTAATAGGCCTCGTCGGGGATCAACTCCGGGTGGCCGACGTAGAGAAGCCGCAACGCCGTAAGCAACCCAAGGAAGAGGAAAAACAGCCGTCGAGGCGTCATAGAAAAGAGGGGTTGTCATCCCATCGGCCCCGGGGGTCCGAGGCGCCAAATAGCGCGGGATGACGGACTGCGAGGGCGGGAAAAAAGCGGAGGCCAAGGCGTCTCCAGACGGCGTCCAGAACGGCGAGCAGCAGCAGGGTCACTCCGAGGCCGAGAAAGACCGAGGTGAACACATCACTTGGCCAGTGCGAGCCCGTGTAGATCCGGGAATAAGCCACAGCCAGAGCCGGAAAAAAAGCCAACCAACCGCGGCGCCGATAAAACACCGCGCAGACAAGCGCCACGGCAACCGTGTTCATGGTGTGGGACGAAGGAAACGAGCGGCCGTCAACATCCCGTAAAACGGAGCGTGACATCTTGATTTTCAACGGCACCACCAAGGCGGCGAAACGGCCCGCTTTTTTCGACAACGCCACTTGACGCACCTCATTGTGGGACTGGAACGGTCGGGGCCGATCCACCCAACGCTTGAGAGGCCGAGAAACAAACCCGTCGTTGACCAGCACCGCCAGCCCCGCAGTCAGCAAAAAAACGCGCCCGCGGAATCCGCCCCGCAGGGCCAACCCGAGCGCCAGGCCCAGGATCGGCCAGGCCCAAAGCTCGAAATCGGTGACCACCGCCATCAATCGGTCCAGCGCGGGATGAATCCACTGGCGGTTCATGAGAAAAAGAAGCTGTTGGTCCATTCGAGGATGGCGGAGTGTCCGGCAGGTTATGACCCCGATTCGCTCTGTAAAGACACGATTGATTCTCTTCGCCACCCTGGTCTTCAGCGTCCGGCCGGGCATCGCGGAGCCCGCTCCCGACGCCCATCAGATTTTTCGCTCGGTGCGTGCGGCACAGGCCGCCCAACAGCACACTCTCGTTGGTCGGCTCCGGCAGGGCGGCACTTCCCTGCCCTTTGAGCTGGCGATTTCAGGGAACACACTGCGCTACGAATTCAAAAACCCCACCCTCATCATCCAGCTGCGGCTCCTGGAAAAAGACTCGCGGCTGGAGGAAATCAGTCGGGGTGGGACGGAGAAAATCTCCGCTGCGCGGTTTGATCAACGGGTCCGCGACACGGATATTAGCTACGAAGACTTGGCCATGAAGTTCCTTTACTGGCCCTCGGCAGCCGTCACCGGCGAACAAACCCTGCTCCTTCGCAAGTGCTGGGTCATCCGCACCGAGCCAAGCAAAAAAGACGACTCCCAATATGGCCGGGTCATGCTGTGGATTGACCAGCAGTCGGGGGCGCTGCTTCAGGCCGAGGCCTACGACCCTTCGGCCAAACTCGCCCGCCGATTCAAAGTCGTTTCCGGACAGAAAATTGACGGCATCTGGGTTTTGAAACAGATGCGTATCGAGGCCCCGGGCCGGGGAAGCACGCAGGATCGCTCGCCGACTTACCTGGAGATTGACTCCATCGCCAAGCCAACCCCTTAAAAAAGTTGAGCCCCAAGTCAAAGCCGCGTTCCTGATGCTCTGATTTTCTGCCTCCGCCGGGCTCGACATTTTTCGCAGTTGCCGAGCGCGGTTCCCCCGCCGAAAGTGCCCGCCCGCATGATCACTCCTGAGCAAGTCCGCGAAAAACTCTCCACGGTTAAATACCCAGGCTTCAGCCGCGACATCGTCTCCTTCGGGTTGATTAAAGACATCCGGATCGACGGCATGGATGTTCTGGTTCAGATGTCCCTGAGCACGAACGATCCCAAGGTGCCGCAGTCCATCAAGGAAGACTCCGAGTCGGCCCTCGCCGGGCTGAAGGGCGTGGGGAGCGTGACGGTGCGCATCGACATCCAGGCGCCCGCTCAACCGGCGGCAACCGGAGGTGGGGGCGGCGCTGGCGCCGTGCAGATCGAGGGCATCAAGCAGGTCATCGCCGTGGCCAGCGGCAAAGGGGGCGTGGGTAAATCCACGGTATCAGCCAACCTCGCCGTGGCGCTTGAGCAGAGCGGCGCCCGGGTGGGCCTCTGCGATTGCGACCTCTACGGACCGAGCATGGCGCTGATGTTCGGCTCCAATGAACGGCCCATGGCCGACCCCGAGACCAACCGCATCGCACCGGTGGAACGCTACAACATCCGGCTGATGTCCATGGGGTTCCTTATCGAAGACACCTCGCCGGCCATTCTCCGCGGTCCGATGGTCACAAAATACACCCAGCAATTCCTGCGTTGGGTGGACTGGGGCGACCTCGATTACCTGATCCTGGATCTGCCCCCGGGCACCGGAGACATCCAGCTGACAATTGTTCAGACGGTGGCCCTGGCGGGTGCCATCATCGTCACAACGCCCCAGGAAGTGGCCCTGATCGACGCCCGCAAAGCTTCGACCATGTTCCAGAAAGTCAACGTGCCGGTGCTCGGCTTGGTTGAAAATATGAGCTATTTCCTCTGCCCCAGTGACGGGAAACGCTACGACATCTTCGGCAAGGGCGGCGGCGAACGCGAAGCCGCCCGACTCAAAGTCCCGTTGCTTGGGCAAATCCCAATCGACATTGCCACGCGCGAGTCGGGCGACCGGGGAATGCCCGTCACGGCCGCCGATCCCGCAAGCGGAGTCTCCAAAGTGTTCCACAACATCGCCCGCCAGATCCGCGAAACCTCGCCCGCGTGAGGCATTGACGCGGCGTCCCAAAACCCCGAAAATCCCGCGCTATGACCGCCAAGATCGAAGACAACTCAGACCTGGTCAGAGAGTCGCTCCTCTACAAAGAGTTCCTCGCCGAACGCGAAGAAATCCTGCGCCACAAATGGATCGAGAGCGAGAAAGCCGGACACGACATCGGCTTTGAGAAGGCGCTTCTGGATTGGATCGTCAAACACCGGTCATCCTGGCGTACCCAGCGCCAAGGCGCACAACGGGTCGGCGCCTAATTCCCCCGCTCTCTCCCTCCTTTCAATGCGATCCCGCGAGGTCGCAAAGGGCATGCCCAAAAACTCCGCCTCAACCGTCCCGCCCTCTCCGGGCGCTCTCCTCATCCTCGACGCCGCGGCCATCGACCGCGTGATCCAGCGGATGGCCCACGAGATCGTGGAGCGCAACCCCGACCTGAACCAAGTCGCACTGATCGGCATTCCCTCGCGCGGCGTCGAACTGGCCAGCCGAATCGCAGACTGCATCGGGACACTTGAGAAAATCCGGCCACCGACAGGCGTGATCGATGTGTCCATGCACCGGGACGACATCCACACCCGACGCAGGATCTGGGCCGTGCAACCCACGGCGCTGCCCGGGGATCTCAACCACAAGACCCTCGTGCTGGTAGACGACGTGCTTTTCTCCGGGCGCACCTGCCGGGCGGCGCTTGACGCCATATCCAGTTTCGGGCGCCCCGCCTGCATCCAGTATGCGGCCCTCATTGATCGCGGCCACCGGGAGCTACCCATCCGGGCCGATTACGTCGGGAAAAATCTCCCCACCCGCCTGGGAGAACGCGTTTATGTCCGGCTCGCCCCGCTCGACATCGAGGGCGACTCGGTATGGATCGAACCCCGTTTATGAGCGCTCCTCTCTCCCCTGTGCCGGAATGGACACACAAGGACCTCGTCAGCATCGAGGCTCTGAGCACGGCAGAAATCACCGGCATTCTTGACACAGCAGCCGCCTTCAAGCAGGTGGGCACCCGGGAAATCAAAAAAGTTCCGGCGCTCCGGGGCAAAACGCTGGTGAACTTTTTCGTGGAAGCCAGTACCCGGACCCGGACTTCGTTTGAGCTGGCCGCCTACCGGCTCAGCGCCGACGTCGTGAACATCTCGGCCACCGGCTCCAGCCTCGCCAAGGGGGAGACCCTCAAAGACACCGCAAAGAACCTCGAAGCGCTGCACGCGGACATGATTGTGCTCCGGCACAGCTCCGCGGGTGCCAGCCAGTTCCTTGCCGAACGCCTCCAAGCCAGCGTCATCAACGCGGGCGACGGCGTTCACGAACACCCCACCCAAGCCCTGCTCGACACGTTTACCATTCGTGAAAAGCTCGGACGCGTGGCCGGACTCCGCGTCGTCATTGTAGGCGACATTCTCTTTAGCCGGGTGGCGCGCTCCAACATCCACGCACTGCTCAAACTCGGGGCCAAAGTCACCCTGGCCGGCCCCAGCACCCTGGTGCCTCGCGCTTTCGAATCGCTCGGGGTCACCGTCACCCACGATCTTGACTCCGCGATCGGCGACGCCGATGTGATCAACCTCCTGCGGATCCAGCACGAGCGCCAACGCAAGGAATATTTCCCGAGCCTCGGCGAATACACGGCGCTTTTCGGACTCACCAAGGCCCGTGCGCAGCGGCTCAAACCCGAGGCACTCATCATGCACCCGGGACCGATCAACCGGGGGGTGGAAATAGACAGCGACCTCGCCGACAGCGAACGCAGCGTGATCCTGGATCAGGTCACCAACGGCTTGGCCGTGCGCATGGCAGTGCTTTACCTGTGCGCAGGCGTTCGCAAAACGCTGTAAGAGCCGGGCAGCTCCCAATCCTCCGCCGCTTTTTTCCCATCATGACCGCCACCCGCATCTGCAACGGCCGCATCATTGACCCCGCCAATGGCCGGGATGAACTCGCCGACCTCCTCGTGATCGACGGCCGCATCGCCGATCCCAAAACCGCCCTGCCGCCGGAGACCCGGGTGGAAACCATCGATGCTGCCGGAAAGGTGGTCGCGCCCGGGTTGATCGATCTCCATGTGCATTTCAGGGAACCCGGGCAGTCTGCGAAGGAAACCATCGCCACAGGGTCGCGCGCGGCGGCAGCCGGCGGATTCACCTCGGTGGTGTGCATGCCGAACACTTCGCCCGCCGTGGATTCCCCGAGCGTGGTGACGTGGATCTTGGAAAAGGCCAAGGCAGAGGCCTGCATCAACGTGTTCTGCACGGGGGCCATCACCAAGGGCCTCGCGGGGGAGGAACTGGCGCCGATTGGCTCCATGCATAAGGCGGGAATCGTCGCGCTCACCGATGACGGTCATTGCGTGCAGAATCATGAAGTCATGCGACGCGCATTGGAATATGCACGCATGTTCGGGCTCACCGTGATGGACCATTGCCAAGACTATCAGCTCGTCGGCAAAGGCGTGATGCACGAGGGCATCGTGAGCACCGCACTGGGACTTCCCGGATGGCCCGCTGCCGGCGAGGAAATCATCGTGCAACGCAACGCGCTCCTAGCGGAGCTCTGCGACACGCCCATCCATTGCCAGCACCTCAGCTCCGGCGGGAGTGTTCGCATCCTCAGGGAAGCGCGCTCCCGGGGAATCCAACTCAGCGGCGAGGTTTGCCCCCACCACATCGCGCTCACCGACGAAAGCATCCGCAGCTTCGACACGAATTTTAAGATGAACCCGCCCCTGCGCACCCAGCGGGACATCGACCAGCTCATCGAGGGCATCGCCGACGGCACACTCACCGTGCTGGCCAGTGATCACGCCCCGCATTGTTCCTACGAGAAAGAAGTCGAGTTCGACCAGGCGCCTTTCGGAATCCTCGGACTAGAGACCGAACTGGGGCTTTTCCTCGACATCCTCCTCCACAAAAAACGCGCCATCAGTCTCTCCCGCCTCGTCGCCATGCTCACCGTGGAACCCGCCCGGCTTCTCGGACTCGACCGCGGCACCCTGAGCGTCGGCGCACACGCCGATGTCACGATCCTGGATCCCGAATTGGAATGGACCGTGGACAAGGAATCCAGTGCGTCCCGGAGCAAAAACACGCCGTTTCACGGGTGCGAGCTCAAGGGCCGCGCGGTTCGGACCTTGGTAGCCGGCAAAACTGTCTGGAGCCTGTAGAGACGCCGCCGACCGGCCCATTGCGCACAGGCCGGCCTCTGGTTGGCTTGCGAGAAACCGAAGGAAGCTTCCCATGGAGCGCCGCGGCGCAATCTAAGCGAGCGGAGATCGACACCCTGCCGAGGCCGTTGATAGCCCGCAGGGATTCGCTCCCCTCGCAAAACTTCACTGTACTAGGCGTTCACCGGCCCGTTTTGGGACCGTGCTGCTTCTGCCAACGCTGCGGTTGTTCGGCGCGCTGTAAAAGCTCTTTCTGCGCCGACCGCTGGCGCTCCGTGGCCGCGAGCATTTCGCCCTGTAAAAATTGATACTCGGTAAGATCCGATTTCCGCTCAAACGCCAGATTGCCCTTGGGCTGAACCGACCAAGTGCCCCAGCTGCGACTCAAAAGCTCCAACAACCGGAGCACCGAAGCCGTGAGTTGATCGTCGCTTTCCCGGATCTTGAGATACAGATCGATACTCGCGCCCGTTCGAAACCCGCTCATGACCTGACCTTTCATCGTCCCGGGCAGGGCCTCTTTTTCCAGTTCCATCCGGTACTGGGCTTCTACCGAGCGAAAGAACTCGAGGAGCGCTTGATTGGCCGCGAGAAGACGCCTGGCCAGGATGACCCGTTCCTGAATGACCTCCTGTGAAACCAGCGTTGCCGGAGACGAGCCCCCGGCGGAGTCCAAGTCCTTGAACGCTTTTTCGTAGTCCGCCATCAATCCGACCATCGGCAAGAAAACCCGCTGGGCAGCCAGCAAAGGCTTTCTCTCGTTGACCCCAAGGCCGGCAGCGGCCTCTCCAATTCTGACGGTATAATCCTGGATCCGGCCGGAAATATTGCCGTGGACCTGGTCATTACCGACAGACTCCCTGAGAGCCGAAAGCGAGTTCTTGTCGAGCTCCTCCAACTGCCTGAGGGCCTTGCTTGAGTCGCGCAGACCCAATCGGCTGAAATAAACGATTCCAGCACCCAAACCCGCTCCGGCCATGATGGCCAGCGCCAACCACAGTATCCGCCGAGGCTCTCTGATCACCGGCCCACAGCTTTTACAGGTGCCAGTGGTGATTGGAGCCGCACTTCGCGTGCACCTTCTCCCGAAGCGAGTCGCCCAAGGCATCATGACCCAGCCGGGCAATCACCTCTTGAAGAAAGCCATCGACGAAAAGCTTCTGGGCCTCCTTCTTGGGGATCCCGCGCGAGAGCAGGTAAAACAGCTCTTCCTCATCAATCTGACCGGTAGTGGCGCCATGCGTGCAACGCACGTCATCGGCCTCAATCTCCAGACCCGGCGCGCTGTTGGCTTCGGCCTCGTCGCTCAGGAGAAGGTTGCGCACCTTCTGGTAGGCGTCCGTCTGATGCGCCCCCGGGTTGACCCGGATCACGCCCGAAAAAATGCTCCGTGAAACGTCGTCCAGCGCAACTTTGTAAAGTAAATCGCTGGAGGTGTGCGGCACCTCATGGATTTGAAAGGTGCGTTGATCGAGCTCCTGACGCCCCAAGGTGAGAGCCAGCGAGAGCATCTCACTGCGCCCCCCTTCACCCCGCAGATGGCTGACGCTTTCACTGCGGACCGCAGCCGAACCGAGCTGCAAATTCAGGGCCAACGCCCGGGCATCCCGGCCGACCACCGTGGAGTTGAGTTGGAAAGAGCGCGCCTTCGCGCTCCAATCCTGAACACAAACATACGTCACCTGCGCCCCCGCCCCGAGCCACAAATCGCTCACGCCGCACGCAAAACCATCTGAGGCCGGATCCGCCGACTGCAGATAGTCCACGACTGTCACCTTACTACGCTCCTCGGCGATGATCAGGGTGTGGGGAAAACATGCCCCGGCCTGCTCCGCCATCCAGTGGAAGCTTTCCAGGGGCAGAGCCACCTCGACGCCGCGAGGCACATACAGGAAAGTGCCCGCGCGGACCTGGGACTGATGAAGGGCCGCGAACTTCTGGGAGCCTAAGATGGCGTCCTCCCGCATGAAATGTTTGCGCACCAAATCCGGGTGCTGCTCAACGGCCTCCTCCAAAGACAGCCAGAGAACGCCTCTCTCCCGGAGCTGCTCGGAGAGCGCCTCGCGGGAAAGCAGCCGATCGTTCCCGAAAACCATCCGACCCGAGATTTGATCCAGGCCCTGGGAACGCGCCACAAGATCGTCGCCGGCGTCGGCCGCCAATGGCTGCGGAGCGCAATACGCCGAGAGATCCAATCCGCGGACATTGGAGAAGCGCCAGGTTTCATCCGTTCGCTGCGGCATCGGCAAAGCCTCGAAACGCTGCCAGGCCGAGGATCTCAGCGCCTGGAGCCAGGCGGGTGAATCATTGAGCAGGGGGCCGGCGCCGATAAGTTTGCCGGCCGCGCCAGCGAGAGTTTGTTCCATGAATTCGGGTTCGAGAATCGAAGGGATCATCCTACGGAGCCCTCCATTTCCATATCGATCAGGCGTTTGAGTTCGACGCTGTATTCCATGGGGAACTGCCGCACCAAGTCGTTGACGAATCCGTTCACCGAGAGGCTCATCGCCTGGGCTTCGCTCAGACCGCGTTGCTGCATGTAAAAGATCTGCTCGGCGCTGATCTGGCTGACGCTGGCTTCGTGCTGTGCGGCGTTGCCGGTGCCGCGCACCGAGATGGCGGGATAGGTGTCGGTGCGGCTATCGGCGTTGATCATGAGTGCGTCGCACTCGGTGTTGTTCTTGCAGCCCTTGAGATGCTTGGGCATGTGCACCATGCCCCGGTAAGTCGCCCGGCCTTGGCCCACGGAGATGGACTTGGAGACGATGTTGGAGGTGGTTTCATCCGCGGCATGGATCATCTTCGCGCCGGTGTCCTGATGCTGGCCGTCGCTGGCCAAAGCGATGGAGATGACTTCCCCACGCGCTTTGCGCCCTTTGAGAACCACGCCCGGATACTTCATCGTCAGACGGGAACCAATGTTGCAATCAATCCATTTCACCTCGGCCTCTTCATGGGCAATCGCGCGCTTGGTCACCAAGTTAAAGACGTTCGCCGACCAGTTCTGGACGGTGACGTATTGGATCTTGGCCCCCTTTAATGCGACAAGTTCCACCACGGCCGAATGCAGGGTGGCGGTCTCGAATTTCGGCGCCGTACAGCCCTCCATATACATCACCTCGCTGCCTTCGTCGGCTATGATGAGGGTGCGCTCAAACTGCCCAAAGTTCTCGGCATTGATCCGGAAATACGCCTGCAAGGGGTGCTTCACCTTCACTCCGGGTGGCACGTAGATAAACGAGCCCCCGCTGAATACGGCGGAGTTCAATGCGCTAAACTTGTTGTCGCCGGTGGGAATGACTTTCCCGAACCATTTCCTGAAAATCTCCGGGTGCTTGATCAGGCCCTCGGTGGATCCCACAAAAATTACGCCCTGGTCACCCACCGCTTTCTTGATGTTGGAATACACCGCCTCGCTGTCGAACTGCGCCTCCACTCCGGCGAGGAACTTGCGCTCCTGCTCAGGGATCCCCAGGCGCTCAAAAGTGCGTTTGACGTCTTCGGGAACCTCATCCCAGGAACGCGTGGCTTTCTGACCGTGCGCGAGGTAGTACCGGATCTTGTCAAAATTGATCGCCTCCAGATCCTTGGATGCCCAATGCGTGGGCATCGGTTTTTTCTCGAAAACATCCAGGGCCCGCAGGCGAAACTCCCGGATCCACTCCGGCTCGCCTTTGACATTGGCGATGTAGTTGACCGTGTCCGCAGTCAGACCGTATCCGGCGTCGAATTCGTGCTTCTCCGGATACGAGAAATCCCCAACGCTGCGGTCGATGTCCAAGGTATCAGTGTCAGTCATATAGGTTCTCCTTGAGTCCGACCCGGCCTAGGAAGCCAGCGCGGGCTCCTCCAAGCCTTCCCGAATGAAATCGTAGCCCTTGGCTTCCAGCTCAAGGGCGAGTTCCTTGCCGCCGCTCTGCACGATCCGGCCTCCGACCATGACATGCACGTAATCGGGCACGATGTAGTCGAGCAGCCGCTGGTAGTGGGTGATCAAGAGAATCCCGAGATTCGGCCCGCGCAGGGCGTTGACCCCGTTGGAAACCACCTTCAGCGCGTCGATATCCAAGCCGGAGTCGGTCTCGTCGAGGATGGCGTAGAGCGGCTCGAGCATCGCCATCTGGAGGATTTCATTCCGCTTTTTCTCACCACCGGAGAACCCTTCATTGACTGACCGGGCCGTGAAAGCCCGCTGCATCTCCAAAAGATCCATTTTTTCGTAAAGCCGGGCGTAGAACTCCGTGGCCTCCAGCTCCTCACCCTCCGGCAACCGCGCCTGCACGGCCGCCCGGATGAAGTTGGCGTTGGAGACACCGGGGATTTCGAGGGGATACTGGAAAGCTAGGAAGAGCCCCATCCGGGAGCGTTCATCGGGGGCGAGGCCCAAGATGTTCTTTCCGTCCAGAAGCACCTCACCGCGGGTCACGCTGTAATCGGGATGGCCGGCAATGACCTTGCTCAGAGTGCTTTTCCCGGAACCATTGGGCCCCATCACGGCGTGCACTTCGCCTTTGGGAATCTCAAGGTTAAGGCCCCGGAGAATTTCTTTCTCCGCAATGCTGACGTGGAGGTCTTTGATTACAAGCGCGCTCATTTTCGGTTTTCGTTGGTGGGATGGTCGTTTGCGGAACACTTGGGACAGAGCCCGCGGAAAGAAACTTCGTGCTGGGAGATGATCACATCCTTGGGCATGTCCCAGATGTCCTCGGGCCTCCGGCGCTGCCGCAGAGGCAGATCCATCACGGAACCACAGCTCTCACAGAAAAGGTGGGCGTGCTCCTCGAGGTTTGGGCAGTACCGGGAAGGTTCCCTGTGATGATGGACGTGTTTGACTAGGCCGCATTCGGTAAGGGTCTCAAGGCAGTTGTAGACCGTGGCCAGCGAGATGGAGGACATCTTGGTCTTCACCCGCATGAACACCTCCACGGCCGTGGGGTGATCCGGGTTACCCATCAGGGCGTCGTAAACCTGGCGCCGCTGCTCGGTGAACCGGAAGCCGTTTTGGGAAATCGTCTCACCGTAAGACTTTGGGGGATCGGTTTTGCGGCTCATTTCGGTGCAGACAGAAACACAGAGCCCAAAGCTTATCAAGAATTGTTCTAAATAAAGGCTCAACCACCTCCCTCACCCGCCCCCCGGGATCGCCCGGTCTCAACGGGCCACAGGAAGAGACTGCTTACCAACCCCTCCCCATAGGACCCATAGGACCCATAGGACCCATAGGACCCATAGGACCCGGAGCCGAGTCCCAAATAATTCCTTCCCAACATTCACTCCACCGCCACGCGAAAAAATTGGACCTGCCGGGGATCGAACCCGGGTCTCAAAAAGTCTGTCTCGAACTTCTACATGCTTAGTTCCTCCCTAGATTTAAGAGATGTGTAAGGGTGGAACAAAAATACCCACATCTCCGATCTCCTCCCCAGAAACGCTGGGATGGAGAAGTCACCGCTTTTGCCTGCTGTTACCCTCCGGCTAGCAGGCGTCTACCGGAGGGGCGAACATCACCGCAATTAAGCAGCAATGGCGAACTCGCCGCCGGTGAAGGCGTCGGTCGCGTCAACAATGTTGTTGGCTTTTGATTTTTGCCCCTGTTGGTAAGCGGAACAAAGGGCGTCCGCTGCATGCGGTCCTAAAGGCATCAACCTCTTGATCGAAACCAATTCAGGCCCGTTACTTTCAACAGAAGAAGGTGCTCCAGGAATCCGCCTAGGTCAACCCCGGGTTCGCCTTCTCTTTTCCACCCCGGGCAGACCAAAATATTCCAGTTGTGGGAGGCAATCCGCCCCCTAGCATTCCCACCGTCCGATTCAACTCCGCAACTTCCTCTTCCTATGGGCATCCTCAACTTCATCAAAGGCGAACTCATCGAGATCATCGAGTGGACCGATGACTCCCGTGACACTCTCAGCTTCCGTTGGCCCGACAACGATCAGGAAATCAAAAACGGCGCCCAGCTCATCGTGCGCGAATCCCAGGTCGCCCAGCTCCTTTACCTCGGCCAGTTCGGCGACACATTCGGTCCGGGCAAACACACCCTGGTGACCGACAACATCCCCGTGCTCACCACGCTCAAAGGCTGGAAATACGGGTTTAATTCCCCCTTCAAAGCCGACGTTTACTACGTCAACACCCGGCTTTTCACCGGGAACAAATGGGGCACTTCCAACCCCGTGATGATGCGCGACAACGACTTCGGCATCGTCCGGGCCCGCGCTTTCGGCACCTACGATTTTCGGGTGGTCGAACCCAAGCTCTTTCTTAAGGAGGTCGCCGGCAGCGATCACCATTTCCGGCTCGATGAGTTTGCCGACACGATGCGTTCGCGGATCGTGTCGCTCTTTAGCGAGGCGCTTGCGCAGGCCAAAATCCCGGTGCTGGATGTGGCCTCCCGTTACAGCGAAGTGGGCGAAGCCCTGCTCCCCCTCATCAACACGGCGTTGACGGAAAAATACGGGCTCGAGATGACCAGTTTCATTCTCGAAAACGTCAGTGTGCCCCCCGAGGTCGAGGCCGCCATCGACAAACGCTCCTCGATGGCCGCGGTAGGCAACCTCAATGACTACGTCAAATTCCAGATGGCGCAGGGCATGGAGAAGGAGGGCGGCGGTGCCGGAGGGTTTGCAGCCGAAATGGCGGTGGGCATGTCGATGGCCCAGCAAATGATGCAACAGGGCGCGCTGACCTCCCAGACGCACCCTGGCGTTCAGGCAGCGAACGCAGCGGCGGCTCCCGCGATTCCAGAACTCCTGACCCCGGCCGACGTGGCCAAGGCGCTCTCGGTAACGGAGGCCGATGTGCTTCAGAGCCTCGAAGCGGGCGATTTGAAAGGCAAAAAGATCGGCTCCGCATGGAGAATCCCCCGCGGGGCTTTGGAAGAGTTCCTAAAACATTAACCCGGACCCCGAGATTCCAGAGAAAGGCGAGTTTCACCCGGAGGAGCGGAGAAGGAATTGGAAGTCACTGGACGCCCGCGCCTTTTGCTTTCCGCGCTTCCGATTGAACTTCGGTTTTCGGGATGAACTCGACCACGCTCCTGAGAATGCCCGACCTGAACCGGCCCACACCCGGGGGGAGCCCGCTCGTTCGCGCTGCGCAGGACCGCCTCCGGGAGGTTTACCGCGATGTCTGAAATTCATGCCCGCCACAAATACGACTGCGCAGCTTGCGGCGCGGAGGCCCGCTGGGACCCGGCCAAGGAAGCACTCGTTTGCCCCTACTGCGGCACGGTGTCACAAGCCAAACTCGACTCAGCCACGGGAGAAGTCACCGAGCGCGATTTGGCAACGGCGCTGCGGAATCTCCCCGACGCACAGCGCGGCTGGCAGTCGGAAAAAGTCTCCGTCAAATGCCAGAGTTGTCAGGCCATCACGGTCTTCGCTCCGACCCGGGTCGCGCAGAGCTGCGAGTTTTGCGGGTCCTCCGCGTTGATCCCGCTGGACGAGGTAAAGGCCCCGATCCGACCGGAGAGCCTGCTGGAGTTCAAACTCTCCGAACCCCAGATCCGGGACCGGGTGCGGGCTTGGTATGGCTCGCGCTGGTTTGCGCCCAACGCCCTCAAGTCCCGGGCCCTGACAGACACCGTACACGGGCTCTACATTCCCTACTGGACCTTCGACGCGCAGGTGCATGCGGATTGGACGGCGCTTTCGGGCTATCATTACTACGAGACCGAAACCGACAGCCAAGGCCGGCTCCCATCCAGTAGGCAAACCCGCTGGGTGCACAGCTCCGGATCGAGTTACCACTTTTTTGACGACGACCTGGTTGATGCATCCAAGGGAATCACGGGGGAACTGCTGCGGAAAATCGAGCCTTTCCCTACT
>JBEIUI010000074.1:0-17033 GCA_040374425.1 Verrucomicrobiia bacterium | reverse complement strand
TGATGTGGTTGCCATCAGGAAAAGTGTTTAAGGCGTTGCGGGCGCAACAGAAAGAACATATTTATTGGCGCTCGAAATGAACAAGGAAAGTCCTCCTGATCCGGATCCACCCGCAACCATCGCATCCAAGGTGGTTGCGATGAAGGAGGAGGTCGCTCAGGTCACAAAGCAACACCCTGGGCCTCAAGATCCGGCCCCTGCTTGGTCGTTCGCTTTGGCTGCGGGAGTCGGGGCGGCGATCATCGAGCAATCCGCGCAACTCTTCTTCCATCAGCGCCTTTGGCATCCCTATTCGCTCATCCCGTGGCGGATCATTAAGGCGAATGCCTCGCTGCTGCTCCAGACCGCCCCCTTTGTTTGGCCTGCTGCGGCTGCCGCAATAGGCTACGGGATTGCGTCCTTGTTCGGGCCGAAGAACTCTGCGGGGCGTCGCGATATTACCTGCACGCTTGCGGGCTTTTCGTGGGATAGAAACTCCTTCTGCCGGGGCTGGCTATGCACGGGGGCAACGGGCAGCGGGAAAACTCAGTCGGGGGTGAATCCGGTGATGCACCAAGTGTTCATGCGGGAAGCTGGAGAGGAGAAGCCCACGTGGGCGGGGAGCCTCCTTGAGGCGAAGTTGGAGGAGCTCCAGGCGGCTTACACAGCGGCGACGGAGCCGGTGTTTGCTGAAATCAAAAAGTTGGAGGATGAAGTCGAAAAACTCTCTGCTGAGCGCGAGGAGGTGTATCAAAACGCCATCGCAGAGCAGATTGATTCTGAATTGCTGGCCGGTCTGGAGGGGGATGCCGGGTCACAGGTTCAGCAGCTCAAGCGGGAGCTTGGAGGCGCCAGAGCGCAGAGGTCCGCTATCACTCAATCGAGTTCTCAAGGAGAGGGCGCTCCCCAGAATGTTGAAGCGGAACAAAGCGAAGATTCTACGCTCCTCCATGCAGAGCTTGATGCGCGGATTGCTCTGCTGGAGTCCGAGATCGAGCAGGCGGAGCAGGCTCAGTCGGCTCCTCCAAAAGGGGCATGGGCAAAAAAGCTCGCGGATTTTGACAAGCAGATCACCGAGCGCGTCAGTGCAATCGACCGGATCGAGTTCGATCGGATCGTTCCTCTTCGGGAACGCCTTCAGAATCAGCTCAGAAAGATCGAGCCCGCCCGCTACAAATCCTATCCGTGGGGTGGGATGTGCGTGGACGAGAAAGGGCTCTACTACCAGACCTTGAGGAGGATGGCGCGGCATTACCGCCGCGATCACCACCTGATGCTCCTTCAAACGAGGCCAAGCTGGGCACCGGCACAATGGCGTCCTCCTGCCCGATTTAACCTCCTCTCCGACGAGCAAATCCCAGTCAACACCTACGCCAAAGCCATTGTGGACACCGCCACAAGCGTCGCTGGAGGCGAGGGCGACAAAGGCTTTTTCCGCACTCAGGCTGAAAGCAATATCGGCTGGGCCATCGAGCTTCAAAGGGGTGTGAAGCGGTGTCGGATTGCGTTGGGGGATGATCCCAAGCTGATTCCATTTCCATCCATCAAGCTCACCCTGGAGCTTCTGTCGAATAAGGATGTTTACTCCGCATGGTTGGAAGAACAGGGGTGCCGCCCTCTCCCTTCTAAGAAGAATAAGGATCGCCCATCAGACAAACCGGAGGTTCCCCGGCTTGATTCTCCTCAGCTCACCGTGGCGCTCGACCACTTCGCGGCTCGTTACTGGTCGCAGCCTCCCGATCAGCTCGGCGGCGTCCAAGGCACGATTTACAACTACCTCAACTACTTTACCAATGATGACGTGGCGGAGGTGTTTTGCGCCGACAACACCTTCGAATTCCGCGACATCGATCTCGGAATGATTCTTTGCGTGGCAATGCCACAAAAGCTCCAAGTCGAGCGCCGCTACGTCTGCACGCTGCTGAAACTCCTTTTCTATCAGCACGTTTTGCGGCGATTCGACCTGGGTGATAAGGCCCCGGCTTGGGTGAACCGCAATTTGCTCATCTGCTGGCAGGACGAAGCTCAGCGTTTTGTGACCGAAAGCGACGGCAACGTGGACGTGATCCGCGAAGCGGGTGCAACCACGTTCATGGCATGCCAGGGCAAGCCGTCCCTTTACGCGCCGTTGGGCGGAAAGGAAAAAGCCAGTGTCACGCTCCTCAACCTCCGGAACCGCATCATCTTTGAAGCTGCGGATGACGATTGCGCAAACGGGTCTGCGGAGTTCCTCGGGAAGACCGAACGCACCAAGAAGAGCCGTTCGACCAGTTCAAGCGGCACCTCTTACAGCTACTCCATGGAGGACGTTTTCCGTATCAAGCCTCATCAGTTTAGGGCGCTTCCAAAGTTCACTGCGGTCGTGTGCCATGCCGACAGCAAGCATCGCAGGGCGGTCATCTGCCCGATTACTCCAGACGGCAAGCTGCGCGTCGAGTGGCTGCCCTCGGCTCAGCGTTTTTCCTACCGGATTCAGGATTGGCTCGGTAGGGGTTGGAAAGCTGTTCAGCCGAAAAACAAAAGGCAAAACCCAAACCCAACGCCACCTTCCAATGTCAAATAAGCTCGATGTGTTCAGCGTCGCAAAGCAGGAGGCTCCTGCGCGCGCTGCGGCTCTTACCCACCCAGAGTCTAACGATCCCGTCCTTTGGGCTGCCTCCGTTATCGCCGAGATAATGAGCGGGGGCGGTATTTCAGACATCCAGATCCGGACCGACCGTCACATCCGAGTTCACGGCCACCATGGGATTAAGGCGTTGGAGCAATACGGGCGGATCTCAGCAAGCATGGTGCAGGGCTTTGTTTTGGCTCTTTACCGCTCCCGCGGCGGCGGAGTTGGTGTTTCAGACGCCCCCGATGGGGAGGAAGAGTTTTTCAACCGACTGCGAGAAAACGGGTCCGAAGATTTTTCCGCCGAGGGTGGGGACGTTCTGTATTCGGTTCTGGCTTCTGGCCGATTGCGGGTCCAAGTGTTCTTCGACCTCACGGGCATGGCGCTGACTGCGCGGGTGTTGAAAGACGAGTTGATGTCATTGGATGATATGACATTCGAGGAAGCGGTGATGATCCGCGTGAAGGACATGGTGGAGCAGAAAAGCGGGATTGGCCTGATTACGGGGCAGACCGGCGCGGGGAAGAGCACGACGATGGCTGCAATCATCGCGCATCTTCAAACCTGCGGGCGTCACATCGTGACCGTTGAGAATCCCATTGAATACCGCTTCCCGGATGTCGCCGGGAGTCTTGTGACCCAGCAGGAGGTGGGAACCCATGTGGAGTCGTTTAAGCGCGGGCTCACAGATGCTCTTCGAAAGCGGCCACACGTCATTGCGATTGGCGAGATCCGAGACAAGGAGACGCTTGAGATCGCTCTTGAGGCGGCCCAGACGGGGCATTTGGTTCTTTCCACGTTGCACACAAAGTCCGCACCGGAAACCCTCTCCCGAATCGTAGGATTGTTTGAGCCTTCACGAGCCCATTCGTTGCTCCAGCAGCTCTCCTATTCCCTGCGTTTCATCATTTCCCAAGGCCTCCTGCCGAGGGCTTCCCAGCCTGGGAGCGTTCTTTGTTATGAGGCGATCTTCAACACCAACGCTCAGTCGCGTGCTGCTATCGCCAAGTACTGTGAAGCGCCTAAATCCTTGGAGGAGTGGATGCGAACCGGCGACAACCGCCTTTGGGAGAAGGTGCTTGAGGCCCTCTTGCACAACGGCCGCATCACAGCAGCAACAGCCAACGAGAATCGCCATCACTACGATGAAGAGCATTAAATGCAGGCGCCATGGGTCAAAGGCCGTCACGCTGATTGAGGTGATGATGGTGCTGGGCCTTTTGGTGCTGATTGGTGGTTCCGGCCTCGCTGGATGGAACGCCTACTCAATTTACCGGGAGCAGCTACAGGTCGAGTCCGCGCTCAGTCAGGTCGCTTTTGCCCAGCGAGCATATTTGACCGAAAACCCAACAATGACCTACACGGGTCTGACCGACGCAATGCTGGTGCCGTATCTCCCTGGGGGCGTGATGCCCAGCGTCCCATCCGGAACCGCCTTCAATGTAAGGGTGTTCCCCCCAAGCGCCACGAAAGGGACAAAGACATGGATTGCCCGCGACTTTTGAGTTCCGCCTTGAGGCCCATGCAGAGGCGCAGGCGTTGCCGTGAGTCCGGCTACCTCCTCATCGAGGTGTGCATTGCTGTGAGCCTCCTGCTGGCCGCGGGTTTTTTCACGCTCCGCACCAATCGCGCGGCAATCAGCAACTCCGTTTTCGCCATGACGACAATGCTCGTGGACAACTACATCGAGAACCAAGCGGCGGCGGTCAAAGCGGCTGCTGTGAATTCCGATGGAAGCCTTGTTCTCCCGGGCTTCGCGGCTGCCTCCGTATACGACCAAACGCCGACAACGCTGCCGAACCAAGCCTTGGCGCCGGGGTCGCAGTTCCGGGCCGACATTACCACCTATCGTCGGCCCGCAGGATCGCAGAGTAACGTGACGTTTTGGGAGTACGTCGTTGAGGTGCGATTTGCCCGCAAGCTGTCCCTCAACGGCACAAGCGGAACGCCTTACCTCAAGTCTCGAAGCGTTGTTAGACCCCTCCCACAATGACTCTTGTCGAAGTTCTAGCATGTCTTGGGATGACTGTGGTGTTGGCAGCCGCGGGAATGGAAATGACCCAGAATCAGGCCAAATTGCTCAAAGAGCAGCAACTGCTGGAGGCATACACCACGGCATTGCCATCCTTGCGGTCCATTATGGTGCGCACTGCCGGGCAAGCCACGCGCACTCGCGTCTTTGACACGGAGGTCAACGCACGGGCGGTAACTGCCGCGGGGGTTGCCGTGTCTGGCATGGCTTTGCGCATGGAATACACCGGAGGTCCAAACACACCGTCCAACACTCTGTGGCAGGCCACGATGGAATATCGCGCCAGCACTCAGCAGATCGTCTACCGCAACCAAGATGGTGCGGAATGGGTTGTGGCCAGCAAGATCACGGCTGCGGCTTTCGCAATGGATGGGGGGGCGTGTCGCCTCTCCATAACGCGGCAGGGAAGATCCGCGGATATTTTGGTGGCTGTAAACTAACCCCCTCCTTCATGCGCAATCGTTCTCAAGGTGGTTATGCGGTGGTGGCATCCATTTCGGTGGTTGCGCTCTGCGCCATCAGTCTCTCGGTGTTGTCTCTGCGCACATCCTATCGGCAGCAGAGCGCAGCACGTCTTTCCGCGGCAACGACGGAAACGGTGTCCAAAGACGCTGCGCTCAATGCCAATTCCTCGCTGGATGTCATGGCTCAGATCCGCACGGCCATCAATTCGGGGCAGGCGTCTGCCTCGCTTGGTGCAGGTCCGCAGACTTCGTATCAGACCACGTTGTCAGACAGCACATCCTTGCGCTTGGACATCAGCGACTCTGGCTCCGTGACCAGCAAGTCTGTAACGGGCACAGGCGCTGCCTCGGGGTTCAGTATGCCGGCATGGAGTCCAACCTCTTCTCCATACGCCCCGATCACGCTCCCCAGCTCGGTTGTGTCGGTGAAGAATGGGGTCATCCTGGGACGGGTGTTCACCGTAACGCTCTCTCGCTCGCTGGGCGTCACAAACAACCTCGATCCCAACAACCCGGCCTCTACATCGAGCGTGCAGAAGCGGGTCCGTATTTTCGAGTTTCCCGACCAGACTGCCGTTTTTGGCAAAAATCTTCGGATCGATCCGGGAGCGGCCGTAACCGGGAGTGTCATCGCCCAAACACTGGCGATGGATCCAGGTGTGAATGTGGGAGGGAGCGCCACGATCTCAAAGGAAATCAACGTGGGCACCGGGGCAAGGGTTGGGGGCGCTACATTTGGAGCCGCTGTGGCCTCAAGAGCCTCTGCGGAGTTCGCAAAGCGCCTTGAGGCGGGTGTCGTGACGGGTGCGCCGGTGGACCCAACGACGTTCAGTGTGGTCAGGGGAACGGACTCCGCGTTTCTGATGGAGCTCGGAGACCGAGCAACAAATTCCAGCAACATTCCCAGAGTGCTTCTTCCTGTATCCTCCGGGTCGCCGACCAATTGGGATCTTTACTGTCTGCCCTACTACTCATGTTCGCTCCGCGTTGGAGCGCGGCTCAATGGGCCTCAAACCGAGGCTACGATCACCATCACTCAACACGACACATCGACCTACCCTGGGCGTGTCACCGCGCTGAACACTTCGACCTTCACATGCCCCGTCGATGGCTCGGTCGTCAACGGATTCAGTATAGTCAACAGCACCGGCGGAGTGAACCTCTTGATCGACCCGATAACGCTCGCTGGAGTTTATGGCGCAAGTGCAGCAAGGGCCATTTATGCAGACCTACAGAGGAACGCGGGAAGTCGCTTCAACATGAGTGTCGCACTCTCCAATGCGCACGATCTGACTTCGCTCGAAGGTTTTTCCCTCGTGACCCCGAATACCTATATCTACGCAAAGCGAGTCAATACTCAGCTCCCCTATGTGCCGATGTCCATTCTGGCCACGTCGATGAAGCACGGTTTTTTTAGGACCAGACCTGTCACCGCAGATGGACAGCATGGCTTCATTTCGCCCGCTTTAACGCCGAACCGGCTCTCTTTACTCAGCACCGCAAGCGGTAATGCAGCAGTTCCCGCGGGCATCAGCTACGGCGACATCACCGCATCCACCCGTCTGCCTCCGGTGAGCCTGTTAAACTGGCTCGTGCTGGCCGATTAGCTTGGAAGTTTGCGTCTGCTATACCGGACGTTTGTTGATTTAAAGTCTGGTATGGCGGACATTGCGCTCCATGTCCCACACTTCCATTCCGCTTCCTGCCAAGAATGCGCTTCGAAAGCTGGGGCGCGATCTCGCTGTGGCCCGGCGCAAGCGCCGCATTTCCACGGTAGATATGGCTGCCCGGCTTTTTGTGAGCAGGGACACCTTGTTTCGGCTTGAGAGAGGCGACCCAAGCGTTGCGTCCGGAACTCTGGCGACGGCGATTTTTGTGCTCGGGCTGCATGACAGACTCACCAACCTCGCCGCGCCTTCCGCCGACGATCTTGCTCTGAGCCTGGAGGAGCAAAGATTGCCCAAACGCATCCACCGCCCTCGCTCCGTATGAGCATCGAAGTTCACATTGACTGGGAGGGGGACACACATCTCGTGGGCACTCTCTTTCCGGCAGAGCGTGGGGCTGCCGTTTCTTTTGAGTATTCCTCGCGTTGGTTGCGCTGGCCGGAAAGCTTCTCCATCGATCCCACATCGCTCCCTTTGCGGCCGGGATTGCATCACAGCGCAACGCTTTTCGGCGCGATCCAAGACTGCGGTCCGGACCGGTGGGGCAGAGTGTTGGTCGAAAGGGCTGTTCGGAAGAAGCTTTTGGCCGGTAAGCCTTATCGGGACATCGACTACGTTCTGGCGCTGGACGACAATTCCAGGATCGGAGCGCTACGGTTTCGGACGGATACCGACAATCTGTTTCTAGCATCCTCGACTGGAGTGATTCCCCCTGTCATTCGCCTTGCCGCACTGCTGCGGGCGGCAGATGCCATCCACAGCGAAGCAGAGACAGCAAATGATCTCAGATTCCTTCTCGGGGAAGGATCTCCTCTAGGCGGTGCGCGTCCCAAGTCTGCGGTAGCCTTGGAAGATGGGAGCTTGGCAATTGCCAAATTCCCAAAACCTGATGACACGAGGGACATCGGTGCTGGGGAGATCTTGGCGCTTGAGATTGCTCGCAATGCCGGAATCCACACTGTGGACTACAAACGGGTGCCTGTTGGCCACCATAGCGTCGTGGTTATTCCCCGTTTTGACCGCATTTCCGAGAGACGGATTCCATTCATTTCGGCATCAAGCCTTTTGGGCCTTAATCCCAGCGAGTCCGGGTCATACACAATGATGGCGGATGCCATTAGGCAATTCGGTGGGAACGTGAACTCCGACCTACGGGATCTCTGGCGACGGCTGATTCTTTCGCTCCTTCTCAGCAACAACGATGATCACATGAGAAACCACGGATTTCTCATGCGAGAACGTGGCCGATGGAGCCTTTCTCCGGCATACGACATCAACCCAGTGCCGGAAATCGATCGGGCTCGTATCAACAAAACCCCCATCACCGACGAAAACGAGGATTCCGGCGTTCACGTTGCCCTGTCAGCCGCAGCCCGATTCGGACTAACCGCGCAGGAGGCTAAAACCATCCTCGGCGAAGTCGTCACCGCAGTATCAGCTTGGCGTGAGGCGGGGAGACGTTTGCGGATCAAGGCGACTACACTCGATACTTACGCCAGTGCGTTTGCGAATCCCCACATGATGGAAGCCGAACGCCTGATCGGTGAAACCAGCCTCGCAAAAGCAGTAAGGCGGCGGCGGTCTTTCTGAGACCTCAGCGCATCTTAATCGACTGATGTATTGGCTCGCTTAGCTCCATATCCACGGCCTCATAATTCGGGTGGATCTTATACGGGAGGGCGAAATCATACTCAGTGCTCCACGTTCTTCCGTACGAATGAAGGAGCGTTTCTGCCATGGGCCGGAGGTTTCCCTTCTTCGCCTCTTTGATGCAGGATTCGAACAGTTGGCCGGGAAGCACGTGCTCCCGGAAAATCATTGAGTCGCCCCAGCGGTGCGTTGCGCCTGCCAAGGTCATGATGGAGGTCGTGCGCTTGTTTCCATCTGCAAATGCGTGGATCCGCATTTGGCGTGCAACATTAAACGCCAGCATATGCGCCCACTTCTCGTCTGAGTCCGCAGAGGCTGCCAGGGTCGCAGATTGGTGGGCGAGAAGGTCGTATTCTGGAGCCATCTTCCCCGGATCCGCCGAGATAAATCCACCAGAATTGAGAGTTAACTTACTGAATTGCCCCGCCCAAGGCGTTACCTCAGAAAAAATACGGTGATGAGTGAGTTGCGCCAGCTTTGCCGTAGGTATGCCATTATAGCTGATCCTAACCAGCGCTTTCGAAGCTTCACTCATTCCCTCGGCGATGGCGGCTGTATACTCAGAGTAAGATGATATTTTTGGAAGAACACCCTTGCGCTTAACTGCCACCCACGTAGTCCTCTCCTTTTCGCTTAAGGATTCGTTGGCTGTACGTTCGAGGAAATTGTTTTCCATTCCAGAAGGCATCGAGGACCTTTTTTCAGCTATCACCGCGGTAAATATGGCTGTATGTTTTCTTTCCCTCCTCGAACGCTTTTTTCATCGCTTCGTATATCAGAATGTTTTTCGGAGAATTTCGTTCTGCATTCCCTTTTTCAATGGCGATCGCGGCGCGCTCTTTAGTTATCGTATGGCCGCAAGCGGCCATAATGGCTACCAATCCTTCCGGAGTAAAACTGATGTCTTCGTCCTGTGAGGTCCTATTCTGAAAGACTTTCGTTTCAGTGATTTGCATTGGAGTTCCTTTCGTTTTTTAAGCTTGGCTCAGGGCGGCGGCAGGTTCCGATCGTTGGAAGCGACAAGAGAGCCAGCCAGGACTCGTGGGTGATGGGAATTTCGCTGCGCTCGCGGCGGGATATGGTCTGCGGATCGACCCGCAAGAGCGCGGCGACGCTCGCCTGCGTCCCTCGCTTCTTGCGCTCACTTTTATAAGCGTCGGCCGTCACGGGAGGACAAAGAGATTCGCATCTGGCCCATTCACCCGGGTTCCATCCAACGGAACAATACTGCTGTGCTCAGCTATGGTGATTACGCAATCCAACCGCGTGCCCTGCTGTTTCAGCAGTTTCCATTTTGCGGCGTCCTGGGATTCCGCGTGGACCCACGCCAAGTTGATTTCCCACCCTGGGTCTCCCGTGGGGGAGTTCGCGTAAAACTCAATGAGAAAGAGACGGTTCATCGAGGCAATAGAGCTAGGCGCTATGCCTATCTTTGTCAATCCAAATGCTGCCGCATTCGAGTTTTTGGGGGGCCTTTCTGGCAGGAAATCGTCGCCCCCACCCGCTTTGGATCACTCCCGTGACGATGCGCTGCGTGTTTGATGGGATTTTGTTTGTTGTGATAGCGCCGGAAACCTAACGTCCCGCGCTTTTTTAACAACAACATGAAAACCGAGAACCGCGTTTTGAGAGATAAGGGCTTGGCCGGGATTCTGCTGGCATCCTTTGTGGGGCTGTTCTCGCTCCTCGGACTATCCACACCGAAAGGCCCACTATCCGCTTCAGCGCAGAACACGGGCATAGCCAATGCAGGTGTCAGCAGCTGCGGCGCGCAGACGGTT
Organism: Verrucomicrobiia bacterium; assembly: GCA_040374425.1. Taxonomy (GTDB): domain Bacteria; phylum Verrucomicrobiota; class Verrucomicrobiia; order Chthoniobacterales; family Chthoniobacteraceae; genus CAIURC01. The sequence goes on along the minus strand of JBEIUI010000074.1, from coordinate 6,849 downwards.
TTTGTGCATCCCGATGGCTCGGTCTGGGGCGTGGGGATGAACGCCAATGGCAGCCTTGGGGACGGTTCTCTTAGCGCCCGAACGGGCGTGGTGCGCATGCAGGTCGCCTCCGGCCAACTGGCGGGCGCAGTGAAAGCTGCCTGCGGCACCCATCACACTGCGGTGCTAAAGGCCGATGGAACGGTGTGGACGGTGGGGCTCAACAGCTCCGGTCAGATCGGAAACGGCAACACTGTCCGGCAGACCAAGGCCGTCCAGGTCGCGACCGCATCCGGCCCGCTTACCGGCGTTTTGAACGTGGTTTCCGGTGGCGCGCATTCGCTTGCTTTGAGCGGGACAGGTGAGGTGTGGGGATGGGGGGGGAACAACGCAGGGCAGCTCGGGATTGACTCCCTTGTCAACCAGCAGTTGGCCGTCAAAATTCCTAGCCTCACCGGGGTGATCCATGTCGCGGCGGGCGCTTCGCATTCGTACGCGGTGAAGTCTGACGGTACCGTCTGGGCCTTCGGTAACAACGCGAATGGCCAGCTCGGCAACACCACCACGACTACATCCAAGATCCCCGTGCAGGTTCTTTCCTCCCAGGGAGGTCCCCTCACCGGGGTCGTACGGGCAGCGGCTGGCCTCAGTCACGGAGTTTTCCTCAAGTCCGACGGGAGTGTTTGGGCGGTGGGTCTCAACTCCAGCGGCCAGCTCGGCGACGGTACCGCCACCCAGCGGCTTGCCGCTGTGCGTGTCCAGGGCTCTGTCCCCGGGTTTGAGCCGATCCGGAGCATAGCCGCCGGAGACTCCCACACGCTCTTCCTCCATTCCGACGGCGGCGTTTGGGCGGTGGGGAGCAACAGCAACGCGCAGCTCGGCGACGGCACCCGGTCCAACCGCTCAAAGGCCGTCAAAGTCTCAGCCCCTGCGGCTGTGTCCTTTATTGCAGCTGGTGCCGTTCGTAGCTTTGCGGTGCAGGAAAACGGCACCCTCTTTGCATGGGGTGACAACATGCACGGGACGCTCGGCCTTCCCGAGCCCGGCTTTGAATGGAGCTGGACGACGCTGCCCGAGTGGCCCGTCTCGACCCGGATGGCTCTTGGCTCCTCCCACAGCCTTTGGGTAAAGGCCGACGGCTCGCTGTGGGCTCTGGGCCGGAATAACTACGGCCAGCTCGGAAACGGACTCAACGCCGACTCCATGGCTGCGGTCCGCGTTCAAACCGCTACGGGCGACTTGGCCGGGGTGAGCGATACTTCCGCAGGCACTTGGCACTCGCTCGCCCTCGGAAAGGACGGCCGCGTCTGGGCGTGGGGACACAACGGCAACGGTCGCCTCGGCGACGGCACCACCACCAACCGGAGCAAGGCGGTTGCGGTCCTCGATGCCGCAGGGCCGCTGACGGGCGTTTCCGCGATCTCGGCGGGCGACGCATTTGGGCTGGCGCTGCGACAGGGGGCGGTCATGGCATGGGGCGCTAATAGCGCGGGCCAACTTGGGGACGCCACAACCGTAGCCCGGTCCAAAGCTGCACCTGTGCAGGCCACCACCGGGGTGCTGAGCGGAGTCACCGCCGCCGCTGCCGGGGCCTCCCACGGGGCTGCGCTCAAGGCGGACGGCACGGTTTGGGTCTGGGGCGCAAACGCTGCGGGACAGCTCGGCTTGGGCACCACAACCGCGCAATCGCTTGCCGTCCAGGTTCCCGGCGTGTCCGATGCGCTCGCCGTGTCAGCCGGAGCGGCGCAAACCTACATTCTGCGGGCCGCCTCCGGAGGCACGGTGTGGGGGGCAGGCCAGAACAACGTGGGCCAGCTGGCCGATGGCACGACCACCAACCGAAGCAGCCTCGTTCAGGTCCAGGGTTCCTCTGGCGTGCTCACCGGCCTTGCATGGATGCGCGCTGGCAGTCTCGCCCACCACGCCGCCGCCGGGCGCCTCGACGGGGCAAGCTGGATCTGGGGCCTTAATGACGCCGGTCAGCTTGGAACGGGGAATTTCGTCTCCTCCCTCAGGGCGGTTCTCCTCCCCGGCGGGGTGCGCCCCATGGCCCTCGGCGACAAGGCAACTCTCGGACTCTGGGACAATCATGACTGGGTGGCCGTCGGTTCCCGCTACGAAGGCCATTGGGGCGACGGTGTTCGCGGGTTCTTCCCCACGCCCACCCTCGTCGCCGGGATGAGCTTCCGGGCCGATGCCCCAGACACAGACGGCGACGGATTGCCCGACTGGATGGAGCTGGCTCGCGGCACCAACCCCGGCGCAGCCGACACCGACGGTGACGGGGTCTCGGATGCCAGCGATCTATTCCCGAACGATTACTACAACAACCAGACTCCCGTGCTGGAAGTCGTGTCCGGTGGCAGTCAGACAGGCCCTCCGGGAGCGCGCTTGCCTGAAGCGCTGGTGGTCCGTGTGACTCGCAACGGCATGCCGCTCTCCAATGCCCCCGTCAACTTTGGCATGAACGGGGTCGGCCTGTCCGCATCCTCGGGAACCGCCAGTCTGCTCGGCTGGCTCCCTGTGAGAACCGATGCAACTGGACGGGCCTCAAGTTTCCTCACGCTCCCTTCAGCCGAAGGCGTGTACACGGTGCGCGCGGAAGCAGGGGTCGTTGCTGCGAACATTTCTGCGACGGCCGTCATCCTGCCAGTGGCGCCGCTCTTTTCCGTCTCGGCCGGGACCTACGCCACGGCGCGCAGTGTCACGTTATCCACCCCGACTGGCGGGGCGCGGATCCATTACACGCTCGACGGCTCGGAGCCGACGGCTTCCAGTCCCAGCGTGGAGAGCGGGGGAGTTATCCCCGTGGCGCAGTCGGCCACGCTCAAAGCCCGGTCGGTGCGTCCGTTTGGACCGATGAGCGAGGTGACCAGCGCGGTTTACCGGATCACCGGCATGGCTAGCGCCGGTTCCGCGCACACGGTGGCGCTCAAGAGCGACGGCACGCTCTGGACCTGGGGCCTGAACACCAACGGCCAGCTCGGCGACGGCACAGGGGTCTCGCGGCCCGGCCCGGTCAACGTCTTGTCCGGGGGGGCGGGGGTCGCGGCGGGCACCGCCCACACGGTGGCGCACAAAAACGACGGTACAGTCTGGGCCTGGGGGCTCAACACCAACGGCCAGCTCGGTGATGGCACCACCAGCCAGCGCATCGCTCCGGTTAAGATCACTTCGCTGAGCGGGGTGGTGGCGGTCGCGGCCAACGGCAGCCAGTCCGCCGCGCTAAAAAACGACGGCACGGTTTTGACTTGGGGCCTGAACACGAACGGCCAACTCGGCGACGGCACAACCACGCAGCGCAACAGTCCGGTGCAGGTTGGAGGTTTGACCGGGGTGACGGCTATTACGGTCGGGACAAGCCACATGTCGGCGCTCAAAAACGACGGCACGCTCTGGGCCTGGGGCCTCAACAGCAACGGTCAGCTCGGAGACAACACCACCAGCCAGCGCACCGCGCCCGTACAAGTGTCTGGATTCACCGGCGCGACAGCGGTGGCGGCCGGCGGCGCGCACACACTTGCACTCAAAAACGACGGCACAGTCTGGGCGTGGGGCCTCAACAGCAGCGGCCAGCTCGGCGACAACACCACCACCCAGCGCACGGCTCCGGTCCGGGTCAGCGGTCTCACCGGCGTAGCCGCGGTGGCGGCCGGGTCCGCCCATTCGGCGGTGCTCCGAAACGACGGCACCACGGCGTTCTGGGGCGGGAACAGCAGCGGCCAACTCGGTGACGGCACGGTCACGGCGCTCCGCGTCCCGTGGACGTTGCCCGGCGTGACCAACGCGGTGGCGGTCGTGGCGGGCGCCAATTACACGGCGGTCCTCCGCGCCGACGGGACGCTGACGACTTTCGGTGCGAACGCCTCAGGTCAGCTCGGCGACGGCACGTTGTCCCAGCGCAACACGGCTGTTCAAGGCGCGGCGCTCAGTGGCGTCGCGGCAGTGTCTGCGGGCGGCGTCCACACGGCGGCGCTTCTGGGCGAAGGCACGGCGCGCACCTGGGGCGGGAACACGAACGGCCAACTAGGCGACAGCACGGCTGTCCTGCGCCGCGCGCCTGTCACACCCGCCGGGCTCACCGGTCTGAGCGCGGTTTCCTCAGGCAACCTGCACACGGTTGCGCTCCGCACCGACGGTACGCTCCGGGCCTGGGGTTTCAACGGCAACGGCCAGCTCGGCGACAACACGGTCACCCAGCGTGCGGCCCCTGTGACGGTGCCCGGACTGACCGGCGTGGTTGAAGTGTCCGCCGGACACCGCCACACGGCGGCGGTGAAAAACGACGGCACAATCTGGGCGTGGGGTCTGAACACCAATGGCCAGCTCGGTGACGGTTCGCTGGTCCAGCGCAACGCGCCGGTCCAGGTGCCGGGGCTTTCCGGAATGGCTTCGGTGTCGGCCGGAGTCGCCCACACGGTCGCGCTCAAAAACGACGGCACGGTCTGGGCCTGGGGTGTGAACACGAACGGCCAGCTCGGCAACGGCACAACCACGCAGAGCGCCGCGCCCGTCCAGGTCACGGGGCTCACGGGGGCCATTGCGGTGTCGGCCGGTGCTACGCATTCGGTGGCACTCAAGAACGACGGGACGGTCTGGGCATGGGGTCTCAACAGCAATGGCCAGCTCGGCGACGGCACGACGACCCAGCGCACCACGCCCGTACAGGTGCCGGGGCTGACGGGTGTTGTGGCGGTATCGGCCAACGCGGCTTATACGCTGGCGCTCAAAAGCGACGGGACGGTCTGGGCCTGTGGACTGAACAGCAGCGGCCAGCTCGGAGACGGCACAATCACCCAACGCGCGACCCCGGTCCGGGTGACAGGCCTCACGGGTGTCGTCGCCGTGTCCGCCGGGAACCTGCACGCCGTGGCGTTGCTCGCCGACGGCACGCTCCGGACCTGGGGCCAAGCCGGTTCCGGCCAGTTCTGGATCGGTCCGGTCCTCAAAAAGACGGCGTTGCGACTGGTACCCGAGGCATCCGACATTAACCAGAACGCCGTGGCCGACGCATGGGAACAGGCGCAGTTCGGCAACACTACGACTGCCGTAACACTCGATCCGGACTTGGACGGGCTCAGCCACATCCAGGAGGCCGAGAGGGGCTCCAACTCCACCTCCGCCAACGCCGACGCGGATCTTTTCTCCGACCTCGTTGACCCGGCTCCGCTTGTGCCTGGGACCGAGCCTGTCCCGGTGTGCGCGCAGGGTCCGGGCAACAACCAGTCGGGTTTGCCGGGCACGTTCCTCGCGCAACCCTTGGAGACGGTGATGACCCTGGCCGGGCAACCCATGGCCAACACACCCGTCATGGTCCGGCTCACCGACGGTGCGGCCAAACTGGCGCTTCGGCCCGACGCGGGGTGGACTATAGGGCACGCGTTGCTCGTACGCACGGATGCCCTGGGCCGTGCTCGGGTGTTTGTTCAATTGCCTGCCACCGTCGGCGCGGTGAGCACGGTCACCTTTGCCGGACTTCCGCAGCCGATCGTTTTCCAAGCCACGGCCATCACTGCGCCGCCTGCACCCACGGGCGTCGCCGCCGCGCCCGGCAACGCCATGGTCACGCTTTCCTGGCCCGCCGTCGACGGGGCCACCAGCTACAAAGTGCAGCGGTCCACCACCAGCGGCAGTGGTTACGCCGACTTCGCAGGGAACACGACGACCGGCCTGACGTTCTCCGACACGGGGCTTACCAACGGCACGGAGTATTACTACGTGGTGTTCGCCGTGAATGCTGGCGGGACAAGCCCTGCCTCGGCCCAAACTAGTGCAACGCCGGGAGCCCTCGCCCCCGTGACTCTTTCCGGTTCTTCTGCGAACTCGTATGAGGCCCTGCTTTCTTGGACGGGCACCGTCGCGCCGGGGGTTTATCTGCAGGTGGAGCGTTCGCAGGACGGCACGAGCTTCCGGTCCCTCGCTGCTTTGCTTATGCCCGGAGCCACAGCCCTCACCAACTCCGGATTGGAAGGCGGAACACAGTATTTCTACCGGATCCGATCTTCCAACAATCAAGGCGACTTCGTGTATTCCAATGTGGTCTCGGTAACGACCCTGGCGTTGGTGGATGCCGACGCGGACGGTATCGATGACCGATGGGAGGTTGCCAACGGGCTCAATCCTGGGGTGGCGGACGGTCTTGAGGACAAAGACGGCGATCGAGTGCCGAACCTGTTTGAATTCAAGCGGGGCACGCGGGCCAACGACCCAGCGTCGAAGTCTGCGGCGACCATGATCGTCGATCCCGCCACCGGCGGAAACAGCCCTACGGACAACATTTACTCCACCATTCAGGAGGCCGTGGAAGAGGCCGGAGCGTGGGTTGACACCGGTGAGGGCGTTTGGGGTGCCTTAAACGCGTTTGCGGTGATCGAGGTGAAAGCCGGTGTTTACCGGGAGTCTGTATACATCTGGAGCCCTGTGGCGCTTCTTGGCGAGCTGGGGGCGGCGGCTGGTCCTGTGGAAATCCGTGGCAGCCCGGATTGGGAAGGCGATGCGCTACAGATCAGCGCCAGCAGCGTGGTGGACGGTTTCGTGGTGACCCATGAGCCGGGAGTGAAAGGCTCGGGTGTGTATGTCTCCGGTTGGGAAGTCCAACAGCGTCTGGTCAACTGCGTCATCCGGAACAACCAGAGTGGCTATTCCGGAGGGGGGATTTACAACGATTCTACTGATTTGGTGTTGGACCACTGCACGGTGTATCAGAACACCGCCCGTTACTCCGGTAACGGACTTTATCTCTACGGAGGTCGGATCAAGCTCAGAAACAGCATCGTGTGGAACCCGGTGCCCGTGAGCGACCCGAACTTGGCGGACCAGGAGGTTGATCTAGGGGGCGCGACAGGCGAGGTGTTCGAGGTGGTCAACAGC
>JBEIUI010000072.1:0-17182 GCA_040374425.1 Verrucomicrobiia bacterium | reverse complement strand
GGGAGGAACGGGTGGAAAAGTCGCAGGGTGTGCGCGAGGACGAAGTCGATGACGGCCAGGGTGTTGGCCTTGCGCGCCGGGTCGGCGCCGTTGAGCGCGGCTTTGCTGGCCTCCAGATACCAGTCGCAGTATTCGCTCCAGAAAAACCGGTAGAGCCCGTTGGCTGCGTCGCTGAACCGGTATTCGTCCAGAGCCGTGGACACCTCGCGGATGGCGCCGTCGAGCCGGAGCAGGATCCAGCGGTCGTCGCTGGTGAGCAGGGCGGGAACAATCTCGGCTTCCACCGAGCCGCCTTGCATCTGGCGGAACCGCGCGGCGTTCCAGAGTTTGGTGCAGAAGTTGCGTCCCAGCTCGACGTTTTTCTCGTCGAAAAGGATGTCCTGGCCCAGGGGCGCGCCGCGCATGACGCCGAACCGGAGGGCGTCGGCGCCGAATTTGGCGATGAGATCCAGGGGATCGGGCGAGTTGCCCAGGCTCTTGGACATTTTGCGGCCCTGTTTGTCGCGGATGATGCCCGTGAAATAGACGTTCTTGAAGGGCTGCTGGCCCATGAACTCGAACCCGGCCATGATCATCCGGGCGACCCAGAAGAAGATGATGTCGGGGCCGGTCACCAGGTCGGTGGTGGGATAAAACTTGGTGAGAGTGTGGGTTTGCTGGGGCCAACCCATGGTGGCGAATGGCCAGAGCCAAGAGCTAAACCAGGTGTCGAGCACGTCGGGGTCCTGCTCCCAAGCGCCGGGTTGCGTGGGTGCCTCAAGGCCCACGTGGATCTGCGGGGGTTCGCCGGGGGGGACGTCGCGCCGGTACCAGACGGGCACCCGGTGTCCCCACCACAGCTGCCGCGAAATACACCAGTCTTGGATGCCGCTCAGCCAGTGTTCGTACACTTTGGCCCAGCGTTCGGGATAAAACTTCAGAGCGCCTTCCGCCACCACCTGGCGCGAGGGGTCCACGCAGGGGTATTTCAAAAACCATTGTTCGCTGAGCCGGGGTTCCACCGGCACATCCGCGCGTTCGCTGAAGCCCACGTTGTTCTGGTAGGGCTCCTCTTTTTCCAAAACGCCTAGGGCGCGCAGGTGTTCCACCGCGGCCGCCCGGGCCTCAAACCGGTCGAGCCCGGCCAGGCTTTCCCCGGCCAGCGCGTTCATGGTGCCGTCGGGGTTCATGATGTCGATGGCGGGCAGCTGATGGCGGGCGCCGATTTCAAAGTCGGCTTTGTCATGGGCGGGTGTGACCTTGAGTACGCCCGTGCCGAACTCGAAATCCACGTGGGCGTCGCCGACGATGGGGATGAGGCGGTCCGGGGCTGGGATTTGGACAGGCAACGGGCGCAGGACGTGTTTGCCGATGAGATGGGCGTATCGGGGGTCGTTGGGGTTGACCGCCACGGCGGTGTCGCCAGGGATGGTCTCGGGCCGGGTGGTGGCGATCGTAAGCCAGGTGCCGGGGTCTTCAGCGACTTCCACCTTGAAATAGTAGAGCACGCCGGTCTGCGCTTTCATGGTGACTTCCTCGTCACTGAGCGCCGTCAGGGAGACGGGGCACCAGTTCACCATGCGTTTGCCCCGGTAGATAAATCCCTTTTTGTAGAGCTCGACAAAAACCTGCTGCACGCACCGGGAATATTCCGGGTCCATGGTGAAGCGTTCCCTGGACCAGTCGCAGGAGGCGCCCAGTTTTTTGAGCTGCTGGATGATGATCCCACCGTGTTTCTGTTTCCATTCCCAGACTTTCTCCAGGAACTTCTCCCGGCCCAGGTCGTCCCGGTGCTTGATGAGGCCCTGTTTCTTTAAAGTGCGTTCCACCACGGTCTGGGTGGCAATGCCGGCGTGGTCCGTCCCCGGCAGCCAGAGCACCTCCTTGCCCTGCATCCGGGCTCGGCGCGCGAGGATGTCTTGGATGGTGTTGTTGAGCACGTGACCCAGGGTGAGTACTCCCGTGACGTTGGGCGGCGGAATGACGATGGAGTAGGCGGGCTTGTTCGACTCTGGGTTCGCGGCAAACGCGTTCTCCGAAAGCCACTGCGCATACCATTTGTCTTCAATTGCCTGCGGTTCGTAAGTCTTCGGAAGCTCGGACATAAAAAGGGGCCGAAATCTTTAAGAAACCGCCGGAGCTGTAAACCCGGATCTTTGGGCAAACACCGCGCCGGGACGCATTCGCGGCAGGGCCGGTCCGGGAGCGCATGGCTCAAAACGGCTTGCTCGCCGCTTCTTGAGAGCTAACCTGCCGGCCCCATGTGGAGGGTTTGCCTCATTTTCATCGCACTTTTCTCCTCCGTCGGCTTGTCCGCCGCGGGAGACTGGACTCTTGCGAAGTTCGACGGGCGGGATCACGTGACTCTGCGCAATGTTTCCGAGTTTTACGGATTGGGCGGGGTGCAACGGGTGAAAAATGAGTTCACCCTGCGGTCTGCGGGCCGCCAGGTGCGGGGACAGGCCAACTCGGCGGAAATTTACATCAACAACTTGAAGTTCATTTTGAGTTACCCGGTGACGGAGCACGAGGGGCAACTCTGGATCTCAAGGATGGATCTCACCAAGCTGCTCGAACCGGTGCTCAGGCCCAGCCGGATCAAGCATGCGGAAACCGTGGACACAGTGGTTTTGGATGCGGGGCACGGGGGACATGACAACGGCGCCTACAGCCCCCATGGATGGGAGAAGCAGTTCACTCTGGACGTGGCCATGCGCTGCCGGGCGCTGCTCGGGCAGTCCGGAATCAACGTCGTGATGACCCGGAGCACGGACACGTTTGTTCCCCTCGAGGAACGCACCCGCATCGCCAACCGCAACGACAACGCGCTTTTTATCAGCATTCACTTCAACTCCGGTGGCACTGGCACGGGGCTCGAAACCTACACATTGGCGCCCCGGGGAGTGCCCTCCATGATGGCGGATGGACCCCGGATTTCGGATTTGGATCCGTGCCCCGGCAATGTGCGCGACGCGGAAAACATCGCCTTGGCCACGGCGACACATGCGGCCTTTGTGGTGAACTCGAGAATGTACGATCGCGGAATCAAACGCGCCCGATTTGTTGTGATCCGGGATGTCACGATTCCCGGGGTGCTGGTGGAGGGCGGTTTTTTAAGCAACGCCTATGATGCGCGCCTGATTGCGTCTCCCGAATACCGGCAGCGGATGGCGGCCTCCATTTATCAGGCGGTGATGACATACCGCCGGGTGGTGGCTCCCGAGGTGAGCGTGGCCTCCGCGCAAAACCTCGAACAACGCGAGGTCGCGCGTCGCTCGCAGGAGGCGCTGCGGAGCGGGGAGCCTGCTAGTGTCGGGGAACCGAAAAGATAATTCCGAGTGGGGCGCTCTCCTGATTCTCAATTTGACGCGGCCCGGAGGGCGCCGGGTAACCTCGGTGAGCCTCCCGTGAGGACCCGCATCAAAAGCCGTCCCATCGGGGTGTTCGACTCCGGGATTGGCGGGTTGACTGTGGCGGCAGCACTCCGCCAACTCCTGCCCGCTGAAGATATTTTTTACATTGGGGACACCGCGCGGGTTCCCTACGGCGGTAAAAGCGCGGCAACCATCGAACGTTACAGCATGGAAATCAGCGGCCTGTTGCTGGCTGAAGAGGCCAAGCTGATTGTCGTGGCTTGCAATACGGCGTCGGCTCTGGCTGTGCCGCGGTTGCAGGAAACGCTGCGGGTGCCGGTGTTGGGGGTGATTTTGCCAGGGGCCCGGGCGGCGGTGAAGGCCACGCGCAGTAGGCGCGTTGGGGTGATCGGGACCCGGGCGACCATTTACAGCCGGGCCTACGAGAGGGCGATTCAGGATTTAGACCCCGGAATTCAGGTGCTTAGCCAGGAATGCCCGCTTTTGGTGCCCCTGATCGAGGAGGGCTGGCTGGATGACCCCGTTTCAGATCAGGTCATCGGCCGCTACCTCGACCAGCTGGTGAAGGATCAGATCGACACCCTGGTTTTGGGCTGCACCCATTACCCGCTCTTGCGAGAGTCCATTAAACGGTTTGTTGGGCCCCAGATCACGTTGGTTGACTCCGCCGATAACTGCGCCCTCGCTGTGAGGGATTTGCTCCGGAAACAAAAACTCGCGGCGCCAAAGACAAACCTCGGGCGTCTGCGAGTGGCCGTGACCGATGCTTCCACAGGTTTTCTCCATGTTGCGGAAAAAGCGCTCGGATTGCAGGTGGGCGATGTGCAATTGCGCACGGTCCAGAGCGGAACGCCGAACTAGCCGGTTCAACAGGCGGGCGAGACTGCGGCTGGGGTCCATGCGGGCAACTTGTGAGCCGATGTCCACGGCGCGGTCTCACGGAAGAGCCGCAACAATCTGGGTCGCACTATTGATCCGGAGACGTTTGCGCCCCGGAAAACTGCGCGCACTGCGCTGCGCTCAAGACCGGTAAAAAAAACGGCGGGGCGGGTCAAACGCGCCCGCCGTTGGAGTCGAAAGCCTATTTCTTGGATTTTCCGACCTTACGCTCGGCCTTGGGGGCGCTGGTCTCTTCGGGCATGGCGCAGACATCTTTCTCGATGAGGGTGATGATGTAGTTGCTCAGCGAACGGCGATTTTTCTTTGCTTTTACTTTGGCCAGTTCGAGGAGGTCTTCGGGACAACGGAATGCAGTGTATTTGCTCATGTTTAATAGTGGGTATGAACGTCTCGGATGAACTCTTTATTCCGGAGCGGCTCCGGCCGGACATAAAACGTTCAATGAATTAGCGACAAATCTAATTGGGCGGTGCGTTTACCCCCCAGTATCGACAGCGCACGTTCAAATGGACTCGATGCAATCATATTTTTGCATCATTGTAGCAACTATTCCGCATGGGGATGGTAATTGGAAACAAATTCCTTGTGAAAATGAGTGAATGATCCCGCCTCAATCGATGCCCGGATCCGATTCATGAGGCCCAGGTAAAAGTGCAGGTTGTGCAGGCTGATGAGCCTTAGCCCGAGAATTTCCTCCGATTTGACCAAGTGCCGGAGGTAGCCCCGGGTAAACTGGCGGCAAGCCGGGCAGGAGCAGCCCTCTTCGATGGGTCCTTTGTCGAAGATGAACGGCGCGTTTTTGAGGTTGAGCGTGCCATGGGCGGTGAATGCGGTGCCGTTGCGGGCGAGTCGGGTGGGCAGAACCACGTCGAACATGTCCACGCCGCGGGCCACCATTTCGACCATCTGTGGAGGAGTGCCCAACCCCATGGCGTAACGGGGTTTGTCGGCGGGTAAAAATGGTTCGCTGGATTCAACCGCTGCCATCATTTCGTGCTCGGGTTCACCAACGCTCACCCCGCCAACGGCGTATCCATCGAAACCGATCCGGGTGAGGGCTTCGGCACTTTGCCTCCGCAAATCAGCAAACGTGGCTCCCTGGACGATTCCAAACTTAAGCCCGGGCGTGGGCACTTCCTTGCACTGGGCGGCCCAGCGCAGGGTGCGTTCCAAACTCCGAGCGGCGTAGTCGTATTCGCAGGGGTAGGGGGGGCATTCGTCAAACACCATGGCGATATCGCTGCCTAAGGTGGCTTGGATCTCCATGGATTTCCGGGGCCCAAGAAAACAGGGGCTGCCGTCGAGATGATTCTGAAAATGGACGCCTTCCTCCGTGATCTTTCGCAGTTTGGCCAGGGAGAAGACCTGAAAGCCCCCGGAGTCCGTGAGAATCGGACCGTTCCAGCCCATGAACCGATGCAACCCCCCAAAATGGCGCATGACCTCCATCCCGGGCCGCACGAAGAGATGGTAGGTGTTTCCTAGGATGATCTGGGCATCCATTTCGTGGAGCTCGTCCGGAGAAACCGCTTTGACGGTGCCTTGGGTGCCCACCGGCATGAAGATGGGGGTCTCAATGGTGCCGTGTGCTGTGGTGATTCGGCCCCGGCGGGCTTTGCTGGCGGAGTCGGTGGCGAGAAGTTCGAACATGAGCCGGGCACCTTAGCCCAGCGCCGGGACAGAGCAAACCTCCTTGAGCGGGTGCCGGGCCCGTCTGCGCGCCTTGCGGTCTGCCCTCCTTTGCGGGCTTTCCCTCAGCTTGCTTGGCCTGTGTTCAGCGATTGCTCAACTAGCAGTTTCCGTGTCCCGGGGTGTTCGAGGACTATTTGTCGCATTTGCGCCCTTTTTCGCGGTCTCACCCTGAACACCAGTTTTCCGGGAAGCTCCGCCGTGGCTGTTTGGAGTGCACCGGTGGGTTTGTGCCGGGAAGTGTTCCCGATTCTTTCGGAGAATTGCCCAATTCTGTTGACGACCAAACCTGCTCCCGAGCTTTGGCGGAGACCCTCGCCCTCCAGAGCCTGAGGAGGGGAGAAATGCGCCCGGCGGGGGTCGAACCCACAACCTTCGGCTTCGGAGACCGACGCTCTATCCAATTGAGCTACGAGCGCGCAAGGCGGGGAAACTACGGGCCAATTTCTGAAAGGGGAAGTGGAAAAAACGCGGCGTCTTTTTCCGTGGATGACTTCGGTTGAAAAGAAACTAGCCGTGAGGCTTTGAATGGGGTCAAAAGAATCCCGGGCCCCGAATCAAACGGGCTCTCGGTGGAGGTGGTGATCAATTGGGACTGGAGAGGCCTCAGGACCTGACTCAATCAGTATTAGAACGCCAGCGGAAGCGAACCCCGGAGAATTGATTGGATGCGCGGGAGCCCGCGGGATCTCCAACCACCGCAATGAGAAATGAGTTTCAGGCATCAGCAGCAGATCGTCGTATTGGTGGGGGCCGTCAATCATCCCCACAAGCGGCTCAGAAACCGAGAGCGTCGTTCGGTTCAATGCACTCGGTTGATCTGCCTTTTCTAGGTTAATCGTGCGGCTTGGCCTCGGCGCCTTCCGCAACCCAAGGAAGCGCGTCCCTGTATTCCTTTCGCACTGCGGAGGCTTCACCGAGCAGGACGCGGCTTTCGTTTTGTTTGCCTACCGTGGCCGCGAACACGCCCAGAAGCCATTTGCGGTCTGCTGCAAGTTCCGCTGGTAAGTCCGGGCGGATAAAATGTCGCCCCATGGCAAAGACGCTTTCCATGGACACATCCGTCCATGGCAGCGGGAGTGAGCCGTATGGGGACTGAATGAAGATCTGGTCGTCGTTAGCATTTTTCACGGTTCCCGGTAGAGGCTGGCCCGTTCTTTTAAACACGGCTTGGGGATAACCGGCCACTGCGAGGTCTCTCACCAACAGCGATTTGAACCGGATCAGCCACTCTGAGATTGCCGCGAGTTTTTCCTGTTCGCTCTTAAATTTTTCCCCTTTGAAGCTCGGGGCGAGAACCGCTCTCCGGGCGTCCGTAAAACGGAGTGCGGCAATCAGGGCCGACCGCTGGCGTTTGGTCTCATCGAGAAGCTTGAGATCAGCTGCCTCTTGAGCGGCCTCCATTTGCTGTTTCTCGGCCTCGTAAGCCGCCAGAGCCTCTTCCATCCGGGTGACCGCTCCCTCCAGGGCTTTCGAAAGTTTTCCAGCCTGCGCGATGCGTTTACGAGCGTCCTTGGCCGTTTGAATGGCAGCCCGCTTTTCTTCCGGAGTCGACGCCTTGTCCAATGCGTCGGAGGCTAATTTGAATTGCTGGTAATCCTGGACGCGCTGGTTGCTGATCCTTTTTAGCCGTTTTAAATCCTGCTCGTCTCCGAGCCAAACGACGGGCGTGTTTTCCTTGACCGACTGAAACGCGGTAAAAAACGGAAGTGCTGTCGCGTATTTCTCAAGGCTCCAATTTTTGAGCCCTGCCAGCAGCAATCCAATCGCCTCGGGGTTGGAATTGCTTAGTTTATCGATCAGGCTCACCGGGACGGGTCCTTGTTTTTGCAAAGCGGTGGCGGTTTCGATGAAAAAATTGGCGAGTGCGATCTCGGCCGGGTCCGTTGAGTAGACGCCGCGCAGTTCGATTTGTTTGAAGATCGAATCGGCTTTGCCCTCGTCGTTGAGGAGGAGCGCCGCCAGGCCTTCGTAGACGGAGATCCAGTTATGGAGGGGTTGAGGAAGATCTGCTTCCTGAGAGAGGTTGCTGAGGCCCTTCAGTGCGTCGGTGAACTGACCGGAGAGGAGTTGTTCCCTGGCGGATTTGAAGCGTGGTTCGGGGGCGGTGAGCGTCTTCTCCACCCCTGACAGCGGATCTGCCGCGTTTGATCTCTTTCCTGGGCGAAGGAAAAAGAAGCCCACTCCGCAGCCGACTACCGCGAGGAGGACCACCAGCGTGAGCCAGCCCATGGCGCTTTGTGTCTGCTCGGTTTCCACCGCGGCCCGGTTTTTTTGACGGGCTGCCTGGTTGGCCTTCTCCTTGAGTTCGTTCCGGGCGTATTGGAGGTGTTCGATGAGGTCCTTGTAGCTCTGGTAGCGCTGTGCGGGGTCCTTGTGGACCATCTTATTGATCACGTAAGCCGTCGCACTGGACACGTTCGGAGCGAACGATTGGATGCTGACCACCTGGCTTTTGACATGTTTGAGCGCGACGATGGAGGCGGTTGCGGCTTCAAACGGAGGGCGTCCAGCCAAGGCGTGGAAAAGGGTTGCGCCCAGAGAATAGATGTCGCTGCGAAGGTCCTCGGGACGGCCGTCGAGTTTCTCAGGTGCCACGTAATAGGGCGTACCCCAGACTTCTCCTCCGACTTTCCCCGCTTCGTCCATGAGCGCCGCTAGGCCGAAATCCACGATCTTGGACTTCTTGTCGTCGCAGAAAAGAATGTTGCTGGGCTTGATATCGCGATGGATCAGGCCGCAATCCAGAGCGGCTTGAAGCCCCTGCGCGATCTGCAGGCCGACTTCGAGGACCAAAGTTTCGTCCAACCCTTTCTGCTGGGTAATGAGATCGTCCAGGGACCCTTTGTCTACTAGCTCCATGGCCATATAGAGCAGGCCATGATCTTCCCCGCTCGAATAGACCTTAATGACGTGGGGATGATTGATCGAAGCCGTCACAGCGGCCTCGGTCTTGAACTGCTGAACAAAAGTCGGGTTGAGGCTGTATTCCTTACGCAAGAGCTTGAGGGCGACTTTCCGGTTCAAGCCGGTGTCCAGAGCGAGATAGACCGCTCCCATGCCACCCGCTCCCAAAATCTCTTCGATTTCGAAGTGATCAAAGGAGCGCCGCGCCCGTGTGCCTTCGCCGCAAGCTGCGCAATGGACGAGGCTGAAAGGCTCCTGATCGGAGACGTCAATCAGAGCGCCACATTTACTGCAGGGCTGGCCTACGGGCTCTTGGGGTTGAGACATGATTTAAGCCTCAGGCTAGCAGTTTATTCGAGCCCGGAGCAAGGGTGCCATGGCTCCAAAAACTAAGAACTCAGCTTGGCAAAGCGATCACTCACCAATTCCCAGTGAATGATGTTCTGGACGGCCTTGAGATAATCCGCGCGGCGGTTCTGGTATTTGAGGTAATAAGCGTGTTCCCAAACATCGATGCCGAGCAGGGGCGTGCCCCCGGTAAGCAAGGGGGAGTCCTGGTTGGCCGTTGATTCGATGGTTAATTTTTTGTCGCGCCAGACCAGCCAAGCCCAGCCGCTTCCGAATACCTTGAGCGCGGTTTCGGTGATTTGTTCCTGGAATTTGTTGAGCCCCCC
This sequence comes from Verrucomicrobiia bacterium, assembly GCA_040374425.1. GTDB lineage: Bacteria > Verrucomicrobiota > Verrucomicrobiia > Chthoniobacterales > Chthoniobacteraceae > CAIURC01. Next base: position 7,659 of record JBEIUI010000072.1, on the reverse strand, counting down.
AAAAGTGTGTTCGATGGATTGGGAAAGTTCCCCGGAGGGCTTCGCATTTTCGCTCTTTTTGAGGATCTCCCAAAAAAGGGAGTGGTTGGCGTGCCCCCCGCCATGATTCCGAATATCGCCGCGGACCTCCTCGGGCACGGCGTCGAGATGGACGAGGATCTCTTGGATGGATTTTTTTTCCAGGCCCGGCGCCTTCGCTAAGGCGAGGTTGAGTTTGCTCACATAAGCGGCGTGATGCTTGTCATGATGCAGCTTCATGGTTTCCGCGTCGATAAACGGCTCGAGGGCGTCGTAATCGTAGCCCAGAGGGGGCAGCTTGAAGACTCCTTCCGGAGGCTCCGGAGTGGGAGCGGGGGTTTGGGCGCGGAGTGCGGCTGAGGAGAGCGCGATGGCTCCGGAGCTGAGGGTGAGCGTTTTAAGGACGTTGCGGCGGGTGATCATGGGGAAGGGGAAGAGAAAGGACTTAGAGGTTTTTGAGGTAAATGTCTTTGAATTCCACGCGCATCGGCGGGCCTGCGTGGATCTGCAGCGCGAGCAGGCCTTCCGGGCTGCGATCTTGGGCGTCGTGATCGGTGAATTCGAGCGTTTTAACGCCATTGATCCAGTGTTCCACCCGGTGGCTTTGCGCTCGGATAAGATATTCGTTCCAGTCCCTCGTCGCATAGTGCATGGAGGCGCCTGCGTCCTGCCAGAGTCGGCCCGTGACCCGCTTTTGACCGGTGGCTGTGATTTCGGCAATCTGCCCGGGAAGCGCGAGAAACTTTCTGCCCTTTTCCTCGTAGAGAAGCCCGATTTTGCGGGCGTTGTTTTCGATTTCCGCCTGGTAGCCAGCGACCACCCAGTTGCCCAAGTCTCGGCTCCGATATTGCACCCCGGAATTGCCGCTTCGGACCCGGAATTTGAGCCTTAATTCAAAGTCTTTGAGGATGCCGCCGCGCCAAATAAGGAAAGTGTTCCGCAATGGGAGATTGCTTAGAACGGTCTGTCCCCGGATGAGTCCCTCTGAAACGGACCAATAGCGAGGATCTCCGTCCCAGCCTTGAAGGCTCTTGCCGTTGAAGAGATTTTGAATGGACGGCTCGGCGCAATCGCCTAGCGCAGTCCAGCTCAGGAGGGCGGTGGCACCCAGCAGGTAAACAAAAAGGCGGGTTCGCAGCATCGTTCGCAGCATGAATCAGGAGAGAAAAAGGAACACAGAGGGGGCGGTGGGCGCGGTGGAGTGGGAAGTTCCGGGCAGGAAGAATCTTGGCGGCGGAATATAGCTTTGGAACTTTGCTGGGTAAAGCCGGCTCAATGAACCCCGTTCAGGGTTCGTTCTGAGGGGGGATATTTCGGGCTCGGCTCTGGCAGGCCGGACAGTTGTCTCCGGGTTGTCTGTGGAGAAGGCGGTTGATGTCGGGCGCTTCCGGGAGGCCGGGTGGAATCTCCATTCCGTAAAGGTTCAACGCCCTCAACCGGAGGGTCGGCTGGCGGAGGACCTGGCGTTTGAGGTCCGGGTCGTCCGCGAACGCGAATTTTTCCGAGGGAGAAAGCGTTTGGAGAAGCGCAAGGGCATCCAAGCACTCCGAGAGAAATGCTCGGGCGTTCTCTGGGGGCGTTGGTGCCGGAGGAAAGGGCGATTGCCCCAGAAAAGTCTGCCAATCTGTGAATGAGAGGTTTTCCAAGAGTGCCAGAGCCAGGAGTTGGGCGGTCTGCCTTGGAACGGGAGGCGAGCCGCGCAGGCGATTCAGAAGGACATCGAGGCGGGGGAGTCTTTCGAGAGTGGGGACACAGGACTCAGCCGCGCCGGTGTGTTCAGTTGAAAGCGCGAGGCCAGGCAAGTTGGCTTGGGTCTTCGCAGAGGCGCCACTTTCCAAGACAAGGTCGTGCATTACCAAAACCCGGGCACCTGAAGGGCTGACGCAAACGAGCCCGGCGGGAATCTCCACGGAGCAGGGCGCGGGGCGGGTGTTTTGCAAAGTCACGGAGATCTGCGTGCGTCCATCGGTGGTCCACCAGAGTTTGAGCCCGGGCTCGGAGCTGGCCTGGGCGATGTTCATGGGAGTGGATGCCCAGGCGGCCTCACCCGAGCTCAGAAACCCGGTCAGAGCGAGGAGGAGGAGCGCTTTTCTGCCCGCCGTCTTGAGTGCGTGTGGGCGGGTCTCATTCCAAACCAGGCCGAGGAGGATCCCGAGAATCAGGAGGTCGATTCCAATAGAAATCCATAACCCGTGAGGCTTGGATTCGGTTTGGAAGCAGCCACATTCGATGTTCAAGCCGCGCGCCCACGCGCTGCTCAGAGCGGCCAAGAAACCCACCGTCAGAAGGATCAGCGTGGCAAGGGCGCCCCGGTAAAGTCGCCCGGTGACTAGGGCCGTTCCGGCAACGATTTCCAGCCACGGCAGGGAGAAGGCGATCCCAATGGAAGCGCTCCAACTCGTGAGCTGGTAGTTTTCAACGGCATAGGCAAAACTCTGCGGGTTCCAGGCTTTGAGTGCGCCCGCGGACACAAAGACCAGGCCAACGCCCAAGCGCAGGGTTCGCCAGATTAGGGATGCCATCTTTGCCAGCCTCCTTGGAGCTCGTAGACCCGGTTGATTTTCGCCTCCCGACGCAGCCGTTCCGCCAAGAGTCGCGATTGGGAGTCGGCCTGGTTCTCTCCGTAGACAAGGACGGTTTTTTCCGCCGTCCACCCGGCAAAAAGCAGCGGGAGTTGGGTGTCCCATTCATTCGGTGGGAAAGGGAGCGCGCCGGGAATGTGGCCCGCCTGATAACGGGGGCGTGAGCGGCTGTCCAACCACAGGAGTTGATCCGCTGCGGACTTTGACCAGAGACGGGCCGTGGCGGGGCTGATTTCGCCGGGTTGCAGGGCCGATTCGCGGTGCCATTGGAGAAGAGAAACTGCCGATCCCAAGGCGGGGACCAAAGCGAGGAGAAGGAGCCTGACCATCTGGCCTAAAATGCCGCGCATGAACAAAGGGTGTGATCCTTATAGCGGCAGGGACGGAGTCTGGACAGGGCGAAGCTGAGGGAAAATCGCGCTCGGGGAAAGAGAGGAGCAGGGGTGTGGCTGCTTTTGCAATTGGCTTGCGTCGCGATTGGCGGCTCCTAGTTTAAATGCGCCATGAAAACTTGGTTGCTTTTGATTTTGGCGTCCTGGGCGCTGCGATGTCCTGCAGCGGCAGTCGAGAAACTCCGTGTCTCAAGTTTTTCAACGGTCCTCACGGAAATCGCAGAGCGTGTTGGAGGGGAGCGTGTGTTGGTCACCGCGCATGTGAAACGTGGGGTGGACCCTCACGAATTCGAGCCCAAGCCGTCGGATTTGAAGGTGGTGAGTGAGGCTCAGGTCATCTTGCTCTCGGCGAAACATTTGGAGGGGTATGTCGGGAAGCTCCAGCAAAGCACGGGAACTCGTGGGAAACTGGTGGAGGTGGGGAACACTTTCGCCTCGCTCAAAATCCAGGACCAAGACCCCGATGACCCGGGGCATAACCACGGGAAAAATGAAGAGGACCCGCATTGGTGGCATTCGATTGGATGTATGCAGAAGGCAACCAAGACGGTCTGCGAAACGTTTGCGGAGGCAAGTCCGGCCGACCGCGAGTGGTTTGAACTAAACGCTTCCAGTTACCGGAAAGAACTCACCGTGCTGGCGTCCTGGGCGAAAACGCAGGTGGCCCGGTTGCCTCGCGATAAACGCAAGTTGGTGACATCGCATGATGCGTTTCAGTATCTGGCCAAGGACTTTGGATTCTCCATCTACGCCATTGAAGGAATTTCAAGCGGAGAACAGCCTTCCTCCAAGAAAGTGAGCCGGATCATCGCTCTCATTAAGGCGCAGGGCGTCAAGGCCATCTTTCCGGAGAGCATCGTCAATCCCAAGGTGTTGCAGGAAATCACTCGGGAAACGGGCGCCAAAGTCGGCGGTGAGCTCTACGCCGACGGGCTCGGCGAAGGGGCCGCAGCGACCTACAGCGGAATGTACCGATCCAACATCTCAACGATTGTGGACGCATTGAACTAGAAACCTCGTGCGCGGCTCCCCTCTGTTAAGGGCTTTTGTGGCCTTCTTGGTTTTGCTCGGCTTCGGCGTGCCTCTCTGGCGGTTGACCCTTGCGGAGGCTCCCAGAGCGCCCGGAATGATTGCTGTCCAAAAGACGACGCCCATCAAAGAGCTCCGGGTTCGCTTGGATTTTACTGTCCCTCCCACGGGGTTGAGGGTGCTTCATTTGGGCAAAGAAATCTGGGCCGATCCGGCGCCGGGCCTGGCGTTAGAGCGGGCGCTCATTCTGGCTTATCCAAAGGAGGGCATTGATTTGCTTTTTCAATTCAATTGGCCCGCGGAAAAGTTGGCCGCCATGCGGGTAAGGCTCACCGATCCCGAGGGCGAGGAGCACGAGAAAACGGTGTGGGGCGAGGGGGCGATTGCCGAAGTTGTGTCGATTCCCTAGAGCCCACCCAGCCATGCATTCCCACGAGTTGGCCATCAGTGATCTGACGGTGAGTTACAGCCAGGTGCCGGCTTTGCACCATATTCATTTAAAAGTGCGCTGCGGTCAGTGCGTCGCTTTGCTGGGGCCTAACGGCGCCGGAAAATCCACGCTCCTTAAAGCCTTGGCCGGGCTTCTCCCGTTGGAAACGGGTAGCATCAGTTTCCACGGACACTCGGTGCATGGAGTCACCCAGGATTTTGCCTACCTGCCGCAGCGAGAGAACATCGACTGGGATTTTCCGGCCACCGTGCGTGGCCTCGTGGAAATGGGCCGTTTTCTCCGGGTCGGGTGGTGGCGGCGTTATTCTCGCCGGGACGCGGCAGCCGTGGAGGAAGCGATCCACCTGATGCAGCTTGAGGAGCTTGCACATCGCCAAATTAGCGCTCTCTCGGGGGGGCAGCAGCAGCGCACCTTCCTCGCCCGGGCGCTTGCCCAAGAGGCCCACGTGGTGCTCCTCGATGAGCCCTTCACGGGGCTCGACAAGCCCAATCAGGACAATCTCAAGGGGCTGATTGGCCGACTGCGTTCCCAGGGGAAATTGGTGATCGCCTCCCATCACGATCTCGCGAGTGTGTCCGAGATTTTTGATCACGTGGTGTTTCTCAACGGCGAACTCGTTGCAGCCGGGCCGGTGGGCGAAGTTTTCTCTGAAGCGAACATCCAAAAAACGTACAGTCGACGCGCTTTCGCAGGCCCGCACGGCGGGCACACCTCCCATGAACTGGCTCACTGAACCGTTTTCCCACGAATTTATGCTGCGGGCTCTCTTGGGCGGGATGCTCATCGGGTTCGTGAACGGGTTTGTGGGTACTTTTGTTGTCCTGCGTCGGATGGCGCTGATGGCGGACTCTTTATCGCACTCGCTGTTGCCCGGATTGGCGATCGGGGTGCTGCTTTTCGGCCTGTCAACGGTGGGCCTCTTCATCGGCGGGCTTTCGGCGGCTTTGATGGTGGCGTTGGGCGCTCAGCTCATTTCCCGGAGTTCCCGCCTCAAGGAGGACACGGCTCTGGCTATCCTCTACACCGTCGCGTTCTCCCTAGGGTTGGTTCTTCTGAGCTTTGTCAAAGTGCGTGTCTCGCTCATGCATTACCTCTTCGGGAACATTCTTGGCCTTTCCAACACGGATCTCTGGGTGAGTTACACCGTGGCCCTCGCTGCGATCCCGCTGCTGGCCGCTTTGCAACGCCCTTTCCTGATTCTGCTTTTTGAACCCTCTGTCGCCCGCAGTCAGGGAGTCCGGGTCGGCCTCCTCAACGCATTGCTCTCCGTGGTCTTGGTTGTGACCATGATTTCCTCGCTGCAGGCGGTTGGAGTCATCCTCATGCTCGGCCTACTGATTTCTCCGGCGGCCACCGTTTATTTACTCTGCGACTCGTTTCCGGCCATGCTCTGGGGCGGCGGCGTTATCGGACTCTTTGGGACGATCATGGGGCTTGTTCTCTCTTATCACATCAACAATCTGCCTTCGGGTGCCGCCATTGTGCTCGTTCTGGGGGCCATCTTCTTCCTCGCATATCTCTTTAGTCCCCGATACGGCGCCCTGCGGCTTCTGCGGCGCAAGCGCCACTTCCACGAGGAATCCCTGGCGCGCTGGCCTCAGAACGATTCGCCTCCATCCGCGTAGGGCTTTCGGGTGGGCCTTGATCCGACTTGGTTGCAAGTGGAAGGGATTCTGTTACCCAATCAGGCCGCCCCCGTATTTTCCTGTTCCCCAGCCCGCCCCCCCTCTTGCCGTTCTCCCCTCCCATCATGGATGCTTTTTTTGGCTCCAATTGCGACTCGTCTTTTGGACTGCAGAGTTGGCTGGGCTCGCGCGGGTTCAACTCAAGGGGGGCCCGAGGTGAAGTGCCTTCGACATCATGAGCGTTGCCCCCCCGGAGGATACTGATACCACGAGCATGCAAGCCCTGCCTGAAAAGCAGCGGCTCTCGGGGGATTTGCGCGAGCTTCTTAGGCAAGCGAACGGGCGGACCCTCAGCATTGGGCAACTCGAGGCAATTCTCCAAGGGCGGGGGTTCGCGCTGTTTATCCTGCTGATCTGTGTGCCGTTCCTCTTTCCGTTGGCGATCCCAGGGCTCTCGATGCCGTTTGGGGTGGTGATCACCCTGATGGGACTGCGCCTCGTGTTTGGCCTCAAACCCTCGTTGCCTGCGTTTATCGTGGGGCGCGAGGTGCCCCACTCCCTGCTCGAAAAAATGGTCAATGCCGGGGTGCGACTGTGCGTTCGAATGGAGAAACTGGTGAAACCACGCTGGTTTTTTTTGCAGAGTGGCCCTGGGATGGAACGGCTTCTCGGACTGCTCATGGCCTCCGGCGGAATTCAGCTCAGCCTGCCCCTGCCGCCCTTGATCCCTTTATCGAACACGATTCCCGCGGTTTCCTTGGTTCTTATCACCGCCGGCATGGTTGAAAGAGATGGCATCCTGATCTTCTGCGGTTACCTCGCCAATGTCGCCGCCTGGGTTTATTTTCTCCTGATGTTTTCGGTTTTTGGAGGTTTCGCCCGTTACTTAATGCAAGCGCTCGGCTTTTAACGGGAGCCAACCCCTGCCGGGCAAGGAAACCCAAATTCCGGGAGCGAATCCCAGCCGCGCGGATTGCCCGAGCTGAAATTGCCAATTGCGTTTTGAAAAAGATCTAAGGTAGCTTCCCCAAAGCATGAAATACCTCCGCCCCCTTGCTATCTTGTCTCTACTACCGTTGGCTGCTTTCGCGGATATTCAAGATCCTCCCATGAACGACTACGGCCCGACCCGTAAACTCGGGCGTGGCCTTGCCAATATCGTTTTTGGTGTCACTGAAATTCCCAGTGCCTCCTGTGAAATGAACGAACGCGAGGGGAACTCTGCCGGTTTTAGTTACGGTTTTGTGAAGGGGGTAGGCCGATTCTTTGCTCGGTTGGGTTACGGTTTCTACGACGTATCCACGGCTTTTTCCCCAACCTACCAGAGCTCCTACCGTGCTCCCTACCGCAGCAACATTCCGTGGATCAACGGTGGGTATGAGGAGTTTCCGCCAGAACTCGGTTTTGAGAGCCGTTACGGATACTCCCGCAATTACGGCACCTACCGGTAGGCCCCGTTTTCTGCCCATTTCGTTGAGGCTTCCGTTTTCAGGACGGAAGCCTCTTTTTTTCCCATGAAACCTCGCCCCGAATCCGTTTTGCAGCTGACCATCGTCGATATT
>JBEIUI010000038.1:0-25467 GCA_040374425.1 Verrucomicrobiia bacterium | reverse complement strand
TCCCAAGGGTCCGGCTGTTCGCCGGTTAAAGTGGTACGCGAGCTGGGTTCAGAACGTCGCGAGACAGTTCGGTCCTTATCCGCTGTGGGCGCAGGAGAATTGAGGGGTTCAGACCTTAGTACGAGAGGACCGGGTCTGACGAACCACTGGTGTTCCAGTTGTCGTGTCAACGGCATTGCTGGGTAGCTACGTTCGGAAAGGATAAGCGCTGAAAGCATCTAAGCGCCAAGCCTCTCCCAAGATGAGTTCTCCCTGAAGGGTCGTGGTAGACCACCACGTTGATAGGTTACGGGTATAAGCGTAGTAATACGTTCAGCTCAGTAATACTAATATCCCGTTCGGCTTGATCATTTTCCTTGTCCCTTGCCTGGGGATCCGCAACAAAAAAGCGGTCCCAGAAAAAGCGGGGATGAGAAATGAATTTTAAAACTCTTCGGTCTCGTTTTTGAGCCGAAACTCTGAAGTTTTAGCTCGCGCAAAACACTTCCTGTATGTAGATGTCAGTGAATCAGCGACTTGAGCTGAGGAAATCCTGTAGCCGGTTGTTCCGGTGTATTGCAGGTTCTGTTCTTTGTATTTGAAATCTGGTTTTCCAGGCTGAAGAAATCACTTTTGGGTCCTTTTATGGGTTCCGATTGGGTCTCTAGAAGCCTGGCGAATTTGACGCCCGAAGAGGTCCGTCCCCCAGAGGGTTTGATATCTTTAGTGTTCCCCCAAAGTGCTGTTGTCCCCCCCGCAGTAGCGCTCCCCCCGAATCGCTTCTGATATTAACCAATTCTTTTCCTAGGTTTCAAATTCGCCAGCCTTCTGGTGATCTTAGCGCAGTGGCCCCACCCGTTCCCATTCCGAACACGGAAGTGAAACGCTGCAGCCCCGATGATAGTGCTTCTATAGGTTGTGCGAAAGTAGGACGTCGCCAGATTTACGCCCCGTTCCGTGGTTAACGCCACGGAATGGGGCTTTTTTTTGGCCCATGCCCACAGAAAAGCTGCAGCCCCTTTTATCGTCGATCTCACACCTCATCCCGCCACACCCTTTACAGCGATGAATAATGAAGTCCTGCTTGTCTTCACTACTTTCGCCTCTGCAGAGGAGGCAAAACGCTTGGCCACGGCGCTCGTTGCGGAGAACCTAGCTGCTTGTGTGAGCCTTGTTCCCGCCGTTGAGTCTTTTTACCGTTGGGAGGGGGCGGTTCAATCCGGAGCCGAAATCTTCGGAATAATCAACACGACTGGCCTTGCCTATCCGGCTCTCGAAATTCGGATTCGCGAATTGCACTCCTACGAGGTCCCGGAGATCGTCGCGCTTCCCGTGAGCCACGGGCTCCCTGCATATCTAAATTGGGTGAGATCCAGTTGCTTCGCGTGACGGGTTGGCGGGGTTACTGGCGCAATGCCGGACTGCCTATTTCCTCTTAAGATTTTCCGGGTTCAACGCTTGGAGAGTTTTTGGGACGAAAAGCCCGTTCTCGCGGATTAACTTTCCGTCGAAATGAATGGTGCCTCCTCCGTAATCCTCGCGCTGGATGTTGACCAAATCCCAGTGAACTTGGGATCGATTGCCGTTGTCGGCTTCCTCGTAAGCCTGCCCAGGTGTGAAATGGAATGATCCCGAGATTTTTTCGTCAAAAAGGATATCCCTCATCGGATGCAGAACAAACGGGTTGAATCCAATCGCGAATTCCCCGATGTAGCGCCCCCCGGGGTCGCTATCGAGAATGGCATTGAGCTTTGCATTTTGGTTCGACGTGGCCGACACCACCTTTCCGTCCTTGAATTCCAAGCGAACGCCGTCAAATGCAGTTCCCTGGTAAATTGTGGCAGCATTAAAACTGACATGCCCCTGAACTGAATCTTTGATTGGGGCCGTAAACACCTCTCCGTCGGGAATGTTGTGGGTGCCTCCACAGGGGATTGCCGGGATATTTTTTATGGAGAACCGCAGATCAGTGCCCGGACCCCTGATCTCGACGCGGTCCGTTTTCTCCATCAGCTCCTTGAGCGCCTTCATTCCCGGAACCATTCTGGAGTAATCGAGCGTGCAGACGTCGAAATAAAAGTTTTCGAACTGCTCGGTGCTCATGCCCGCCTGTTGCGCCATCGATGGGCTAGGCCAACGCAATACGCACCAGCGTGTTTTTTTGACACGCCAGTCTAGGACCGGCTTGAGTTTGCGGGCCACCAGCTTCATTTTTTCTGGGGGGACGTCCGACATCTCGGTGATGTTTTGTCCGCCTCGGATCGCGATATAGGCTTGGACCTTTTTCATCTGAGCCAGTTGCAGCGTGTTTGCAATTTCGAGCTGCTCATCCTGTGCGGCGCGGGCCATTTCCCGGGCAATTCTTGAATGATGCGTCTGAACCAAGGGCACGGCGCCTGCATCTCTGGCCGCCCGGATCAGCGCGATTGTCATTTCGTCTGGGATTTCGAATGCGTCGATGAGCACCTTTTCGCCCTTTTTGAGCTTGGTGGAATGGGAAACCAGAAGGGACGCGAGTTGATCGTAGCGGGGGTCTTGCATAGCAGGAGAACGCTAACACAGCCTCAGCACCGCTGGCGAGCAGAGGACCGAAGTGAGGCTGGAGTTTCCTCAAGCGGGCCCACATATTGCCCGCCCTATGTCGATCTGGAACCTGGCCCACCCCTGGCTGCGCGAACTCGTTTCTTATGAACCCGGAAAACCCATCGAAGATGTAGCGCGGGAGTTGGGACTGCAACCGCACGAAATCATCAAGCTGGCGTCCAACGAAAACCCCCTCGGCCCATCGCCCAAGGCGCTCACGGCCATGCGGGAGACCCTCGAGCGTTCCCATTTCTATCCGGACGGTGGCGGCTACTACCTCAGAGAGGCGATTGCCGAAAAGGTCGGGCTCCGGCGCGAGAACATCATCCTGGGCTGCGGCTCCAATGAAATCATCGAATTTGTGGGGCACGCGTTCCTGCGGCCGGGCGACGAGATCGTAACGTCCCGCCATTCGTTCTTGGTTTACAAACTGATGGCAACGCTTTTTGGAGCGCACACCGTCGAGGTGGAGGATCCGGATTTCACACACGATCTGGACGCCATGGCGGCGGCTATCACGCCGCAGACCCGGGAGATTTTTGTGGCCAACCCCAACAACCCGACTGGAACTCTTGTTTCGCAGGAACAAATCGACCGGTTCATGGACCGCGTGCCTGACCACGTGGTGGTGGTGTTTGACGAAGCCTATTACGAGTTCCTTGAGACCCCCCCCGACACCCTGAAGTTCGTTAAACAGGGCCGCAACGTCATTGTTTTGAGGACGTTCTCGAAAATCCAAGGCCTGGCCAACTTGCGAATTGGATATGGGATTGCGAACGCCGAACTCATCAGTGCTCTGCAGAAGACCCGGCAGCCCTTCAACGCGAATGGCATCGCCCAAGCGGGGGCGCTTGCCGGTTTGCTGGATGAAGAGCACCAGCGCCACACCCGGGAGATTACTCTCTCAGGCCGGGCGTGGCTCCAGGGGCAATTCGCCGCCATGGGGCTTACCTACGTGCCGAGTTTTGCCAACTTTGTTCTCGTGAAGGTCGGTGATGGAAAGGCCGTCTTTAGCGCGTTGATGAAACGCGGTGTGATCATTCGGGATATGAACGCTTACGGATTGCCCGAGTGGATCCGCGTCTCCATCGGCACCCAGTTCCAAAACGAGAGGTTCTTGGAAGAGCTCAAAACCGTTCTCGCCGCCTGAGCCTGCCTTCCTCGGCCGGGTTTTCCCATGAACGACACGATTGCGGCGGTTTCCACCGCATTTGGCGAAGGTGCAATTGCCGTATTGCGTTTGAGCGGGCCGCAGGCGGTGAACATCGCCGACGCACTTTTTATGGGTAAAACCGCCCCGAGCGCCATGGCGTCCCGGGTTCAGCATTTCGGGAGCCTGATGGAAGGCGGGCGCAAGCTCGATGACGTGTTGTTGAGCGTGCATCATGCGCCGCGGAGTTACACCGGGGAGGACGTCGTGGAGATCAACTGCCACGGAGGCGTGCTTGTGAGCCGGCGTATTCTCGAGGCGCTTTTGGCGCACGGCGCTCGTTCGGCTGAGCCCGGGGAATTTACAAGACGTGCGTTCTTGTCTGGCAAGATGGATCTTACCCAAGCCGAAGCGGTGATGGACCTCATATCCGCCCAGACCGATCTGGCTTTACGTGCAGCCACCGAGCAGCTTGAGGGCCGGCTCGGCGCACGAGTCAGGGAGTTGCGCGAGGCGCTCATTGCGCTGCTTGCGCATGTCGAAGCCTACATCGATTTCCCGGACGAAGACATTGACCCCGAGACGGGCCGGGCGCTTTTGGACAGGCTCGATGCCGTGCGTGAAGAGGTCCGGGAGCTCCTAGGCACGGCGCGGCAGGGCAAGATCCTTCGCGAGGGTGTTCGCACCGTGATTTATGGAGAGCCCAACGTTGGGAAATCCTCGCTGCTCAACCTGTGGTTGGGCTACGAGCGGGCGATTGTCAGTGCCCGACCAGGTACCACGCGGGATGTGATTGAGGAGGTGATCAATCTGCGCGGCATTCCGCTGCGGCTGGTGGACACGGCCGGAGTGCGTGAAACGGCCGATGAGGTGGAGAGGGAGGGCATGGAGCGCACCCAACGCGAGTTGGAGCGGGCGGATCTGGTTTTACACGTCATGGACGGCAGTCAGGCGCTGACTTCTGAGCCGCCCAAGATCCGTTCCGGTGCGCAAGTGCTTCGGGTCCTCAACAAAATTGACCTCGGGGAACACCCCAGTTGGGAGGCGAATCAGGCGGTCCGGATCTCCTGCCTGGGTGAGCTCGGGATTGCCGCTTTGGATGAGGCGGTGTTTGAACGTGTTGTCGGGGGGCAAACCGCCCACCGTGACTGGGCTTTGGCCATCAACGCGCGGCACAAGGCGTGTCTGGAGTCGACTTTGACGTGGGTCCAGGCCGGACGCGACGCGCTCACCGGGGGGCTTTCCCCCGAGTTCGTGGCGGAAGAGTTGCGAGCCGCCCTCAATTCCGTCGGCGAAATCGTCGGGCGCGCGGATGTGGAGGACATCTTGGGGCGGATTTTTAGCACCTTCTGCATTGGCAAATAGAATATCCCTCAGCAGACATACAAACCGGGCTTTAGAAACGATCGAGAGATTGGAAGGCTGAGCCCCGCTTTTTTATGGCAGTTTCGTTCTACAAAAATCTTCTCCGTCCACTGCTTTTTTCTCTGGATGCCGAGACAGTGCATCACCTCGCCATGGCGTTTCTAGTGAGGAGCGGACCATTGCTGCAGAAGTGGGCGCCGCCTTCGGATCCCCGCCTTGCCCGCAAGGTGTTCGGGGTGGAATTTCCAAATCCCGTTGGGTTGGCGGCTGGTTTTGACAAAAATGCGGTGGCGCTTGCTGCCTGGCAGGCCCTTGGATTTGGCTTTGCCGAAGTCGGCACCATCACCGCCCGGGCGCAGCCGGGCAATCCCAAGCCGCGTATCTTCCGGATTCCGGAGAGCGGCGCTCTGATCAACCGTCTTGGTTTCAACAACGACGGGGCGGACGTGATCTCGAGCCGGTTCCGGCAGTTGGAAGCCGACGAACGCTGGCCGCGGATCCCGATTGGGATCAACCTGGGGAAATCCAGGGTCACGCCTCTGGAGGAAGCCACCAGCGACTACCTCCTTTCCTTCGAGCGGCTTCACCATTTTGGGGATTATTTCGTGTTGAACATCAGCTCGCCGAACACGCCCGGCTTGCGCAATCTGCAGGATCGCGGGGCACTGGACGAACTGCTTGGCACCATCCAGCGGCGCAACGTGGATCGGCGTCCCCTTCTTATTAAAATCGCTCCGGACCTTACGTGGGAGCCCATCGAGGAGATCCTTGCCTTGGCGGAGGAACACGAACTCGCCGGGCTGATCGCCACAAACACCACGGTGGATCATTCCCAGATCACGGCCCACCGGCGTCAGCAGGGCGGGCTCAGCGGCCGGCCGTTGCGGGAGCGTTCCACGGAAATTGTCCGCTTCATTACCGCCCGGACCCGGTTGCCGGTGATTGCGGCGGGTGGGATTTTCAGCGCGGACGATGCGTTGGAGAAATTCGATGCGGGAGCCGCCTTGATCCAGATCTACACGGGTTTCATCTACGAGGGGCCGGCGTTGATCCGTGCGATCTGCGCGGCCCTGCTCAGGCGCGCTGAGGGATAGAGGTCGTGGAGGGGGACCTGCGGCGGGGATTGCGACACCGGAATTGCCTCGGCCTTTACGCCAGGCATTTCCGCGGTTTAAATGCCCGCCATGGTCACTGCCGTCCTCGAAGAATCTCTCGCTCAACGGGTCTTTTCCGGGGACCGCATCACCCGGGCAGACGCTGCGGCGCTCTACCATCTGCCCCTTAACGAACTCGGCGCCCTAGCTGATCACCGCCGGAAACTGATTCGGCACGAGGCCTTTGGCGGCCGAGGAAACGAGATCGTCACCTACATCGTCGATCGGAACGTCAATTACACCAACGTCTGCAACGTCTATTGCAAATTCTGCGCGTTCTATCGAACGGAGCGTGACACCGACCATTACGTGCTCAACCTCGAGCAACTTGACGCCAAGCTTGATGAACTCACCGCCATCGGCGGGGTGCAGATTCTCCTCCAAGGAGGCCATCATCCCAAGCTCGGCATCGATTATTATCTCAACCTGCTCTCCCACGTCCGCGAGAAATACCCACACATCAATGTGCACGGGTTTAGCCCTCCGGAGTTCAACCACTTTGCGGAGGTCTTCGGCTTAACGCTCCGCGAAGTCATTACCCGCTTCAAGGACGCGGGGCTGGGCTCCATTCCCGGCGGTGGCGGCGAGATCTTGGTGGACCGGGTCCGCAACCGCATCGCCCCACTGAAGTGCAACAGCGACCAGTGGCTCAAGGTGATGGAGATCGCCCACGAACTCGGGCTCAACTCGAGTTGCACGATGATGTTTGGGCATGTGGAGACCCTCGAGGAACGCCTCGAGCATCTCCAGAGGCTGCGCGATCAGCAGGATGCCACCGGGGGATTTACGGCGTTCATCTGTTGGACCTTCCAGCCTGAGCACACCAAGCTCAAGGCGGAGCCGGTTGGGAGCGCCGAATACCTGCGGATGCAGGCGTTGAGCCGGATCTTTCTCGATAACATCCCCAACGTGCAGAGTTCTTGGGTCACCCAAGGGCCTCGGATCGGTCAGATCGCACTCCAGTACGGAGCCAACGATTTTGGCAGCGTGATGATGGAAGAAAACGTGGTTAGCAGTGCGGGCACAAGCTTCCGCTTGGCCAAGGAGGAAATCGAAGAACTCATCACCACGGCGGGATACGAGCCCCGCCAGCGTAACAACTGGTATGAGCTGCTCTCCTGACTTGGCCCTGTTCTGTCCGGTTGACCCGCCATGGCCGCATGCCTAGATATTTCCAATGGCCACACTCGGCATCGATCTCGTTGAGGAAATCCTTGAGCTGAAGCGCAAACGCAATGCGGTGATCCTGGCGCATAATTACCAGGTCAAAGAAATCCAAGAACTGGCGGATTTCGTGGGCGATTCCCTCGGCCTAAGTTACCAAGCCGCCCAGACCGATGCGGAAGTCATCGCCTTCTGCGGGGTGCATTTCATGGCTGAGACCGCCAAGATTGTGAATCCGGGCAAGAAAGTGATTTTGCCTGATCTGGACGCTGGCTGCTCCCTTTCGGAGTCGTGTCCGGCGGAAAAACTTGAGGCCTATCTCAAGGAGCACGCCGACAAGAACTACTACGTCATCGCCTACATCAACTGTTCGGCGGGGGTCAAAGCCCTCAGCGACGTCATCTGCACCAGCGGCAACGCGGTAAAGATCGTCGAAGCCGCGCCCAAAGACCGGAACATCCTCTTCGTGCCGGACCAGAACCTGGGCGCCTGGGTGATGGAACAGACCGGGCGCAAGATGGAGCTGTGGCGAGGCGCATGTTACGTGCATGTGGAATTCACAAGGGACTCGATTCAAAGGATCCGCTCCGAGCATCCTGGAGCGCCCGTGGTGGCTCATCCCGAGTGCACTTATGCGGTCCGAATTTTGGCCGATGAAGTGTGCTCGACCGAAAAGATGATCACCTACTGCAAGGCGTCTCCGGCCAAGGCGTTCATCATCGTGACCGAATCAGGCATGCTCCACCGGCTGCGCCGTGAGATGCCGGAGAAGGTGTTTATTCCCGGGCCGACGGATCTGTGTGCGTGCGCCGATTGCCGCTTCATGAAGATGAACACCCTGGAGAAACTTCATGACGCTTTGCTCCATCTCCAGCCCGAAATCGTGATTCCCGAGGCCCTCCGTGCCCGGGCGGAACTGCCGATCCGCCGGATGTTGGAATTGAGCAAATAACGGGACGTGACCCGGGTTTGGGGACCTTTTTTCAGGACGAGGTTGTTTCTGAGACGGGGGCTTTTGCCGTTTCGTGCGGGGCTCGAATGGCGGGCCGCACTTGGCGCCAGCCCCACCAGAGAGCAAAAAGCGCGGCGCTCCAATTGACCAGGCAGATGCCCCACCACACTCCTTTGAGCCCCAGGCCCAAAGTGAAGGCCAGGGCGTTGAAGACGAGAAAAGGAGCCGCAACCTGTCGGTATAACCCCATCCACAACCCGTAAATGGGGCGTTTCAAGCCCTGCATCAGAAAAACGGTCACGAACAGGATCGGATAGGCTGCCAGCGTGAATGCCGCAAGCCCAAGGCAATGGACGCCGTGACCGATCACGACCGGATCGTCGGTGAAAACGCGCATTGCAGGGGAGCGCAGCACCCAGATCAGCGCTCCGCCGACCAGCATCATGCCTGTTCCGTAGCCGATGCATGTGAGCCACGCCTCGCGCACACGATGGCGCAAACCCGCTCCGTGATTCTGTCCCACCAAGCTCAGGACCGCGGTGTTGAGTCCGAGCGCGGGCATCAACGCCACTTGTTCGATCCGAGTCGCGATTCCCGACGCCGCCACCGCCTCCTTGCCAAAGTGTTTGACAAACCAAGTGATGACGAAAATGCCCAGGGCCACCGTGAGCATGTTGAGCACGGCGGGAACGGCCTGTGCCGCGATGAGCCGGAGCGTGGGAAGGTGGGGCCGGAAGAGCGACCGGGGCAGATCCCGGAAGAGTTCGGTGGATCTGACATGCCGCAAAAGCCAGAGCGAACCCGCAGCCTGAATCAAAACCGTGGCCAGCGCGATGCCTCCCACCCCCATCGCCGGTAGTCCCAGCCAACCCCACATCAGGCAAGGGTTGAGCAGGCAGTTGGCGAGGAAGCCGGCGATGAGAAAGTTGCGATAAACCCGGGTCTCCCCCTGGGCGTTGAGGGTCGCGTTCAGCGCCATCGGCAGCAGAAAAAAAACGCCGCCGCATAGCAGCACGTTCATGTAAACGAGCGCCACATCAAGATAGTTGCCCTCGGCGCCAAGCTGGCGAAACAGCCAAGGGGCGGCGATGAGCCCCATAATCGACACGAGAATGCCGCCGCCCAGTGTGAACCCGATGGATTGGGCGAAGATGTGCCGCGCGTGATCCCGGTTGGCAGCCCCCAAAGCGTTGGCCATAAGCGCCGTGGATCCCTGGCTCAGACCGCTGCCGACGGCCATGAAGACGAAAAAAACCGGGAAGGAAAGGGAAAGTGCTGCGAGCGCGTCAGTGCTGAGGAGGCCAGCGCAGTAGGTGTCCACGAAGTTGTACATCGTGTTGAAAAACATCCCAATGCTCGCGGGTAGCGCGATACGCCATGTCAGCTGCGGAATTGGATCGGTGGTGAGTGAAGACACACGGCTCATGGCGAAGTTGGATCCTGGGGGCGCGGGCGTGGCCGATCAAGGCGCACCTCCGGCTACACCGCTGCGTTCCCCGGAGCCCGCTCCATGGTACGCGGGCTGCTTGGTTTCAGAGATGATGAAAATCGCAGGCACCTTATCCGCGTCACCGCGCATCTCCAGAATGATTGAAGGGGACGCAAACACGCAGGGTTGGAGGAACAGGGAGGGCCTCCGCTTGGGTGGGTGCGCCCCGGCCGGGGGCGCTCTGGCGAGTGGCCCGCTCGGAGTCGCAACGCGAGACCTAGTCCGATGGCAGGCGTGAGGGCGCCCATCGTGGACCACATGAATTTCAATCTCCGGCTGACAAGAGGCGGTGAGCGCCGACTGTCCCGGGCAACGAACTGAGCAGTCACTGAGTTTTAAAAGCTATGAATCGAATCCGTGGATGGAAATTGCAGACCAAGATCAACCTTCTTCTCGCGCTCATGTTGCTGGGGATTCTCCTTGTCGGCGTTGTCTCCCTCAAGGGGCAGGCGCTTTTGGGGCGATCCGTCGTGGAGCTAGGCGAGGTTCAGGTGCCCGCAGTGAGGGCTATGACGATCGTGGACATGCGGCATGACGGGATTCGGGCGGCGGTTTTCCGTGCCATGCTGGCATCTCAGCAGGGCGACTCCAGCGCAATGGATGATGCGGCCAAGGAGCTCGAAGGATTCGTGGCGGATTTGGAGGCCAAGCTCAAGGCCCTCAACGCCCTGGCCATTCCGGAGGCCATCAAGCACGAGATTCAGGAGGTGGCGCCTCACGTTAAAAAATATAACGCATCGGCGGCGGAGATCGTGAGGAAAGCGAAAGAAAAGAGCGCGATTTCCGAGGCGCTGCGGGGCGACTTTCAAAGCGCGTTTAGCAGGCTGGAGGAGGACTTTGAAAAACTCGGGGAGTCTATCGAGGCGAACGCACATGCGCAGGCGAAGCTTTCCGAAGAAAGCCGAGGAAATGCGTCCCGGCTACTGGTGGGCTGGCTCGCGGTCATCGCCCTGGCTAGCTTGAGCGGCTCCGTGATCGTTTCGCGTTCCATCGTTGCCGATCTCGATGAGACCAGCGCCGCGCTGAGCCTGGCCGCCACTGGCGACTTGCGGGCCAGCCTCACGGTGCGCTCGGAGGATCCCATTGGGAAAATCTCAGGCTCCGTCAACGCGTTGACGACGGCCTTTAGTTCCTTGCTGGCCGGGATCAAGAAGAACGCCGCAGTGCTTGCCTCGTCCGCTGAGGATCTGAGCTCTGTGGGGCAAGGCATCAGCGCGAACACCAGGGAGACCTCTGAACAGGCCTGTATCGTCGCCTCCTCGGCAACCCAACTCAGCTCCAATGTGGGAACGGTGGCCGCCGGGCTTGAGGAGATGGAACAAACCATCAAGGAGATCGCCAAGAACGCCTCCGACGCGGCGAATGTTTCCTCCCTAGCTGTGGGTTACATGGAGTCGACCAACTCCATTGTCAACAAGCTCGGGGAGAGCGGCAGCCAGATCGGGAGTGTCATCAAGGTAATCACCTCCATCGCTGAGCAGACCAATCTCCTCGCGTTGAATGCCACCATTGAGGCGGCGCGCGCCGGGGAATCGGGAAAAGGGTTTGCCGTGGTGGCCAACGAGGTAAAAGAGCTCGCTAAGGAAACTGCGAAAGCCACCGAGGAAATTAGCCGCCGGATTGTAAGCATTCAGTCGGACACCAGCTCCGCTGTGGAGGCGATCTGCGAGGTGAGAAAGGTGGTTACAAGAATCAACGACATCTCCAACAGTATCGCCTCCGCCGTGGAGGAGCAGTCCGCAACCACTTCGGAGATGTCCTGCAACATCAGCCAGGCGGCGTCGGGCGTCTCGGAAATTGCCCGAAGCACCGAGCAGGCAGCTCAAAATGCGCGGGAAACTGCAAAAGGGGTCTCCGACGCGATGGCCTCCGCCAAGGCCTTGGGCAGTATGGCGGATCAACTCGAGAAGCTGACCAGCCAGTTCAAGTGCCTCCAGCAGCACGAATCCCAGGTCCCGGCTGCGGCGACTGCCTAAACCTGGGCGTAGTCACCCGGAGCAGTGAGCCCGCTGGGGTGTGAGCGCTTGTCACGCCCGGATTGCTGCCACGGCGGCTTCCAAGCTGGCGCAATCGTTAATCGACAGGCAGGGAGTACCTTTGCGGGTCCTGTTGAGAAGGCCTGCGAGCACGCCGCCCGGGCCAAGTTCAATGAAAAGCTCGCACTTCTCCTCATCCACCAAATACTCCATCGTTTCGGTCCAGTGCACCGTGTCAGTAACTTGGTCCTGCAGCGAGGAGCGGATTTCCTCGGGTTCGCGGACGGGCCGGGCGTCGGTATTGCAGATTACGGGGAACTTGGGGGAGGCGATGGCTGTGCGCTCGAGTTCCTGTCCCAGCTTGAGGAAGGCGGAGTTCATCAGGCGCGAATGATATGCGCCCGCCACGTTGAGGGTCTTGGCCATGCGAATGCCGTGCTCTTTTGCGAGAGAAACCGCGAGAGCGATCTTGGCCGATTCCCCCGAGATCACGATCTGGCCCGGGCTGTTGAGATTGGCCACGTCCACGTCCGTCTCGGAAGCTAGGGCGCGCACTGCACTTTCATCGGCGCCGATCATCGCCGCCATTGCGCCTGAGGTCTGCTCGCAGGCTTCCTGCATAAAAAGGCCCCGCTGGGCCACCAGCTTGAGGCCCTCCTCAAATCCAAATGTTCCGGCCGCGCAGTGCGCTGTAAACTCTCCCAGCGACAAACCCGCAGCGGCATGCACGGGGAACTCCCCGATTTCTTCCCGGAGCGCGTGTAGGCACGCCAAGCCGTGGACGAAAAGCGCAGGCTGACAGTTCCTGGTCTGCATGAGCTCCTCTTCCGGCCCATTGAACGCCACGTTGCTCAGAGGCCATCCGAGGATCCGGTCGCTTTGTTCGAAGAGCGCGGCAACCGATGCGTATTTTCCGGCTAAATCTTTACCCATGCCCACGGTCTGAGCGCCTTGGCCGGAAAAGAGGAGAGCGATGCGTTTGTTCATAAATGAGTTCCAAGTTGAAGAAAACGAGCGGCCCGCTGCGCGGCGCGTTCGAGGAGTTCCGCTCCCCGACGCATCGCGTCTTCCAGAGTCACCGGCTCGTCCACGATCGGTGCGAGAGCGTCGAAAATCTGATACAGCTGAGGATCCTCCGAAACCGCGCCCGCCAACGCGAGAACGGGTTTCCGGGCTGCACGTGCCAATTGCGCCACGCCTGCGGGGCCTTTGCCCTCAAGGGTTTGGGCGTCGATTCGGCCTTCCCCGGTGATCACAAGATCCGCCTCCCTCACCATTGCGTCGAGTTGCAGCGCTTCGGCAACCACATCGAACCCGGACTTGATCTCTGCGCCGCAAAAGCTCATCAGACCAAAGCCGATTCCCCCTGCGGCTCCAGCTCCCGGGGTGTCCCGAAAGTCGCATCCGAGATCCCGGTGAACGACATGGGCGAGGTTTTTCATGCCTTCTTCCAAGGCGGCCACCTCGGCGGCGCCAGCGCCTTTCTGAGGGCTGAAAACACGAGCCGTACCCCGTTCGCCAAGGAGCGGATTTTGCACGTCACACGCGGCGACGATTTGAGGCAGGGGCGGGCCGGTGCGCGGCCGGATGGCAGAGAGCGCGTGGAGATTGCAAGGGAGCGGATCCAGCGGGGTCCCGTTCGCGTCGAGAAATTCAAAGCCGAGGGCGTTTGCCATGCCGATGCCTCCGTCGGTGGTGGCGCTCCCTCCCAGCCCGACCAGGAGAGTCTCGGCTCCCTGCTCGATGGCGTGCAGCATTAGCTGGCCGGTGCCGAACGTGCGGGCTTGCATCGGGCTGAGCTCGGACCGGTGCAGGCGCCAGATTCCCGAGGCTTCGCTCATCTCCAAGACTGCCAGTTTCCGGGATTTCACCCACGCATAACGCGCCTGCACTTCGCGACCCAGCGGGTCATGAGCCGTGAGTTTCACCCATTCCCCGCTGAGCGCATGGCACATGGCTTCCGCGAATCCCTCGCCTCCATCGGCAATGGGTGCGATCTGCACCTGAGCCCCGGGCCACACGGCCCGGACGCCCCGGCTGATGGCTCCTGCGGCAGCCACCGCCGAGAGCGATCCTTTAAACTTGTCCGGAGCGATGAGAACTTTCACAGGGGGGCGCGGATGAAAAACATCGAGAGTGTCGTCGTCATCCCCGTTGATGACAAGCGGCCATTGGCGAATCTCACAGGGCGAATCTCACGGGAGGGTTGGGCGCGATTGGACAGGCGTTCCGGATAATTTGCTTGCAGGCAATTTTATGGCGGGCGTTGAATAAGCGGAGTTCCGGAGGGGTGGTAGAGTGGTCTATTGCGCCAGTCTTGAAAACTGGAGACCTGCAAGGGTCCGTGGGTTCGAATCCCACCCCCTCCGCCAGTTTCATTCAGGGATCAGGAAGGGATCAGGGGGGGGAGGGCGGAGTGAACCCCGGGGCGGGTGCGAGGGTTTGATTTGCCAGACGACATCAGGGAGATTGGTGTGGTGATCGCCCGTGTCAAAGGTGCCGCAGGGAGAAGGGGAGAAAAAAAGAGAATGAAATGATTGGTCAAAGCGGAGAGGGAGGAGAGCTGGGCAAATAAAGCCGCCCGAAGAGCGGCTCCGCTGGCTCATTCGATACCGAGGCGGCCTCCGGTGGCTCGAAGGCGATTCGTGAACTTTCACCCGGGAACGAAATTGATTTTTCAAAGCAGCCAACGGTGGCATTCCTCACAATGAAAAACATCCAAGTCTACGACCCGCCAATGTGCTGTTCCACCGGCGTTTGCGGGCCGTCGGTGGATCCCGTGCTGCCGCAATTTGCGGGATTCCTCCACCAAATCCAATCGCGTGGAGTGCGAGTGGAACGCTACAACCTCGCGCAGCAGCCGATGGCGTTCGTCCAGAACCCCGCCGTCAAGGCGTTCCTCGAGGCGGAGGGGGCCGGAAAGCTGCCCTTGATTTTCATCGATGGCGAGATTGCCCTACAGGGCATGTATCCCGATCACGCCCACCGGGCCGAATGGATCCGGCGCCTTGTTCGGGAGTCCGCGAACGCGTTATGAAACCGCCGATCCCCATCGCCCGTCTCTGGGAAAACGCCACCCGGTTTTTCTTTTTCACGGGCAAAGGGGGCGTGGGTAAAACCTCGCTTTCTTGTGCCGTCGCCATCGCCTTGGCCGATGCCGGGAAACGTGTCCTTCTGGTGAGCACCGATCCGGCCTCGAATCTCGATGAAGTCCTTGGGGTGCAACTGCGCAGCGAGCCAAGGCCGGTTCCCGATGTGCCGGGGTTGCTCGCCCTGAACATCAACCCGGAGGCTGCAGCGCGTGTTTACCGGGAGAAAATCATCGCCCCCTTGCGTGGGCAGCTTCCGGATGCGGTGCTGGCGGGTATTGAGGAGCGGCTCTCGGGGGCTTGCACCATGGAGATCGCCGCTTTTGACGAGTTTTCGCGGCTTTTGGGGAACGCCTCGGCAACGGCGGACTTTGACCATGTGATCTTCGATACGGCGCCCACCGGGCACACCCTTCGGTTGCTAATGCTGCCGAAGGCGTGGGCGGGTTTTTTAGCTGAAAACGCCACCGGAACCTCCTGCATGGGCCCCCTTGCGGGCCTTGATCAACAGCGGGCGGTTTATGAGTCGGCGATCGCCGTATTTGCCGATGGCGGCAGGACCACTCTCGTTCTCGTGAGCCGTGCTCAGGTCGCGGCCCTGCGCGAGGCGCGCCGGACCCGGGACGAACTTGCGAAGCTCGGGGCGGCTCAACCGCGGCTGATTCTCAACGGGGTGTTTCGAGCGGGGGACCCTCTCGATCCCGTGGCGGCAGCGCTGGAAGCAAACGGCGAACGGGCGCTCGCGGAATCGAGGGACTTCCTCGATTCACTTCCTGTTTATGAGGTGGTGTTGCGCCCGGAAAACATCCTGGGCGTTGACGCGCTCCGGGTGCTCGTGGGGCCTCAGCGGCGCCATGCGGATCCGGAGGGCGGGCAGGGTGCGGTAGGAGACGGGTGCGACGAGATCGCGGCGATGGGCTGTGGGGATTTACTCGACGCGCTGGCGGCACCGGGGCACGGCGTGATCATGACGATGGGCAAGGGCGGTGTGGGCAAGACAACGGTGGCTGCGGCCGTGGCCGTCCATCTGGCGCGCCGCGGGTTTGCGGTGCATCTCTCGACAACCGACCCGGCGGCGCATGTGGCCGCGGCGTTGCGGGATCAGGTGCCGGGGCTTGTGGTGAGCCGGATCGACCCGCAGGCTGAAACCGCAGCCTACGTGGCCGAAGTGCTCGCCGCGCAAGGTGCCGGGCTCGATCCGGAGAGCCTCTCCTTGTTGGAGGAGGACTTGCGTTCGCCGTGCACCGAGGAAATCGCCGTGTTTCGCGCGGTCGCCCGCACGGTGGCGCTCGGGAACGAGAGTTTCGTGGTGCTCGACACCGCGCCGACGGGGCACACGGTGCTGCTCCTGGACGCCACCCTGGCGTATCACCGGGAGCTGGGGCGCCAGGCACGGAACTCTCTTTCCGAAGAGGTTCGCGAGCTGCTCCCGCGGTTGCGCAACCCGGAGTTTACCCGGGTTTTGATTGTCACGCTGCCGGAAGCGACCCCGGTTCACGAGGCGGCCGCTTTGCAGGAGGATCTGCGCAGGGCGGGGATCAATCCCTTTGCATGGATTGTCAACCAGAGCTTCGCAATCACCGGCTCCCAGGACCCGCTCCTGATCCGGCGCGGTGCGAACGAGCTGCGGTATCTGCGGGAGGTCACCGGTTCACTGGCGTCGCGCACCGCGATTCTGCTCTGGTCAAAGGAAGAACCCGTGGGCTCCGAGGCACTCGCGGCTCTTCTGCTGGCCACCTACCAAACAGCGCGTCCCCGTGGTCCCTCTCCTGAGCCGCTCCCTCCATTCCCGAACCAATGACACTCGTATCCCCGACCGACTCTGTTTCGCGCAGCATGTCCTTCTTCGACCGCTATCTGACCTTGTGGATCTTCGTGGCGATGGGGCTCGGGACCGTCATCGGACGCTTTGTGCTTTCCGATCCCGGGAGGTTTTTTGCTCCGATGACCGTGGGAACCACCAACGTGCCCATCGCGATCGGCCTGATTCTCATGTTGTATCCGCCCCTAGCCAAGGTGCGATACGCGCAACTGCCCAGCGTCTTTTCCAACACCCGGATCCTGGCGCTCTCGCTGGTTCAGAACTGGGTCGTTGGTCCCGCGCTCATGTTCCTGCTTGCGATCGCCTTTTTGCGCGATCACCCCGATTACATGGTGGGCTTGATCCTGGTTGGTATCGCTCGCTGCATTGCGATGGTGCTGGTCTGGAACGATCTGGCCCAGGGAAACCGCGAGTACGCCGCGGGGCTCGTCGCACTTAACAGCCTCGCCCAAATCGTTTTCTATGGCGTCTGGGCTTGGTTCTTTATCACTTTCCTGCCGCCCTATTTCGGGTTGGAAGGAAAAGGGGTGGGAATCGGGGTGCGCGAGGTTTTCAAGAGCGTGATGCTCTATCTGGGAATTCCGTTTGCCGCAGGTGCGCTGAGCCGCCTGTTGTTGGTGCCAATCAAGGGGGAGGACTGGTATGAGCGGATTTTTCTACCGCGGATTTCGCCGGTCACACTGGGGGCGCTCCTTTTTACCATTGTGGTGATGTTTACCTTCAAAGGCGGCGCCCTCGTGGCATTGCCGCTTGACGTGGTCCGCATTGCTCTTCCGCTGGGGATCTATTTCGGCGCGATGTTCTTTGTGAGTTTCTTCATGGCCAAACGGTTCGGAGCCGATTACCCGCGTTGCGCCACGCTCGCATTCACCTCCGCGGGCAATAATTTCGAGCTCGCCATTGCCGTGGCGATTGCGGTTTTCGGTATCCAATCCGGTGAAGCTTTTGCAGCGGTTGTGGGCCCGCTCATCGAGGTGCCCTTCCTCATTGCACTCGTCCACGTCGCCCGACGCCTTCGCCGCGGGTTCCCACCCATACGCAGCGGTGGAGGCAAGGCTTGAGTGAGGGCCTTGCGTTTGCCAAGCACAACGGGGCGCGTGTGATTCTTGAGCTCAGTTCTTTCTTCAACTTCCCGGGGGGCTGATGTTTATTTGACCACCTCTGATTCGGCCCTCCACTCGGTCGGGTTTTCGGAACTGAATGCGCGAGATTTTCAAGCCGCAATTTTTCTCCATCCGTCGCCGGGTGCTTTTGGCGTTTGTTGGGGTGCTGGCTATTTTGACCAGTGTGGGTGGCGTCACGTTGTGGGTGGAGCGCGAGTACACGCAGGCTGTGGCCGGTGTGTCGCTTTCGCATCGGATGCTGGAGTGGAGCGAGCGCGTCCTGCGGCTTCTGAGCGAGCTCTGCATCGATCCAGCAATGCTTACGAACGAACCGGCTGGCGCGCCGGGGCTTCTGACAGGAGTGGAAAACCGGGTGCGGTTGGCGGCCGCACTTGCCGAGCTTCGGGGGGCGATGAAGAACGATGCCTTTCAGACCCATCAACTGGATGCGATTGAGGCGCAACTCCAGAAGAGCAGGCTTTTGAGTCCCGAGGGTGGCGGGATTCTTCCGCAGATTTTGGCCGAGTTACGGCAGTCTGTTGGGCGTGCAACCGAGGAGTTTCAGGGGCGGGCACGCGAGAGCCTGGCGCGCCACCAGAGTTCAGCGGTTTTTTTTGGAACTGCCCACACCGTGGTTGTGGTCGTCGGCACGGGCTTAACGCTGGTGGCTCTCTTGGGGGCCGGCCGCACGATCCTTCTCGACTTGGCGGCGCGTCGGCGTGCGGAGGAGGTGCTCGCGGACCAGCATAACCTGCTCAGCAGCATCATCGATACGATGCCCGATCACATCTTTGTCAAAGACGTCAACGGCCGTTACGTGATGGATAACCGGGCGCACCGCAATTTTCTCCAGCTCTCCGAGGACAACAGCATCGAGGGCAAGACCGTGTTCGATTTCTTTAATCCGCAACTGGCTGCGCTGTATGACGCGGGAGATCAGGAAGTGCTTCGGACCGGGGTCGCACAACGCAATCGCGAGGAGCCCGGGGTGTTGCAGTCCGGCTCAGAAATCTGGCTTTCGACGACCAGGGTGCCGTTGCGCGATCCTTCGGGTCGGGTGCTGGGGCTGGTGTGCGTCAGCGCAGACATCACCGAGCGCAAAGTGGCCGAGGAAAGGCTCACCCGGTTTGCAGCCCAGCTCGAACGCAGCAACGCGGAGCTACAGAATTTCGCATCCGTGGCCTCGCACGATCTTCAGGAGCCCTTGCGCAAGATCCTCGCGTTTGGCGACCGGCTCAGGGTCAAATGCGCCCCGCAGCTGGGTGAGGCCGGGCTGGATTACCTCCAGCGCATGCAGAGTGCGGCCTCGCGAATGAGTGTGCTCATTCAGGATCTGCTCAAGCTGACGCGCATTACGAGCCGGGCCCAGCCCTTTGAGCGATGCGACCTCAATGCGGTGATTCGCGGGGTGTTGAGCGATCTGGAAGTCGCGATCGAACAAAAGGCCGCAATCATCGAACTCGGGCCGATGCCGGAGATCGACGGCGACCCTGTGCAGCTGCGCCAGCTTTTCCAGAACCTCGTCAGCAACGCATTAAAATTCCAGCTTCCCGGCGTTGCGCCCCGCGTTTGGATCCAATCCAAGGGGCTTGCCGCGGCCGGAGTGCCGGGGTTGGAATCCAAATCCAACGCCGAGCTCTGCGAGATCACCGTGCGCGACAACGGGATCGGATTTGACCCTAAGTTTGGGGAACAGATCTTTGTGGTGTTCCAGCGGCTGCACAATCGCAGCGAATACGAGGGCACGGGGATTGGGCTGGCTGTTTGCAGGAAAATTACGGATCGCCACGGGGGCACGCTTGTGGCAAAGAGCGCTGAAGGGCAGGGGGCCGAGTTTATCGTGACCTTGCCCATGACCCACTTTTCCAACCCCGACGATGAGTAAACACGCCATGCCGATCACCATTTTGATGGCTGATGACGACGCCGACGACCGGCGTTTGACCCAGGAAGCCCTTGAGGAGGGCCGTTTGATTAACGAGGTGAAGTTCGTGGATGACGGCGAGCAGCTCATGGATTACCTGCGCCGTCAGGGCCGGTTCGCGCCTCCGGCCGAGGCGCCCCGGCCGGGATTGATCCTGCTGGACCTCAACATGCCCCGTAAAGACGGGCGCACCGTTCTCAAGGAGATCAAGACCGACCCGGATTTGCGGCAGATCCCGGTGGTTGTATTGACCACGTCGAAAGCCGATGAGGACGTTTACAGGAGCTACGACCTCGGGGTGAACAGTTACATCGTCAAGCCGGTGACGTTCGAGGCGCTCGTGGACATCCTCCAGACCCTTGAAAAATATTGGTTTGAGATCGTGGAGCTGCCTCCGAGCAAGGAGTAGCGGGGGCGGCTTTTTTTCTGGCGCTTGGCTCGGCGCCTGTCATGAGAGCAACGATGTCATTGACGCCCGAACAACTCGCCGCGCTCCGGCGCGAATACACGCTGCGCCCGCTGCACCGGGCGGATTTGGATGCCGATCCCGTGTTGCAATTCAACCGTTGGCTGGCTGACGCGCATGCCGCTGAGGTGCTCGAACCCAACGGTATGGTTCTGTCCACCGTGGATGCCGATGGGCAGCCTTGGTCCCGTACGGTTCTCCTCAAGGTCTGCGACGAGCGCGGGTTCACATTTTTCAGCAATTACCAGAGCCACAAAGGCCAGCAGCTCCGCTCCAATGCCCGCGCGGCATTGACCTTTTGGTGGGGTGCAATGGAGCGGCAGGTCAATGTCACCGGGTCGGTTCGCTTTTCCTCCCGGGAGGAGAGTGAACGCTATTTTCATTCCCGCCCCTTGAGCAGCCAGATCGGCGCCTGGGCGTCGGCCCAGAGCCGGGTGGTCCGGGACCGGGGCCAGTTGGAAGAACAGTTTGCTGAGGCCCAGGCCCGTTTCAGCTCAGGCAGCGTGCCGCTGCCTGAAAACTGGGGCGGTTACTGCCTCACACCCGACACGGTCGAGTTCTGGCAGGGGCGTCCTAGCCGACTCCACGATCGGCTCCGTTACACCCGCGTGGCCGGGGAAGGCTGGCGCACAGAACGCCTCTCGCCCTGACCCGGGCAGGCCGGTGCGAGAACCGCGGGGAGAAGGTGATCCCCGCATTTTTCCCGGGGGCTGAGCCGGGGCGCACGGTGGTGTTCCGGGGGCGGTACCGGGCGGGGAATTCATTTTGGGCGGAGGCGGACGCGCCTTGGCCTTGAAAAATGCGCAGTCCCCCCGATGATGCGCCGCTCCTGTCATGAACCTCGACCCTTCTCTTCTCCGTTCCTTGGCTGAAAAAGTTGGAACCCCCTTCTGGATCTACGATGCCAGCGTGCTCCGGCAGCGCATCGCGGACATCCGTTTCCTCACCAGTGCCGAGGGGGTCCAGGCCCGGTTTGCCATGAAAGCCTGTCCCTCCACCAAGGTGCTCCGCGCGATGCAAGAGCACGGGATCTGGATCGACGCGGTGTCCGGCAACGAAGTGCTTCGGGCGTTGCATGCCGGGCACGCGGCGGGTAACCGGCCTCCGGTGGTGTGTTTCACGGCGGATGTGTTCCGCGACAACGCGCTGCAGGTGGTGCTCGAAAACGGGATTCTCCCCAATATCGGGTCCCCCGGTATGATCGCCGATCTTTCGCAGGCGGGTTACCGCGGCCCCATATCGATCCGGGTCAACCCCGGGTTCGGCCATGGCCATGTGAATTCCTGCGACACCGGCGGGCCCAGTTCGAAACACGGCATTTGGTTTCACGACCTCGAAACGACCGCGCGCGCGGCTCAGAGCGCCGGACTCCAGGTGGTCATGCTCCACGCTCATATCGGGAGCGGCCCGCAGTTTGAGGAGCTCCACGAAAACCTCGGGAAACTGGCCGCTGAATTCGCCCAATTACTCCCCTTGTTCCCGTCGCTCGAGGCAGTCAGTCTCGGCGGCGGGATCCCGCACAACTATCGGGATCCGGCAAAACAGATCCCGCTGGAGCCGCTCCGCGCGCTTTTCACCCAATGCCGTGAGAATCTTTGCGCCGTTGCCGGGCGCCCCATCCGTCTGGAGATTGAGCCGGGCCGATATTACGTGGCGCCCAGCTGTTCCCTCATTACCCGGGTGGCGGACATCAAGGCCACGCGCACGAACGAAAAGGGCCAGGGCGTGACGTTTGCCATGGTGGACGCCGGGTTTGTGGATCTGGTGCGGCCGGCGATGTATGGGAGTTATCACCGCATCGAGGTGGTGGGCAAAGAGGGGGGCGCCGAGTCGGATTTTGTCGTGGCCGGGCCTCTTTGTGAAAGTGGTGACGTGTTTACCCGGGACGAAGCCGAGTTGCTTGTCCCGCGACGGTTGCCCCAGTTGGAGACGGGCGATTTGCTGGCCATCCGCGACGCCGGTGCTTACGGCGCGGCGATGAGCAGCAACTACAACTCTGTTGGGAAGGCGCCTCAGCTCTGGCTGGAGCCGGACGGCAATGTGGAGATGATTTCCCGGCGGGAGACACTCGAGGATTTGCTCAAGGCCGAGGTCAGCCAGCCTGTGCTAAGCAAACCATGAAGGGGCGCGCCATCGGGTGCGCTTCGCATCGGGTGCGCTTCGATTGGGGCGCCCTTTGATGGCTCGGTCTTTGTGTGGGGTGCGTTACCCCGGGCGTAGCTCGGGGCTGTCATGTTTCGCTCCCTTCGGGGCTGGAAGCGTGCGGCTTCACCCGAGGCGGCGATGCGTTTCCACGCCCGGTTTCTTTCTCGGATGCTTCCTGCATTGCGGCGCGCAAGACGGCTTCCACGGTGCCGCTTACCCCTGACCCCTTTCTTCCCCGTCATCCCCGGGGATGAAACTTGTGATGGACCGCTTTGAGCCGGCGCTGATCGACGTGCGTGTAGATCTGCGTGGTGGAAATGTCCGCGTGCCCGAGGAGTTCCTGAATGATCCGCAGATCTGCCCCGTTGCTGAGCAGATGCGTGGCGAATGAGTGCCGGAGCAGGTGAGGATACACGTTGAGATCAAGCCCGGCGTTTCTGGCGCAGGCTTTGACAATCTGCCAGATCCGCACGGTGGAAAGCCGGGTCCCCCGGGAGGAAAGGAACACCTCGCTGCCCGTGCGTTTGCCGACGAAACCGGGGCGCTCTTTCTGCAGATACAGCGCAATCGCCGCGCAGGCTTTGGCGCCGACAGGCACCAGCCGGGTTTTGTTGCCTTTGCCGGTGACCCGGATAATCCGATTCTCTAAGTCGAGGTTTTCCAGCCGGGCGTTGACCAACTCAGACACCCGTAGGCCGCTGGCGTAGAGCAGCTCCAGGATCGCCCGGTCCCGCAGGCCCCGGGGTGCGTCGGGGGCAATGCCCTCCAGCAGGTGCTCCACCTGCAGCTCGTTCATGGTCTCGGGCAGGTAGCGTTCGGTCCGAGGCAGGGGGAGCGTCTCGGCGATGTCTTTCTCAATCCGCCGCCGGACATGAAGCCAGCGAAAGAAGATCTTGATGGCCACCACCACCAGCTTGATCGACGCCGCCGAAAGCCCGGCCCTTTTCCTGTGGGCTAGATAATCGGAGATTTCCTGGAGCGTGACCGACCCCGGCGCGACCGCGCATTCCGGCCACGGCTCGCCCGTTTCGGTCAGTTTGCGGAGCGCCTCCTCACCGTGTTGTTTTTGCAGTGCCCGGCGTTCCAGCCAGTGAAGGAACCCTTCCAGGGAGAGCCGGGTGGAAATCTGGTAGTTGTCCGAAAGCCCGCGTTCGGTGGCCAGGTAGAGGATGAAATCTTCGATGGCCTCGCGCATGGGCTCCTTAAAGCTCCAGCAGCGGCTGTCCGGTGAGCTGGCTGTAGGCTTCGAGGTATTTGGCGCTGGTTTTGGCGATCACCGTTTCGGGGAGCGCCGGCGCGGGCGGGGTCTTGTCCCAGGTCAGGCTTTCGAGGTAGTCGCGCACGAATTGTTTGTCGAAGCTGGGCGGGCTGATCCCCAAGCGGTGTTCGGACACGGGCCAGAACCGGGAGGAATCCGGGGTGAGGCATTCGTCAATGAGGATGACTTTGCCGTCCAGGAGCCCGAACTCGAACTTGGTGTCCGCCACGAGAATCCCGCGCTGCGCCGCGTAGGCCCGGCCCTCCTCGTAAATCCGCAGGCTCAGGGCGCGGACTTCCTCGGCGACGGATTCCCCGAGGATCTCCCGGCATTGCTCCCAGGAGATGTTCTCGTCGTGGCCGCTCTGCGCCTTGGTGGAGGGCGTGAAAAGGGTTTCGGGCAGTTGCTCCGCCTGTTGAAGCCCGGCGGGAAGCCTCTGGCCGCAGATGCTCTGGGTGGCCTGATACTCCTTCCAGCCCGACCCCGCCAGGTAGCCCCGCACCACGCACTCCACGCTGAGCGGCTGTGCTTTCTTCACCACCATCGAACGGCCCGCAAGTTGGGCTGCAAACGGTTGGAGCTGCTCCGGGAACCGCGCGATGTCCGTGGTCAGGACGTGGTTCTCCACAAAATCCAGCCGCGAAAACCAGAACGCCGAAAGCGTGTTGAGCACCGCGCCTTTCCGGGGAATGGCGTTGGGCAGAACGCAGTCAAAGGCCGAGATGCGGTCCGTGGCCACCAACAGGAGCCGGTCGCCGAGGTCGAAGATTTCACGCACCTTGCCGCTGCCGAGTTTGGGGATGCCGGGGAGGTCGAGACTGAGGATATCCATGGAGACCTCAAGGCTAGAGCCAGTCGGCCGGTTTGCTCCAGAGGGATCTCGTTTTTTCGTCCCGGCGGAATCCGTTCGCCTCTTGGGTTTTGGGAAACCCGCGGAGGTTATGCCCACCGCCGTGCCCGGCCATGCCCATGTGCCGCTCTCCAAACGCACGATTTGTGTGTGCCTTGTGTCTTCGCTTCGCTTGTGCGCCCTTCGTCATTGCGTCGGCGGCTCGTGCTTGGACCAGTACAGTCTCAGATAGAGTGATGGGGGGAGATCGGTCATGTGTGCTAGTCCCAGAGGTATTTTTCGTCCCAAGTCTCACCGTGCTTTTTCAATAGGGCCCATAATTCGGCTTGGAAGTTGGTTTTGCGATGATGCTCGGCCTGCCGGTCGATGTAGGCTGTAACTGCCGGGAGATTGGAAACGCTGACCGAGAAACACGCATAGCCATTTTGCCACGCGAATTTAGACAAGGGCGCGCTCGGCCAATCCGGGGGTGTTGGCGGGGCAGGTTGTTCTTTGAGCCAAAGATTTGATCCGCGTTTCAGTTCCTTGACCCACTCGCTTTGGGTGATCGTTCGGCCGAGGCGGGCGAGAATGTGCACATGATCCTCCACGCCCCCGATCCGCAGTGGCGCACATGTGAGGTTTTTGGAAATTCCACCCAGATAGTCGTGCAACGAGGCTCGGAGTCCCGGATTCCGTAGAAATGGACGGCGTTCTTTGGTTGAGAAAATCGCGTGCAGATAAACGGCGGAGAGAGATTGTGGCATGAGGGAAAAGGGAACGTGCGGATCGTCGTTTTATTGGTGATTGAGTGTTCCCCTCCAATCGGGTTCGTGGATGGATTGGTGTTCGGAACCCAGCCTGAAGGGCTTACGACCTCCAGCCCAGGGTCGGCCGAATGGAATGAGGCCTACCCTGGGAATGAGTGACGAAACTACCGCACAGCTGATCGGGACGGGCCGAGAGGGAGGAGGGCGGGGGGGAGGCACCCCCCGAGGGGTGGGGTGGATTCGAGTGGC
>JBEIUI010000166.1:0-4261 GCA_040374425.1 Verrucomicrobiia bacterium | reverse complement strand
CTTTGCGCGGGCGCGAGTGACCTTGGCCAAGATGTCCTTGGCTTGGGCCGTCCAAATATAGGGCTTCGGTTCCTTGTCGTGTTGGAGGAGATACTTCTCCAGTGCGGCGATCAGCTCCTGCAGGCTGTGGAAGACCCCACGCCGTAGCAGTGCAGGGGACAGACAAACTGTGTGAAAAACGCGGGGACCAGTGCAGGGGACACACAAACTGTGTGAAAAACGCGGGAACAAGCCCACTTTTCCACACAGCACGGATTCCCGGCAGAGCGGATCCGCTCCCAAGTAGCCTTCGACACCGAATTCGCGTCGAACCGGGTTCAACAGCCTGTCGCAACGCCCTATAGCCGGGCTCTTCGGGGCAGCACCAAAAGGCGAGCCCGCTAGGTTCGCCTTTCTCTCAGGGCCTGCGGTCCTCGCGGTTCCAGAGCCGCCTTTAGCCCTTGGATGGCCCGGAAGAGACCACCGCCTGACTTCTCAAGTCTCGCACCGCAAATAGCTTAGGAAAATCTACACCCCGCATTTCCCGTGCGCCGCTCTTCCGCCGCAATCCAAACAGATTGCGGTGGGTTGCGAAAACTCCTTCCACGAAATCCTGCGTGCCAATCACGCAGCCGTCGCTGAAATACCGCACACGGCAGCGTATCGACTGATAAAAGCTCAGCTTCCCGCCCGACCGAATCACCGCTTCAACCTCCCTCGCGCCGATGCCACGCCGCGCCCCCGTGCCGTCGAGCCTCCCATCCCGCTCCTCCCCGTTGTCGAACAAATACACCCGGTATCGATCCAACAAACGCCGCATCTCCTGACGGGCCGTTTCGCCGGGTTGCTCGGAGGCCAGCACGCCCATCACCACTTTTTTCAGGCCCAGCCTTGCCAGCTTGCGCCCCACCACCGCCTCGGCATAACCGCTCCAGCGGTAATCGGCGGGATCCTTCACTAGCCCGGCTCGCACCGGGTTGAGGTCGATATATGCCGCCATGGTCGAGAGTGTCTGCCCAGTGCCTTCCACCAGCACACTCTTAAACCGGCCTTCCCACAAGGTGCCAACCCGGTCGTTCCGGCCGTTGAACCACTGGGAAAAGCGCTGTTTTACGCCCTGCATGAAGCTCGCCAGGTTCCACATTCGCCTCAGAAACCTCCACCGGAGCCGTTCCGCCCCAACGTCATCGCCAGCGCGCCGCATATCGGCGAGTTGCCGCTCGAGATCCGACGCAGGGTAGGAAAGCTCGGCCCTTCGGACCAGCCGCACCAGCTCGGCGTCGTCGGGCATTCGCTCCGGCGGCTTGGGCACGTGCACCAGCACATGGACGTGGTTGCTCATGATGCAGAACGTGAGCATCTGCACGCCGCAGAACTCCTCATACGCCCGGAGGATCTCAACGAACTTTTCCTTCTCCCGGGCCCCGAACGCGAACCGCCTCTCGACGACCCGCGTCACACAGTGATAACAGGCTTCAAGAGCCCCCTCCCCCGCCAACAACCTCCCCGTCCTCATGGAATAACCGGTCGCCCGGGAAGAGAGGTTCGTCAAAGAATTTGTTCAGATAATTTGTCTGTCCCTTGAGAGAAGAGAAGATAGAGGCGTGAGCCTTGGAGGGAAAGAGGCGGATGCACGAAATCTGGACACGATCGCCGCGCCCACGTTTCATGTCCGCCACCCCCGAGGACCGCCCAAAAACGGGGCGGCATCCGCTCCCAATACCGCGCATCTAATTATGAAACCCACCCTTTTTTCCCCGTTGCAGCTCGGAGCCGTCACCACTCCGAACCGGATTTTTATGGCGCCGCTGACCCGGTGCCGCGCGGAGGCCCACAATGTCCCGGGTGACCTGAGCGTTGAGTATTACCGGCAACGCGCGGCGGCGGGGCTCATCATTTCCGAAGCCACTAGCATTTCGCCCGCCGGGTTCGGGTATCCGAATACGCCGGGTATTTTCTCCGAGGCCCAAGTGACGGGCTGGCGCAAAATTACCGACGCCGTCCACGCCGTCGGCGGCCGCATCTTCCTTCAGCTCTGGCACGTGGGCCGCATCTCGCATCCGGTGTTCCAGCCCGAAGGCGGGCTGCCTGTGGCGCCTTCGGCGATCCCGCCGGCGGGCCAGGTGTTCACCGGTAGCGCCATGGCGGACTACGTCACCCCTCGGGCACTGGAGACCGACGAGATCCCGGGCATCATTGCCGAATACGCGCACGGTGCGCAGAACGCGAAACTTGCCGGATTCGACGGGGTGGAGATCCACAACGCCAACGGCTATCTGCTCGACCAGTTCCTGCGTGATGGCACCAACCAACGCACGGACAACTACGGCGGTTCCCTTCAAAACCGGGCACGGCTGACTCTGGAAGTTGCCCAGGCCGTGGTGGACGTCTGGGGCAGCGACCGGGTCGGGATCCGGCTCTCTCCGGGAGGTGTTTTTAATGACATGCGCGACTCGGATCCGCTGGCGACTTTTGGTTACGTGCTGCGGGAACTCACCCCGCTGCGGCTGGCTTATGCGCATGTGACCCGGGTGACCGCCCAGGACGTGGCCCATGGTGCCGTGGAAGGGGTCGGGCCCCGGGAACTGCGCCCGTTTTATCCGGGCACGATCGTTTCGGCCGGCGGGTTCACCTACGAAACCGGCAACCAAGCGCTGGCCGAGGGTTGGGCCGATGCCATCGCATTCGGGGTGCCGTTCCTGGCCAACCCCGATCTGCCGGCTCGATTCCATACCGGCGGCGCGCTCAATGCCCCCGATGAATCGACTTTTTATACTCCCGGCAAGAAAGGCTACACCGATTACCCGCAGATGAGCGCCGCGGTCCGCGCTTGAGCCATCCCCAGGCATCTCTTCCAAAAAACTTCCCATGAGCCTTTCCGCACCTGACCTCACCCAACGTCCCCCCCGCAGCATGCGCGTCCGCCTCGGCGGATACGTGATCCTCCCGAGGATGCTCGATAAATGCCGCGCCGAACTCGCCGGAAAAAACGGTGTTTTCCATTACAACTGCCCGCTCGACCGGCATCTGATCCAGTTTATCGGCATCGACCCCGAGGCGCTCAAAGCCGAGGTGGCTACGGGCAAAGGCGACGGAGCGATTCTCGAATGGATCCAGGCCAACTCCCAACACAAACGCGCCGCGTGGGAGATTGCCCAGTGGAGCGATTTCCAGGAACGGCGCGGCCCCGACAGCGACTCCGAGACCCTGGCTTATTTCGTCAAAGCCCTCGGTGAATTCACCTCCACCCGCTCCGACATCCGCGCCTGGGCGGATCTGCTGGATTTGGACGATCACTGCACGTTCGGCGGCCAGCCATAATCTCAAAAGCCCTGTCCCTCCTTGTTCCATCGGCGGCTCTCCGCCTCCTACTGGTTCTGGGGGGGCTAGGGGTGCCTAGGTCTCTTGGGGTTCTCTGGGCCCAAGACGTTCCGTCCGCTTCAGCGCAGGCTGAGCCGGTCTCGGGCGACGCCGTAATCCGCGCGCCCGCCGGTGGATCGGAGATTGTGGTGACCACGACGCGGCGTCTGGCCGGGGCCATCCATTCCCTGACATGGAACGGCCGCGAATTCATCGATTCCGCAGACCACGGACGTCAGCTCCAGAGCGCGTCCAATCTGGACTTCGAGGGGCCGATGATTTCCGAGACGTTTAACCCGACTGAGGCGGGGTCCGTCAGCGACGGCGCGGGGCCGGTCTCCTCGAGTCGGCTCCTGCATCTGCGGGTCGAACCCGGCGCACTGCAATCCACCATCCAGATGGCGTTTTGGTTGCGTCCGGACGGAAAATCCCTGGGCAATCCGGCGCGGAACCGCACGGTGCTCTCCGATCATCTCCTCACCAAGCGGGTGCGGATCGGTTACCGGGATTTGCCGCATGTGCTTTCCTACGATGTCACGTTCGGGCTGCCCATCGGCGAGCACCACAAGCTCGCGCAGTTTGAGGCGTTAACCGGTTACATGCCCGCAGAGTTCTCCCGGTTTGAAGTGTTCAACGCGGGGACGGGCCTCTTGGAGCCCTTGACCGACGGCCCCGGCGAACAACGGCATCCCGTGGTTTTCAGTGTGCCCGAGGGCACCCATGCCATGGGGGTTTACGCGCCGCCGCAGCCTGCGCCCGACACGCAGGGCCCGAGTTATGGGCGGTTTAGGTTTGAACGGGAGAAGGTGGTGAAATGGAACTGCGTGTTTCGCCGGAAAAATCCCGAGGGCATTACCCCGGGCGACTTGAGTTTCCGCCTGTTTACCGTGGTTGGCGACCGTGAGACGGTGGCGGGAAGCCT
>JBEIUI010000110.1:0-11132 GCA_040374425.1 Verrucomicrobiia bacterium | reverse complement strand
TCATCGGTCACATCAACGGCGAGTTTGCCGTTGATGAAATGCTGGAGATGTCCCCCCTTGGCGACGATTATGTAATCGTTCCATTCGCCCAGTTTGATCGAGGCGAGGATTTCTTCAGAACTCTCGGTCTCTCCAATAGGCTCGGGTTTCTGGCCTTCCCGGATGATTACTTTCTGGCCGCGTTGGGCGAGAATTCCGCGGCCTTTTTCCTCGTAAAGAATCCCGGAGTAAGTTTTTCCCACTTCCATGTCAGCTTGGTAACCCGCGACGACAAAATTGACGGGGTCAACGACTTTGCTGCGGTATTGCACGCCGGAGTTTCCGTAGGTGCTGCCTTCGGCGAAGCGGTATTTGAGATGCAGTTCGAAGTCCGAGACCGGATCCTTGTGGATGAGGAAGGTGTTGCCTTTGGTGGGTGTTTCCTTGGTGGTTTTGCCGGTGATGGCGCCGTCTTGAACGCTCCAAAATTCCGGGCGGCCGCTCCAGCCTGTGAGATCTTTGCCGTTGAATAAATGGATTTCACCCGCGTTTGCTGGGGTATCGAAGAGTGCTGCGAGACAGAGGAGTGGGATGAATGCTTTCATGTAAGGCTTCTAAGTGAGGTGGAGTGAGGTTTCTTAGGCGGCTTCTTGAGAATGAGGCGCATGCGTTGAGCTGGGGCGAAGCGGAGTGAGTCCGGGCGACTCCGCTCTCCAAGTGCGCCCGATCAAGGGGGCAATCGCGGTTTTCCTGATTGAGAGAGGGGGTTACGAAAAACGCCGGAGTGTTTCCACTCCGGCGTTGATTATTCGCTAACTAAGAAAGCTCCTTAGAACGCGAAACGAACACCAAGACGGGCCTGGTATGCATCGTCGTTCTGGGCGCCCCAGGTGTAACGGCTTTCGCCGAAGACACCGATCTTCTGGGTTGC
The DNA here is from genome assembly GCA_040374425.1 of Verrucomicrobiia bacterium. Classification (GTDB taxonomy): domain Bacteria; phylum Verrucomicrobiota; class Verrucomicrobiia; order Chthoniobacterales; family Chthoniobacteraceae; genus CAIURC01. The sequence goes on along the minus strand of JBEIUI010000110.1, from coordinate 10,222 downwards.
GCGCCATTCCAAGCCGGCGCCCGCATGCCAAGTGCCGGACGTGGTGCCGTCGGCCTGGATGCCGCCGCCGCCGAAGGCGTAAGGGGCGAGGCAGTAGGTGCCGAGTTCGATGGGGTAACGGGCGATTAAGCGACCGGTCACGTCCCAGACGCCGTTGGCGCCGCCGTCGTAGACCTGGCCGTCCACGCCGACACCGAAGTAGCGCTGAACGAAATAGTTAACGCCAACGCCGCCGCCGAAACCGTCTTCATAACGGCTCGCCTCGGGCGTGTAGGTCCAGGTGCCGAAGATGTCGACTTGGAGTTCGGAATCCTTGAAGCAAGGCTCTGCGGCCGGCTGCTTGAATTCCTTATGGCTGACTTGCTGACCCGCGAAAACGCTGCCGGTCACCGCTGCGCTGGCGAGAAGGCTGAGTGCGATGGTTTTCATCAATGTTATAACTTTTGGTTTGGTTGTTTGGTTTGGTTGCGGGCTTGAAGCCCGCGTTCGCTGACAGGGGGAAATTTGATCTGAGGCGACCGAAGCCGGAGAATCAACAAAAAGGGAGTGGCGGCAGTGAAGTCCTATTCTGGGTGACCGGATCGGGACCGTCGAGCGGTGAACAGAAAATTGAGATGGGCATTCCGGTATCTCTCCTATGTCCCTGCGGTCGCGCTCGTTGCGATATTCTTCTTCGCAGGCCGACTGGGTGGTCCAGCAAAAACTGCGGATGCTTGTTTGGAAGGCGAGAAATCATGCTTGCGGCTTGTGTTGCAATAAAAGTGGTAACTCAAACCGGGCGTTCATTGCATACGGATCAAATCCCTGCGCAGATTTGGCCGGGTTTGGATAGGATGCAATGCGCCATGACACCTCGGCCGGGGATGCGCCTGATAGAGCCGCGGAAATGCGCGTTGTGTCGTCTGGATCAAAGGCGAGACGATATCAGAACGCCGCTTCTGCTTGGATCAGATGGCCGCCGTTCTTAGGGCTCCTTGGGAGTTCTCGCCGGGACATTGGGGCTGTTGGATCGTCGTCTCTCGAATGGATCCCGTTCCTGAGGCGGGGGCGCATTTGGTTGTTCCTTGAAGCATCACTGTTAAAGCATCACTGCAGCTGGCCCTTGGAGCGCATGGATCGCATGTCGGCCGCGAAGCGCATCGATACAAAAGGCGCGGAGCCGCGTCCACGTGCTGCCGGTCCTCGCTGACATCGTTCGCGCTTTTGCTGCCTTAACGCAGGATTCGTTGTTGAGTCGCGAACCCTTCGAGTTCCGTGAGAAGTCACATCCCATGAATTGCCTCCGCATCGCATTATCAAGTGGCCTCAAGAAAAACCGGCGTGCGTGACCCGATACCCTCGGCGGGACCGGGGTATCTGGGTCTGGAGCGGGCCTCCGGGATTGGCGCAAACGGGGTTGAGCGGCCGGCTTGAAGGTCACTGCGCGGACGCCCCCAAAGCTGAGGCCGCAACAGGGGATCGTGATTCACTGGAATTTTCCGTTTGTCTTTCTCGCTTTGCGTTCTAGAGTCGCCCTCCCTTTTTCCCAATGCTTCGCGACCGCCTCGAGTTAAAAATTTTTGCTGGCTCCGCTCACAAAGAGTTGGCAAGGCGGATTTGCGCCTGCGTTGGTGTTCCTTTGGGCGACGCGACGGTGACGTCTTTCCCGGACGGTGAGACCTACGTGAAATTCAACGAAAACATCCGTGGAAGGGATGTTTTTATTGTTCAGCCGACATGTCCTCCGACCAATCAGAACCTCATGGAGTTGCTGATCATGGTAGATGCGGCGAGGCGCGCGAGCGCGGCCCGGATCACTGCGGTGATACCGTTTTTTGGATACGCGAGGCAGGATCGCAAGGATCAGCCGCGTGTGCCGATCACTGCGAAATTGGTGGCCAACCTTCTCACTGCTGCCGGAGTGAGTCGGGTGTTGACGATGGATTTGCATGCGCAGCAGGTAGCGGGTTTTTTCGATATCCCCGTGGACCATCTCTACGCGGCACCGGTCCTGATTCGGCATCTGCGGGAGAAGAGCTTCGAAGACCTCATCGTTGTCTCTCCCGATGTGGGCGGCTTGAAAATGGCCTCCGCTTATTCTCAAGCATTGGGGACGGGGCTGGCGATTGTTGCAAAGCGTCGCAAGAGCCCGACGGAGATCGAAGCGATGAACGTGATAGGGGACGTTGAGGGCAAGGTGGTTCTTTTGGTGGATGACTTGACCGAAACGGCGGGGACGCTCACCAGTGCGGCAAGGATTCTCCGGGAGCGCGGGGCGGGTAAAATTATCGCCGCTGTTTCCCACGCTGTTCTTTCCGACCTGGCCATCGAGCGCCTGTTGGTGTCTCAGATCGAGGAGCTAATCACCACTAACAGTGTTCCGGTCCGTTCAGGGGAGGGGTTTCCCATCACCGAGCTTTGTATTGCCGAGCTGCTCGGCGAGGGCATCAAGCGCATTCACGACGACGAGTCTGTTTCCTCACTTTTTAAGATCAGCGACAACGAACGATTCTAAATATGGCCAAGCAAATCAAATTGACGGCGCAAGCGCGCTCACAAGCGGGACGCACTGCGGTGAAGAAAATCAAAAGCCAGGGATTGATTCCGGCTGTCATCTACGGCGGCACCGAGCAGCCGCAGAACCTCCAAGTGGTGGCTCGTGAAATGAACCGTGTGCTCAGCCAGTCCACGGGAGAGCATTTTCTCGTGGAGCTGCAGGTTGCCGATGGCGCCCAAGTTTCCAATCGTCTGGCGCTCGTTCAAGAGGTCCAGCATCATCCGGTCAGAGGGGACGTTGTTCACGTGGATTTCCAGGCGGTTGACGCGAACAAGCTGCTCCATTCTGAAGTGTCGATCGAAACGTTCGGGGAGGCGTCCGGGGTGAAGAATCAGGGGGGGCTTCTAGAGCTCAATTTGCATTCCATCGAAGTCGAGTGTCTGCCCAAGGATCTTCCGGAGGTCATCCAAGTCGACGTTTCGGCTCTCAACGTGGGGGATGCCATTCACATTCGGGATCTGATTCTGCCAGCTGGTGTCGTAGCTCGCGGCAACCCCGATTTGACGGTTGTCCACGTGGCGGCTCCCAAGGTGGAGTCGGAAGCCCCTGCGGGCGCGCCCGCGCAGCCAGAGGTTCTCAAGGAAAAGAAGCAGGAGGCTGCCGCCGAGAAGAAATAGGCGTTCCCGGGGGGCTCCTCTACCGGGAGCCTCATCCTCTCGTCTGCGGGTTTGCAGAGAGCGGGTGAGCCTGTGGGCGATCCAAGCTCGGTGTGTGTTCCTTATTATCCGTGAATTTCCGGCTGATCGTAGGCTTAGGAAATCCGGGTAAAGAATACCGGGAGACGAGACACAACGTGGGTTTCATGCTTTTAGACCGCATGGCTATGCGTTTGGGTGTTTGTTTCAAGACGGAGAAGCGCTGGCAGGCGGACATAGCCAAGGCTTCCGGGATGTTTTTGTGCAAGCCGTTGACCTACATGAATCTCAGTGGTGAAGCCGTTCGCGCAGTGAGCGACTTTTACAAAATTCCAGCCGAGGAGGTTCTCGCAGTATTCGATGACTTGGCTTTGCCTTTGGGAAAGGTGCGCCTCCGCGCGGAAGGTTCGGCAGGCGGGCACAAAGGTCTCAAGTCCCTCATTGAACATCTCGGCACCCAGAAAATACCCCGGTTGCGGTTGGGTATTGGAGCGCCTCTCCACGGAACGGTGACGTCCCATGTGCTGGGATGTTTTGGCGTGGACGAGAGGCCGCTTCTTGAGGAGAGTCTCACGCAAGCACTCGCGGCCATCGATTGCGCTCAAGCTCGGGGGCTTGAAGCAGCGATGAGCGCCTACAATTAGTTAAACCATCTCAAAACATGAAAAATCGATACGAAGGTCTGCTGGTCCTCAACGTCAAAGGCAACGAGGAAGGTACCAAGGAAATCATTGAGCGTCTGGAGAAAGATTTCACCAAAGAAGGCGCTCAGGTTGAAACCGTTCAGCGTTTGGATCGCCGCGCGTTCAGCTACGCGGCCGGTGCTCTGGACAGCGGTTACTTTGTCAATTTCATCTTCAGCGCAGAGCCCACTCTCATCGCCAAGATGCGCGGCAAGCTCAAGCTCGACCAAGACGTCTACCGCCAGCATTTCCAGAAGCTGCGGTCCAAAAAGCAGGCTGCCAGCAAATAGTCGCGCGATAGGAATTCTGGGACGGTATCCGAGTTTATGGCAAATCTGAATAAAGTGATGCTCATCGGGAATCTCACCCGGGATCCTGAAATTAAGTACACCCCCAAGGGCACGGCCATTGCGCAGCTTGGATTGGCTGTGAATCGCAGCTGGTCCAACGACGCCGGGGAAAAGCAGGAAGAAACCACTTTCGTGGATGTGGAGCTCTTCGGACGCGTTGCTGAGATCGCTGGGGAGTATCTTCGAAAAGGGCGGCCGGTTTTTATCGAAGGCCGTTTGAAGCTGGACACGTGGGATGACAAGCAGAGCGGCCAAAAGCGCTCAAAAATGCGTGTCGTGGGAGAACAGCTCCAGCTTCTCGGCTCGCGGGACGGAGCGCCCCAGGGCGCCCCGGGAGGCGCGCGTTCAGAATATTCGGGCGAGGGCCGGGCTCCTCAGCGCTCCTCCCCGCGGCCGTCATCTCCGCCCCCAAGGCCTCCTGCGGATCCCGATCTGGATGCGTCCGACGACGACATTCCTTTCTAAAGCCTCAATCCAAAGGCTCAATTCAAGGGATCGGCTTGAGCCAGAGGGATTTTTTCGGGGGCTTCTTTCTTACCACTCCAAGGTCGCAGATGCTCAGATTCTCCGAACCTGGGTCATCCCTTGGGGAATGGCGCTAGCGTAGGGCGCTTACGATGCGGGCGGTGAGTGCCACCGCATTGACAACGACGAAGACAACGAGCGGAACACTCGTTGTTCTTGTCCCGGGGGATGCCCTGCGTTTTCCCCCCATCAGCGCTCCTGCGGCGAGGCTGGCGACGAAGAGAGTGAGGGGGGCCGTCCAAGGGGCCGCTGGGGGCGCGTTGACGTCTGCCGGATACCAGAGCCACCAAGAGCGTTGTTTCCAGGCAACGGGGTCAAGAACAAGGGCGCTGGCGCAGGTGAGGGCGGCACACAGGGCTGGAATCGCTCGCGGAAAGGGGCCTGCGAGTAGTCTCACCGCAGTTGCTCGAGCACCAAGGATCACGGTAAGCCAGAGCAAAGGGAGGCACAGTGGCACCGGCCCTAGTTTCTTTCCGAGGCGCTCTGTGAAGTGGATCGGCCCCAGCGGCCAACTCGTCCGTGCACTCAGCCATGCGATCAGGATACAGATGACGAACCCGGATCCGATCCAGCGTCTCGCTCTGGCAAGGCCTTCTTCAATGACCAGGGTGCTGTAGACGTGGTAGAACCCCAGGGCGATCCAAAGGGGATCAAGGAAACGGAGAAAGACCTGAAGCGCAGCGCCCAAATCGGGGTGAGTCACTGCATTTTGCAGTTCCACCTCACCGATTCCTAGGCACCAAACGGCGAGGACAACGGCGCTCCATACTAGGTAGAGCGGCCAGAGGAGAGTTTGCGTCGAGGCGAGGATCGGCCTAATTCCCAGAGACGAGTTGGGCATATCGCTGCCTACCCAGCGCCGCGGGTGAGAGGTGGTGGTCGCCTAAGCCGCAGCTCAGGCGGCGTCGGGCACCTCATGCAGCTGGAGGCTGCTGAGCGCGATGCGGATTTCCCGCCGGAGTTCTGCGAGCATTTCGCGCGAAATCTCCATCTTCTCAGCCTTGTACTGGCTCCAAGCCCGTGCGGAGGCTTGAAGCCGTTCAGAAGCTTCAAGGATGTAGGCCCGCGTGCTCTCCGTGAGGCCCGGGGCACACAGACGCTTTTCGAAACGGCGTTGTGCCTCGGCGAGCTCCGAAAGCAGGATCTTTTCAGAAGGCACCCGCCTGAGTTTGGACGCGAGACCCAACTTGGAGAGAGTCCAAATGATCCATTTGGTGGGATCAAACTGCCAAGGTTTCACGCCGTTGCGGTAATCGTGCTGAAACTCGTGGTGATAATTGTGGTAACCCTCCCCGAAGGTGACGATGGCCATGATCCAGGAGTCGCGTGCGCTGCAGCCCGAGGAGTAAGGGCGGCGGCCGATGTAGTGGCAGAGTGAGTTGATGCAGAAGGTGCAGTGCTGCAGGAAAACGACGCGAGCGACGCCGGCAATCAAGAAAGCGCCAAGGGCCGAGACCCAACCGCCCCAGGCCAAGCCGAGCAGGGCGGGAAACACAAAGGCCACAAAAGATCCAATCCAGTGGATGTGGCGATGTTGGAACATGACCATCGGATCCTTCTGAAGATCCGCCACGTTGTCATAAGTGGGGGAGGGTTTCAGTTTGAAGAGCAGCCATCCGATGTGTGCGTGGAAGAGACCCTTGCTGATGTCGTAAGGGTCGTCGTCGTGATCGACGAACTTGTGATGCGTGCGATGTTCACAACACCAGAGCAGGGCCGAGTTTTCAAATGCGCCCGCCCCGAAAAGGAGGGTGAAGAGTTTAACGCTCCAGTGGGCTTGGAACGAGAGATGGGAGAAGAGCCGGTGGTATCCGAGGGTGATCGAAAAGCCGCAGGCGCAGAACATCACAAAAAACAGGGCGATCTGGAACCAATCGAGACCGTAGGTCCAGATGTAGAGGGGCACGGCTGTCAGGGAAAGAGTCAACGTCCCGATCAGGAAACTGCTGGTGATCCAATTGACTTTTTCGAAAGGAATGCGGCTAAACATAAGAGAAACAAGGAAGCATCACTCTTGCCAGAATAAGTCCAGAAGCAAGGAAAGGGGCGCGAACAGATACGGGAAAACACCGGGGGGCGCAACCGGAAAAGTCTTGTTGTGCGGCTCCCCGGTCGCCCCTTAGTTTGTCATCATGTCATTTCAGGATTTTGGTCTCATCGATGCTGTGGAACGCGGGGTTCAATCGATGGGGTATGTGGACCCGACCCCCATTCAGTTGCGAGCGATTCCTCTGATTCTGGGCGGACGCGATGTCATGGGCAGCGCCCAAACCGGCACTGGGAAGACGGCGGCTTTTGCTCTGCCGGTTTTAAGCCTGCTCAAGTCCCATGGCACTTGCCGTTGTCTGGTGCTGGAGCCCACTCGGGAATTGGCGGCTCAAGTTGAAACGGCTTTTCGCGATTACTCCCGATACATGGACCTGCAGGTCGCGTTGATCCAGGGCGGCGTGGGGTTCGGAAAACAGAAGGAGGACATCAAGGCCGGGGTCGATATTTTGGTGGCCACGCCGGGGCGCCTTCTCGATCTCATGGAGCAGGGCGACGTCTCGCTCAAAGACATCCAATATCTCATCCTCGATGAAGTGGATCGGATGCTGGACATGGGGTTCCTGCCTCAGGTGCGACGGATCGTTGAAAAGTGCCCGAAAGCGCGGCAGACCATGTTTTTTTCCGCCACGCTGCCGCCGGAAATTCAGACCATGACTCAGTGGGTGCTCAAGAATCCGGAAGTCATTGAGATCGGCGCGAATCGTAGTCCGGCCGAGACGGTTACTCACGCGCTGTATCCTGTGGCCAAGGACCAGAAGTTCGACTTGTTGATCGCCCTTTTGGAGCGGACCAAGTTCGAGAGTTGCATCATCTTCACAAGCACGAAGATTTTTGCCGACAAGATCGCCCATCGTCTCCACGACCTCAAACATGCGGTCGTGGCGTTGCACTCCAACCGTACCCAGCGTGAGCGAGTGGAGGCGTTGGAGGGGTTTAAGTCGGGCAAATACGAAGTGCTCGTCGCCACCGACATCGCGGCACGTGGCTTGGATATCGCCGGCGTGAGTCATGTCATCAATTACGATGTCCCCGGGCATCCGGAGGATTACGTGCACCGGATCGGCCGGACGGGGCGCGCACAAAAAATCGGCGATGCCTTTACCCTGGTGACCGCTGAGGAAATCGACGCCATCCGCTCCATCGAGCGGTTCATTGGCGCTGCAATTCCCCGGCTGAAGCTGGAGAATTTCCCCTACGTTTACACCGCTCTCTTTAATGAGTCGCAAATTGCCCCCGGGGGAGTGGGCAAGGGCGTGCGAACCCTCAAAGGGTATTCATTCGGTGCACGGCGCAGGCGCTAGAGGCGTTTTTATTGGGAGCGGGCTGGTCGTTGCCCGCCTTTTTTGAATCTCCGCGATGGCCCAGAGTGCGTGCTCGACAATGAGCGGCTCGGGATCGCGGGAGGCCGCCTCCAGGGCCGGTAGATCCGCCTCCGTGCCGACATTGCCCAGGGCCACGCAGACGTTTCTAAGAAAACCGCGGCGTTTGATCCGTTTAATGGGGGACTTGGCGAATACGGCGCGGAATGCGACCTCGTCCATCGCGAGGAAATCTCGGAGCGACATCTCGGAAACAAATGGCCGGGCTTGGAAAGCGGCGTCTCTTGAAACCTGGGCAAACCGGTTCCACGGGCAGGCTTCCAGACAGGCGTCGCAGCCGTAAATGCGATCGCCCAGCAGGGGCCGGAGTTCGAGCGGGATACTGGTCTTGAGTTTGATGGTGAGGTAGGAAACACAGAGCCGGGCGTCGAGATGATGCGGGGCCGTGATGGCGCCCGTGGGGCAAGCGTCCACGCAGCGGGTGCAACGGCCGCAACGGTCCGGCTGAGCGGAGTCGGCCTCCAAATCGAGCGTGGTAAGGAGTTCAGCCAGAAAAAACCAGGTCCCCAACCGCGGATGGATGAGCATCGTGCTTTTGCCGTGCCAGCCCGCGCCGGCGAGCGCGGCAAAATCGCGTTCCAGCACGGGACCGGTGTCCACGTAGTAACGTTGCTGGCCGCCCCGGGCGGCGAGCCATGCGTCGAGGTGCGCGAGTTTCTTTTCAAGAACCAGATGGTAATCGTCGCCCCAGGCGTAATGAGCGATGCGGCCGTGCCCGGCCCGCTGAGGCACCTCGCCGTTCCAGTAATTGACGGCCAGCACAATCACGGAGCGTGCGCCGGGCAACACCTGCTGGGGATCCGTGCGCCGGGCTTTGTTACGTTCGAGCCAGGCCATGTCGCCGTGGCGTCCCTCCTCGAGCCATTGAAGAAACTCGGGGGCGTGTGGCGGGGCGACACAGGGGGCTATCCGGCACAGATCAAACCCCAGCGCGTGCGCCTCCCGGAGGAGCTCTGCTTTCAAGGGGTGTTGGGCCACGGAGAAACCAGGCGGGCCTGAGTGAGAATGCACTCGGCGACTTCATCATGGGTGAGGAGGGAGGTGTCCACGGTGAACTGCGCGGCCGCTTCGTAAAGCGCGCTGCGGGTGGCCAGCATCTCTTGGATGGTCTGCCGGGGATTGGGCGTTCTGAGCAGCGGCCGTTTGGTGTTGCGCGATACCCGCTCGAAAATGACCTCCTCGTCCGCTGTCAGGCCCACGACAAATCCCAGTTCCCTCAGCAGGGGGTGGTTGTGCTCCCTCAACACAATCCCGCCTCCGGTGGCGATCACACATTGCCCCTTGCCCAGGAGCGTCCGGAGCACGTCCGTTTCGCGCTCCCGAAAGTAGTCTTCCCCGTGCAGGGCAAAGATCTCGCTGATCTCCATGCCCTCCCGCTCGATGAGCTTTCGGTCCGTGTCGATGAACCGATACCCCAGGCGCCGCGCCAGAATCCGCCCAATGGAGGATTTGCCGCTGCCCATGAAACCGACCAGCACGATGTTGTTGGAAACCATAAAAAAGCCTTGGGGAAATGCAGGAAACCGAATGCCCGGCGAAGGGCGCTCAGAGGAACCTTTAAATCCTGGGATCCGCCCTGCCGAGATTTTTGACCGACCCCGCGTCAGGGCTCACGCATCTAAAAGGAATCGAGGGAGCCGCGCGCAGGGAGCTCAGTTGAGGCCAATCTGGGAATGGCGTTGATGGGCCAAAGGCCCAATCGATTCCAGCCCGGGGCAGCGCGCCGGTGCACGGCTCCAAAAAAGAGCGGCCTTGAGGATGCGCGGGGGTCGGCCTGTCGCTTGATTTGCGTGGCGCTTGCGTGGCGCTTGCGTGGCGCTTGCGTGGCGCTTGCGTGGCGCTTGCGTGGCGCTTGCGTGGCGTGGCGCGCTCCGATGCCGGAGGCATCGTAGTCTGATGCCGGAGGCATCAGAGCTGGTCGCCGGTAATCGAGCGCCAGCGACACCACCGGAACCCGATGCCCCCGATTGCGCGGCACCCTGGCAGGGGTGCCAGAGCACAAGGTGTCCGGTTGCATCTTCTGCCACCCCTCGGCGGGGTGGAATGTTTCTTGGGAGACCGCGTT
>JBEIUI010000006.1:0-56265 GCA_040374425.1 Verrucomicrobiia bacterium | reverse complement strand
GCGCCATCCCGCGAAGTGCGTCTGTGCATCCTCCACCCCGAAGTGCAAAGAGATCCCAACGCCCACGCCGTTCTTGAAAGCGCCATAGGCAAGGCCCAGGGGATCCTTCATCCGAATCTGCTCCGGATTCACGGGCTGGAGACTTTGGAGGGAAGGGCGGTGATTTCCATGGAATGGCCCCGGGGTTTTCCCGTTTTGGACCTGCTGCGCGCCCGGCGAGAACTGACGGCGGCCGAAGGCGTTCCCCTCCTCCAACAGGTCGCCACGGGACTCGATCACGCGCTGAGCCAAGGTCTGAACGATGTGGACTTGGTGCTGCAACAAATCCTGATCCATTTTACGGCCACGGAGGCCCCGGCACGTCTGCCCGCAACCGACAACTCGCAGCGCAGCCAAGTCTTTGAAACGCGCAATGGCCAGCTCCTGCCAAAAGACGCATTTCTCCGGGCGCCTTTAGGGGCCTGGAGCCCATACCAGATTAAACTTCAACCGCTGGGAATTACCCGTCAGCTGTGCATGGGGGCCGCGTGGGCGGGGAACCAAACCGTGGTGGCCGGCGCGCGCCCCGGCACCCCGCTGAACGCGGAGCCGGTCAAACGATCGATCCAGGGTCTGGCGCGCATCGCTTACGAGCTCCTTGGCGGTGTCCTCCCATCGCCCGGCCCAACGGAGCCGACTTGGCGATACACGCCGCTCGCCAATTTGTCGGAACACGGCAACGAAATCCTCCGCCAAGCGCTCGCCCCCAGCCCCCCCTTCGAAAATGCGTGTGAGTTCTGCCAAGCCTTGGCTTCCGAAGTCGGTTTGGAGCCCGCTCCCGGCTCGGCTGAATCGGCCTCTCCCGGGAATCTCAAGGCCCCACAAACCGAACAGAACGCCAACCCGGCGCCCGTCAGCCCCAGCTCGGAGGTCAAAATTACGGACCAGATTCCCGCGGCCGCGCGGAAATCCGCTGCTCCCTTGTTTTTGACTCTCGCCGGCGTGACTGCGATAGGAGCCGGTCTCTTCCTGCTCAATCCCTTCGGGCGCCCACGAACAGCGCCCTTGCAGGAAACCCCCCCCGCCACCGGGCCCACCCCACGCGGCGACGCTGCCGCAACGGATAAAAAGAGCGCGCCCACAGACGAGACCCGGGATGTTCCGGCTCAAGAGCCAGCCAAAACGCCGCCCCAAAAAGGTGAGCCTGAGACGCTCCCGCAACCGAGTCCGGCGCAAAAACTCCAGCTTGCTGTGGAGAAAGCCAACGACCTTGAAAAAAAGGAAGATTGGCCCCAGGCGATCCGGGCTTGGCTGCGGATTGGCAGCGAGTTTTCCGAGGAGAAAACCGCCAAAACCCACCTTGAAATCATCCTTCAACAGCTGCGCTCCCGGAGCAAGGCTGCCAAGGAAAGTGATTTCGAGGAGTTACGGGAGCCGGTGCGGCAAATCACCGAGCTGCGAGTGGTCGGCGCCATGCTGTATATGGCGGAGAACTTACGGGAAAAGGAACCCGGGTTGGCTTTGAAATGGTATGAGGAGGCCGCTGGCCTCGGAGACATCACCGCTCTCATTCAGATGGGCCTTCTGCTCTCCAACGGGCCGGGCGGGATTCACGCGGATGTGCGCAAAGCCTTCGAATGTTTCAAAGCCGCCGCCGACAAAGGCGATGGCGACGCGAAATACCTGCTCGGCGAATGCTACCTCAGAGGGAACGGAACGGCCCGGGACGAAAAACGCGGCATCGCGCTCCTTGGAGAATCCTCGGACGCAGGCAACCTTTTCGCCAAAGACCTTCTTGGGACTTGCTACCACCGGGGCATTGGCGTCGGCAAAGACCCTGTTAAAGCCCTGCAGCTCTTCACCGAGGCGGCGGACCGGGACTACGGAGTCTCCTGCGGGAACCTCGGGGTACTTTACATCAACGGGGATGGCATGGCCAAAGCCGACCCGCAAAAGGCGGCCAAACTCTTCCTCAAGGGCATCAGTCTCAACGATTCCATGAGCCTCTTCCATTACGCCCGTTGCTTGGAGAACGGGCTCGGCGTTCCGGCCAACGCTTCGCGGGCAGAGGAGTTCTACGTGAGAGCCGCGATGGCGGGAGTGAAACTCGCGACCGAATGGTGCCAAAAACAGGGGATTCCGCTGCCGCAACAAAAGTAAATGCGGAGAACGACTTTGCCCCTTGCCTCCTATGAGGGCGCTCTTTACAACGCTCGCGCATGAATTCCGGCATGATCAAAACGGGAGCGTTTTTGGCAACCCTCTCTTTTACCTTCTCCGCCTGCCAGAACATGACTCCCGGGGAGAACGCCGCCGTGTTCGGGTCTTTGAGCGGTGTTGCGGCGGGAACCATTGCCCGAGCCGCAGGAATGACTACGGCGCAATCCCTTGCCGCGGGAGCGGCTGTTGGGACGGTGGTGGCCGCGACAACCTACGTGGTGGCCAAACGCCAAGCCACTGAACGTCAGAGGCGGTTGGCGGAACAGAACGCGCGGATCTATTACGGGCGGCTGTCCCCGGAAAAGAAAGCGGCTCTGAGGACTCGCAAGGCCCGCTACATTGCCGTGGATACTGCAAAAGACGAGCAAACGGCTCCAAACGCGCAAAAATCGGTGATGATCTGGGACACGCAATCCCAGCAGGTTGTGGGTAACAACGTTTACGACGTGCAGAGCGCTCCCCGAGTCGGATCGACCGCCAAGTTCGACACCTATTCCGCCGAATACGTCGGCAACGGCTCCTAATCCATCTCCAATCCGCTGGCGAAAACCCTTCAAGCCCCGAAACCCACGACCGGACAGTACTCCCAACCGCACCCTTTCTTTTTTCTGAATGAACATCCACGAATACCAAGCCCGCGAGCTCTTTGAAAAATTTGGCGTTGCCACCTCCCAAGGACGCGTCGCATTCACGGCGGAGGAAGCCCAACAAACGGCGCAGGGGTTGGCCGGCAAAAAGATCGTAGTCAAAGCTCAGATCCACGCCGGCGGCCGCGGCAAAGGCCATTTCACCAACGGATTCAAAGGCGGCGTGCACCTCTGCAACACGCCGGAGGAAGCGGGCCAACTCGCGTCTCAAATGCTGGGTCAAACCCTGGTCACCCACCAGACCGGCCCGGAAGGCAAGGTCGTCAACAAGGTGCTGGTGGTTGAAGCGGTGGATATCTCCCGGGAACTCTACTTCGCCATTCTCTTGGACCGCGCCACGAGCACTCCGGTGATCATCGCAAGCACCGAGGGCGGAATGGACATCGAGGCGGTGGCGGAAAAGTCTCCGGAGAAAATCTTCCGCGAGTTCGTGCACCCCCTCATCGGCCTGCAGCCCTACCAGACCCGGAAAATCGCGCACGCCCTGGGGTTAACGGGTCCTTCGCTAGGACAGGCCTCCAAGCTCTTCACGGCGCTCTACAAACTTTTCATTGCCCGGGATTGCTCGCAGATCGAGGTCAACCCGCTGGTGGTGACTCCCGATGGGCAGCTCCTGGCGCTCGATGCGAAGTTCAATTTCGACGACAACTCGCTCTACCGGCAGGCTGAAATTGTGGCCATGCGGGACAAAACCGAGGAAGACCCTCGCGAAGTCGCCGCCAGCGAGTTCAACCTCAATTACATTGGTCTGGACGGCAACATCGCCTGCCTGGTCAACGGTGCGGGATTAGCCATGTCCACCATGGACATCATCCAGTATTGCGGGGGCAAACCCGCCAACGTCCTCGATGTGGGCGGCGGCGCCAGCAAGGAACAGGTGGCAGCCGCGTTCCGGATCATCCTCAGCGACCCCAACGTCCAGGGCATCCTAGTCAACATCTTCGGCGGCATCATGGACTGCAACGTGATCGCAAACGGCATCGTCGCAGCCGCCCGCGAAACCGGTCTCACCATTCCCCTGGTTGTCCGGCTCGAGGGCAACAACGTGGCGGCCGGAAAACAAACCCTAGCCGAAAGCGGACTCACGATCATCAGCGGCAACGATCTAGCCGACGCGGCCCAGAAGATTGTTCAAGCCGTTAAAGCTGCTTAACCCGACTTCATCCGATGTCTATTCTCGTCACTCCTCAAACCCGCATTTTGGTCCAAGGCATCACAGGGGACTTCGGTTCCCGCCACGCCAAACTCTCCCTCGACTACGGCACCCAGTTGGTTGCCGGCGTGACTCCCGGCAAAGGGGGTAAAAGCTTCGATCACGGAGACCATCACGTGCCGATCTACGACACCGTGGCCGATGCCGCACGTCAGTCCGGCGCCACGGTTTCCGTCATTTTCGTCCCTCCGCCCTTCGCGGCAGACGCCATTTTGGAAGGCGTCGATGCGGGGTTGGATCTCGTCGTGGCCATCACGGAGGGGATTCCCGTCAACGACATGGTGCGGGTCAAACACGCCATGAAAGGCAGCAAAACCCGGCTCATCGGCCCTAACTGCCCGGGACTAGTGACCCCCGGCGACGACCCGCAATCCCACGGCGGCTGCCGAATCGGGATCGCCCCTGGCTACATCCACAAGAAGGGCAGCATCGGGGTCGTTTCCCGGAGCGGCACCTTGACTTACGAGGCGGTTTGGCAGCTCACCACGCGCGGCTACGGGCAATCCACCTGCGTGGGAATCGGCGGCGACCCGGTCAACGGAACTTCGCACTTGGACATCCTCCGGATGTTCAACGACGACCCTGAAACCGAGGCCATCATCATGATCGGTGAAATTGGCGGATCCGCCGAGGAAGAAGCCGCCGCATGGGCCGGGGAGTATTGCAAAAAACCCATGGCCGCATTCATTGCCGGCACCACAGCCCCCCCCGGACGACGCATGGGGCACGCGGGCGCGATCGTTTCCGGAGGCCAAGGAACCGCCGCCAGCAAAATTGCGGCACTCAAAGCGGCTGGCATCGCGGTAGCGGACACCCCGTCCTCCATGGGTGAAACCCTCATACGAGCTTTGAAATCGCGCTAAACCGGGCGATTGAAGCCGTCGTCAGACCTTTTTAACACCCAACCCAACCACACCCATGCCCGTAATCTCCAGAGGCCTTGAAGGAATTGTTGCCGCAGAAACCCGCATCGGCGATGTCCGGGGTGACATCGGCCAGTTGATTTACTTCGGATACGACATCCACGAACTCGCAGGCAAAGTTAGCTACGAGGAAGTTGTGCATCTCCTCTGGCATGGCCGCCTTCCAAACGAGCGGGAGCTCGAGAAGCTCACCACGGCCATGCGCGCTGAACGCGAGCTTCCGGAAGGCGTTCTGGATTTTATCCGCAACGCCCCAAAAACCGCTGCGCCCATCGATGTGATGCGGACCGCGGTGAGCATGCTGGGCTGTTATCCCACCGTCCGGCACGACCTGGACATGAGCGAAAACCAGGCGATCGCCATCAAGCTTGTTTCACAAATCGGCATCGTTGCGGCTTACTTCCACAGGGCACGCCTCGGGTTGGAGTTTCCTCCGGTCCGCAAAGACCTGAGTGAAGCGGCTCATTTCCTCTGGCTCCTCAACGGGAAAGAACCCAGCCCCGAAGCGGAGCAGACGCTGGATGTGGCCTACGTCCTCCACGCTGAGCACGGATTCAACGCTTCCACGTTCACGGCGCGCGTCGTGGCGTCCACCCTTTCCGACATGTTCTCGGCCATCAGCGCAGCCATTGGCGCCCTCAAGGGGCCGCTCCACGGCGGTGCCAACGAGGGGGTCATCCATATGCTCCAGGAGATTGGCTCGCTAGACAAAGTCGACAGCTGGATTGAAGACGCCCTGGCCCAGAAAAAAAAGATCATGGGCATCGGCCACCGGGTTTACAAAGTGCTCGATCCGAGGGCACCCCATCTCAAGGAGATGGCGATCAAACTCTCCAATCAGCTCGGTGATCCGAAATGGATCCAGATGTCGGAGCGGATTGCCGACATCATGAAGAGGGAGAAGGGCCTCAACGCCAATGTCGATTTCTACTCGGCCACGGTCTACTACTCCTTGGGCATCCCCACCGACCTCTTCACCCCGATCTTTGCAATCTCGCGGATGAGCGGATGGACCGCTCATGTGTTGGAACAGCTCAGCGACAACCGGCTCTACCGGCCGCTCAGCGAATATGTCGGGCCTGAGGTGGGGAAAAAAGTGGTTCCTCGCGGGGAACGCTAGTCGTCCCCGTCTTCCAGCAGATCACTTCTCTTTGGAGCCCGCCGGATTCCTCGGCGGGCTCTTTTTTTTACCCTAAAGCTCTCGGGAAAAATGCCCCCAACGTCCTGCCGCGGTTCTGCGTAGCGAAATCCCCGCAGCGCCATCATAGACGCAGCCCGTGCAATGCTGCTTAGATGTTCCCTGCTATGAGTCACCCCATCGGATTTGCAATTGTTGGAACCGGAATGATCGCGGATGTGCACGCGGAGGCCATCAAACAATCGCCCCTTGCCGAGCTCAAAGCCGTTTACTCGCGTGGCGCCCAGAAATGCCGCGAGTTCGCAGAGCGCGAAGGCTGCCGGGCAGCAGCGAGCATCGCGGAACTCGTGGCCGACCCCGAGATTCAAGCGGTGTGCGTCACCACCCCCAGCGGGGCTCACGCGGAAGCGGCCATTCCCCTGCTTGAAGCGGGCAAAGCCGTGCTTTGTGAGAAGCCACTCGAGGTAAGTCTCCATGCGGTCGATTCCATTCTTGCAGCCGCTGAGCGCGGCGGCGGGCTCCTGGCCGGCGTTTTTCAAAGGCGCCTGGGCCGGGGGGCACGCCTCCTCAAGGAGGCCATTGACTCCGGGCGGTTCGGACAACTCACCCTGTGCAGCGCCTACATCAAGTGGTGGCGAGCTCAGAGTTATTATGATTCCTCGGCCTGGAAAGGGACTTGGAAGCTCGATGGCGGCGGCGCTCTCATGAATCAGGGCGTACACGCGGTGGACCTGCTCCAGTGGCTGGTGGGATTGCCCCGGGAAGTCAGCGCTTTCTCCGCCACACTCGCGCATCCCGGAGTGGAGGCGGAAGACACGCTCGCCGCAGCGCTGCGGTTTCCCAACGGAGCTCTCGGGGTCATTGAGGCGGCCACTTCCTGTTATCCAGGGTCTGATCTGCGCTTGGAGATTTTCGGGGACAAGGGCAGCGCGACCATCGTCGATGACCGAATCGTGCGCTGGGATTTCGCGGAAAAGCGGGAAGGCGACGATGAGATCATGCGCTCAGAGGAAGGTCCGGGGATTGCCGGCGGCACATCCGACCCCAAATCCATCAGCAACGAGGGACATCGGCGCCTGGTCGACGACCTCGCGGCGGCCATTCAGGAAGGACGCGCTCCGATGATTCCCGGCTCCGATGCGCGCAAGGCGGTCGCGCTGGTACTCGCCATCTATGAGTCCGCCAGAAGCGGCCGCGCAACGCTTGTGGATGGAGCGATCTAAAACGCGGGCGACACTCCCTTGATCCCCAGGCGAGCGTGCCAGAACACGGGGCGCTTTCCGGAAGCCGATTCGCTAATCCGCGCTCCCGGGTGCAGGATATTAGGATGAACTCTTCAGGCCCATTCCCGGACGAAGGCAAAGGAACCTCGGCCATCGACCCTGTCTGCAAGATGGTCGTGGATCCGCGGACCGCACTGAGCGCAACGAAGGCGGGGGCCACTTTCTATTTTTGCTGCGAAGGCTGCCGCGGCCGGTTTATCCAGGCCGGATCGCCCACCTCGGAAACCGATACCCCGGCCTGCTGCGGCGCCCACGGCAGCCCGCCGCGCAACACCCCTCAGGTGATACACACGGGCCGCTATTTTTGCCCCATGTGCCCGGGGGTGGAAAGCGACGAGCCCGGAATTTGCCCCAAATGCGGCATGGCCTTGGAATTCGCCGGCGAGCCCGGCATCCAAAGCGTGTCCCCGGAGCTCTCGGAAATGACGCGCCGCCTGTGGATTGCTGCCGTGTTCACCGCCCCGGTTTTTCTCATGGGAATGAGCCATCTCATTGGAAATATCCTCCCCGGTTTTGGTGGGTCAACCGCCCGCTGGATTGAGATGCTCTGCTCCACGCCCGTGGTTCTTTGGGCAGGCGCGCCATTTTTCGCGCGGGGCTGGCGATCGCTCCGAAAGGGGCCGCTGAACATGTTCAGCCTGATTTCGCTGGGAGTCGGCAGCGCCTATCTTTACAGCCTCGCCGCTTTTTTTGCGCCCGGCCTTTTCCCAGCCCCCATGCACCAGGAGCATGGGCCGGCCCTCTATTTCGAGGCGGCAGCGATGATCACTCTGTTTGTGGTTCTCGGCCAGGTGCTCGAATTGCGGGCCCGGGAACGCACAGGCAACGCGATCCGCTCACTTCTCCACTTGGCGCCGGCGTCTGCCCGGGTTTTGGTGGAGGGGCTCGAGACAGAGGTGCCTCTGGATCAAGTGCAGCCCGGCTGGAGGCTGCGGGTCAAACCGGGAGAACAGATCCCGGTGGATGGCACCGTTGAAGTGGGAAGCTCAGCGGTCGACGAATCCATGCTCAGCGGCGAATCGCAGCCGGTGGAAAAATCACCCGGAACGTCGGTCATTGGGGGCAGCCTGAATACCCTGGGCAGCTTTGTGATGAGAGCCGACCGGGTGGGCTCCGACACGGTTCTAGCGCGGATGGTGGAAATGGTGGCGGCTGCCCAACGAACCCGGGCACCGATTCAAGCCTTGGCGGATCGGGTGGCGGGCTGGTTTGTCCCAGTGGTACTGGGATGCGCCGGTTTGACCTTCGGCTTGTGGTTCTGGCTTGGCGCCGGACCGTCCCTGGGGGCGGCGGTTTTCCATGCGGTGGCTGTCGTCGTCATCGCTTGTCCCTGCGCGCTTGGGCTGGCAACACCCATGGCCGTGATGGTAGGCGTCGGAAGAGGCGCGCAGGCGGGAGTTCTGATCCGCGACGCGCAAGCCCTGGAGACTCTTCACCGGGTGGACACTCTTCTCATCGACAAAACCGGCACTCTGACGGAGGGAAAGCCCCGCGTCATCGCATGCGTCCCAGACCCCAAAACTGCGTTTGACACCGCCGAACTGCTCGATGCGGCGGGCTCCGTGGAGCAATACAGCGAGCACCCCCTCGGGGCTGCTGTCGTGGCCGAGGCCAAAGCGGCGGGATTCAGTGTCAAACCGGCAACCGATTTTAGGGCGGTGCCAGGCTCCGGAGTCCAAGGTGTTTGCGAGGGAAAAGAAATCAGAGTCGGAAAACGCGAGTTTGTATTAAACGAAGGGGCCGAGCTCAGCCCTGAGCTGGCTTCGCAGGCGGACTCCCTAGAACAAGCAGGCCACACCGTCGTTTTTGTCGCAATCCAGCATCAGACTGCGGGATTCATCGCCATTGGCGACCCGATCAAAAAGAGCGCAAAGGAGGCGATCCAAGCCCTGCACGCTCTGGGCATCACAGTCCAGATGATGACCGGCGACCGCGCTCAGACGGCGAATGCTGTGGCCCGGGCCCTGGGGATTGATCGCTTCCAAGCGGGAGTTTCCCCTGAAGAGAAGCACCAAGCGATTCGGACTCTGAAAACCCAGGGGCGCATCGTCGCGATGGCGGGCGATGGGATCAACGACGGGCCGGCACTGGCCGTGGCGGATGTGGGAATTGCCATGGGCACAGGAGCCGACGTGGCCATTGAGAGCGCCGGGATCACCCTTCTCAGGGGGGATTTGAACGGCATTGTGCGGGCCATCCAACTCAGCCGGGCGACGTTAAGGAATATCCGGCAAAATCTTTTCTTCGCATTTATTTATAACCTTCTGGGCATTCCACTGGCCGCCGGAGCGCTTGCCCCATTTTTCGGCCTCAGCCTGAGTCCGGTTTTTGCGAGCATCGCCATGAGCCTCAGCTCGGTGTCGGTGATCGCCAACGCCCTTCGCCTGGCCAAGCTTCCGCTCGGAGACACTGCGGCGTCCTCACCGAAAACCGCCCGGTAAATCGTCGCCCGCTCGGAAAGGGATCCCATCTTGCAAAGGAAGAAACCATTGCGCCCTCCGCACCCTGCTACTTATGCTGCAGCCTATGGCGTCCACTGCCGAGTTTCCTCGGGCCCACACAGAGTTATCTGCAACGGAGAAAACGTTCCTCCATGCCTACCGCTGGATGCTTCTGGCCCGCGTGGTTGAAGAAAAACTCGCGAGCCTCTACCGGGGCGGAAAAATTTTCGGGGGCGTTTTCCTTAGCAAGGGCCAAGAGGCACTGAGCGTTTCCCTGGGGATTTCCCTGCGAAAAAGAGACATTTTCGCCCCGCTGATTCGGGATCAAGCCGCGCGCCTCGCTTTTGGGGAGCCTCTGCTGGATTGCACCCGGACTTACATGGGCTCCCGACTGGGCCCCATGCGTGGCCGTGACGGAAACGTGCACCGCGGACGCCCCGCCGAAGGCATTCTGCCCATGATCAGTCATTTAGGGGCCATGATTCCCACCGTCGCAGGCGCGCTGATGGCCCGGCGGTTTCGTGGGATTCAAGGGACGGTTGGGGCCACATGTATTGGCGACGGAGGGACATCCACGGGAGCATTTCATGAGGCTCTCAACTTGGCTGCCGTCGAACGGCTTCCCCTGGTGCTGGTGGTGGCCAACAACCAATACGCCTATTCCACCCCCACATCCCGTCAGTTTGCGTGTCGCGACCTGGTGGACAAAGCCGTCGGATACGGAGTGGAGGGTCACACCGTGGACGG
Organism: Verrucomicrobiia bacterium; assembly: GCA_040374425.1. GTDB lineage: Bacteria > Verrucomicrobiota > Verrucomicrobiia > Chthoniobacterales > Chthoniobacteraceae > CAIURC01. The sequence continues at coordinate 45,674 of JBEIUI010000006.1, read as the reverse complement.
CACGGATCTCCTCGCGAGCCTGCAAGTCGTGGGACACGCCGTCGAGCGGGCCCGCGCCGGGAACGGCCCTCAACTCGTGGTGGCCTCGCTCCTGCGACTGGCGGGGCATGGCGAACACGATGACGGGCATTACGTGAGTCCCACCTTGAAGGAGGGGGCTCTTGGCCGGGATTGCCTCAAGGTCGCAGAGGAACGGATCATCGAGCAAACATGGGCGACCCGCGAAGAACTCGCGCTTTGGGTTGAAGACGCCCAGCGCCAGACGGATGAAGCTGTGGCGCAGACCCTGCGCGAGCCTCTGCCGGACCCGAGCCAGGAAGATTGGTGCAGTCTCGCCAGCCGCCACTTGAGCGAGGGCTGACAAAAACCCGTTGGAGCCCTTCGAACGCCAACTTTGACGCCACAAGTCCCTTGATCACTTACCTCGAAGCCATCCGCGAAGCCCAAGCCAAAGCCCTGCGCGACGACCCTCGCGTTTACATCTACGGCCAAGACGTGGGCCAGTTTGGTGGAGCGTTTAAAGCCACCAAAAACCTTGCTCAGGAATATCCGGGTCGGGTCTTGGATGCTCCCATCAGTGAAGACGCCATCGTCGGGTCCGCAATTGGGGCTGCGATGGAGGGCATGCGCCCGATTGTGGAAATGCAGTTCGCAGATTTTTCAACGGTCGGCTTCAACCAGATCGTCAACCACGCGGCCACACTGCACTGGCGAACGGCAGTTCCCTGCCCCATCACCATCCGCCTTCCCAGTGGAGGAACGGCCGGGGGCGGTCCGTTCCACAGCCAGAGCATGGAGTCGATCTACGCCCATTACCCGGGGCTGATTGTCATGGCGCCAGCCACCGTGGAAGACGCCTACAGCATGCTTTTGGAGGCGGTGGCGATTGATGACCCTGTGGTGTTCTGTGAACACAAGTATCTCTACTACCACCTCAAGGCGGAATCATTGCCCACGGAGGCCATGCCCACCGGCAAAGCGCGCATTGCCCGGACGGGCCGGGACGCGACCATCGTCACCTACAGCGCCATGGTGCACGAGTCCCTCGCTGCCGCCGATGAACTCGCCGCCGAGGGCTGGGAAATCGAGGTGATCGACCTGCGTACAGTAAAACCCTTGGATACCGACACAGTGCTCGCCTCGGTGGCGCGGACCGGCTTGTTGCTTGCCGTGGGGGAAGCTTTCCCATGGGGCGGGGTGACAGCTGAAATCCTGGCTCGGGTCGCAAGTGAAGGGTTCGACCTGCTTGACGCCCCGCCCCGTCGACTCAACGCCAAAGACACTCCGGTGCCCTATCATCCCAACCTTTGGGGGACCCACCGCCCCACTGCGCGCACCATCAGCGCCGAGATGCGCGATTTACTCCGCCGTTAGCCCAAGCTTTTCCCGAATCTTTTCATCCTTCTCGCGATGCCACGGATCCCCATCATCATGCCCCAACTCGGCGAATCCATCGCCGAAGCCACCGTCGTCGCCCTTCCCTTCCAAGTCGGCGCCGAGGTGGAGAACGACCAGGAAATCATCGAAGTGGAGACCAACAAAGCCACGATGGGCGTCACGACGCCCTGCAGGGGCCGCATCACAGACCTTCTGGTGGAACTTCAGATGAGTTATCCCGTGGGAGCCACTCTCGCCCACGTGGAAGTCAGCGACGAGGACGCCATACGGCTGGGCCTCGATGAGGCCAGCGCCTCATCCGCCACATCGGAGATACCCGCCAACGCGGTGCATACTCCCCCCGCGAAATCCCGTCCCGCGCGAGTCGAACCCACTGTTCGCGGATTGCCGGTACCCGCGAATGCCTCAGGCGCCAGCTACATGTCGCCCCGGATGAAAGCGCGGATGCAGGAGTTGGGACTGCATGCGGCGGATTTGGCGGGCATAGCCGGCAGCGGGGCCGCCGGAAGGGTGACCATTGACGATTTCGAAAAGTTTCTGGCCAAACTCGAAGAACACCGGCTCTCTCCGGCCTCCTCCATGCGTGTCGCCGTCGCGGACGCCATGCGCCGCAGTTGGACACGCCCCATTGCCACGGTCGGCAGCTCTGTGGCATTGGACCGCCTGCTCGCCCACCGGAAAGCCAGCAACCCGAAGCCCGGCCCGGCACTCTACGCCCTTCGCGCACTGGCGCTGGCGCTCGGAGAAAACAGCGCACCTGCGGGGCGGCTGATCGGCGAAAAAATCGTTCACCCCACATCCATCGATGTCGGTTTTGCCGTGGAGGCGGAAGACGGCGTGCTGGTGCCCGTCCTGCGCAACGCGGACGCCACGCCCTTGTCGGAGTTGGTAGCGCGCTACTCCGAGCTCGTCGAACTTGCCCGCCAGAGGCGGCTTCCTGTCAGCGCACAAGGGGGCTCCATTGCCACGGTGACAAACTTCGGCACATTCGGGCTGGAATGGGCGACTCCCATCCCTCTTCCGGAACAGACCCTGGTACTGGGCATGGGTGCCGGCCGCATCGTGCCGCGCTGGGATAACCTCCAGGAAAAATTCATCCCCGTCACGGAAGCCCAAATCACATTGAGCTTCGACCACCGGGTGCTCGACGGGGGCGGCGCGGGCCGTTTGCTGGCGCGCGTCTCGGAGCTGCTTCAGAAACCCGAGCTGCTTTAAAACGGCGCCTCGGCTGTGAACCTCTCCGACGCCAACAGGCACGGCTAAGTCGGGAACCTAGGCATCCCCCACGCACAATCGCCGCTGATACATTTCGATCGCCATCGCAAGGCATTGCTGCGCGAGAACTGGATTGTAGCGCGGCCCTTCGTCCCGGATAAATGCGTGTGCGGCGTTGAATTCCAGCCACTGGAAATTGGCGCCCGCCTCATGCAACACCTGCTGAATCAGGCGACGTCCCTCGTAGGGCACGTGGGGATCTTGCCGCCCAAAAATCATGAGCAATTCCCCTTGGATCTCTCCTTTGGCAGCGCGCTCCAGTGTTCCATCGTTTTGCCCCGCCCCCAAGCTGCCCTTGTGGATGTCCGTAGCATAAAAGCAAACGGACGCGAGCACGTCCTGGTTCATGGCCGCCCGAAACGCAAGATGTCCCCCAATGCAGATCCCCATGGCCCCCAATCGCCCCGTACAGGCGGGATGCCGTTTCAAGTAATCGAGCACCGCCCGAGCATCGTGGTCGTAGTCGGCAATGGGCTTGGTGACCTTCCACTTGTTGCCACGGTCGGTTCCAGCCGCGTCATAGGCCAATGCCACGCCGGGGGCCTCGTATTCGTGAAAGATTTCCGGCACGGCCACGACAAAACCATGTCCCGCAAGAAAAGCCGCCGTGCGTCCGATCGGACCGGTGACCTGAAAAATTTCAGAAAACAAAACAACGCCCGGGTATTTCCCCGGAGCAGCCGGGCGAAAAACAAAAGTCCGCAGGGGACCACTGGGTGTTTCCAGGTCGGCAAATTCGAGATCGTGAAGAGTCATTGCGCAATTTGGTTACCCGCCACGGGGTTGCGGGATCAAGTCCCCGCGTGAGGTTCCATCGTCGCTTCCCTCAAAAACCACTAACGCCAAAGCGATTTGGCCCGTTCAACAAGCTCCACAAACTCGGCCCGGGTTCCGTCGCGATCTTCGCCTTTCGACTCGGAAGCGAGCTTGAGAACCATCTCCCAATTCGCCGTACCCCGGTAGGGAGAGTCCCTGAGCAGCATTCCAAACCCCGCAACTGCCGACGCGAATCGGAAGTCAACGGACTCCCGGCCCGGGCTCACCTCGGAGTCGGCGAGCGCGAACTCTTTGGAAACCGGCTCCGACGCACCCGGCAGCGTTGCGTTCACTTTCAACGTGAGCAGTTCTTTTGTGGCACTCCTCGAAAGGTGCCTTTGCAAAAGCGCGAGCTCACCGGGCCGATACTTCAAGCCGGCCCCGGTGGCAGCTCCCTGTCCCAGGCTCGAGGTTGGAACCACTTCATAGAGCACAGTCCAAACCTCTCCCACAGGAACCGCCCCTCCCCTTCCCCCGAATCCCTCTCCCTCATTGGCCGAGGCTCCGCCCTCGTATCCGATGAGGCGATAGGCCGCCACATGAAGAGGGCTGAACGCTACCTCCACATTGACATCCTGCGCCGCAACAGACGGCTTTTTCCGGGTTTCGAGGCGGAACATCGCGCGAACTTCCGACACCGAAGTGCCCTCCGCAAAGTTCCCCCGGCCAAGGGCAACCAGCTTCAGTCGGTCCGCCTTGAAACGCCCGTCACAATCCAATGCCAGCACGCTCAAGCTGATTTCTTTCCGGGGACGGGCTTCAAGCCATGAATGCAGCCCCTCCGCCGATTTCGCCCCCACCTCTGAATCACTCCCCGTCGCCAAGATCACGCGGTTCAAGCCACTTTGAAGGAAATGTTTTTCCAAGAGCGCCATGGTCATGGGGACGGCCTCGGCGGCTCCTCCAGAGGGCGCCCCTTCCAGGCGGTCGATTGCGGCAAGCACCCGTTTTTTGTTCCGAGTTGGTTCCAGCAATACCACGGGCTGCCGGCCCGACGTCACCAGAGCGATTTGGTCGTCGTCCCTCATCGCCTCTACTAAAGCCTCCAACCCCTTGCGCAAAAGCGGCATCCGTCGTGCGGGTATTCCGTCAATCACAACCGCCAAACACCCCCCCTTGAGAGTGGGCTCCTGCGCCGGGTCGATTCTGAATGCCAAACGCACCAACCGATGGTCCCGCGCCCACGGGCAGGTGCCGACCTCCAGAACCCCGGAAATCTCCGCACGCAACCCCGCCTGCATACGGCGTTGCGCGGGAAACTCATACTCGAATCCCTGGAGCATCTCCTCGATGCGCACCTCGGAATTGGGTGGGACCTGAGACCTGTTGAGGGACTCGCGAACGCGCCGCAAACCCACGGAACTGCTCAATGCAGGAATCACGGAAAGCGGCTGGTCGCTCACCCGAAGGAAGGGGTTGTCCCTCGGAAACGCCCCCCCGTCCCACCAAGCCTGGAAATCGCCACCCAGCGCCGGATCCCGCCCAAAGCTTCCAGACGGCTTCGGATAAGCCGCAGAATTGACAACCTTGGGAGAGCTTCCCGAAGGCATCCCAAGGGATCTGGCCAAGGGTAACCGGCCCGAGGAAGAGGGGTTCAACCGCGCCCCCGTTACCGAAGAGCCCAACGCATCCGATCGGTCTTCAGCCGGCGCCCCTGCCATGCTCACACCGCGCAATGCCGGGCGTTTCCACATCCAGGGATACCCGCCATTCTGCGGCTTCCACGGAGTCAAGAATGGCTCGCCTCCCTCCTTCTTGAATTCACTGAGCAAGGCGGAAGGTTTCTGCGTGGAGAGCTGCAACTCGCCAACGGCTCCGTTCCCCCCGGGGGTGAGCAAGGAGTCATGCCCTAAAAAAGCAGTTCCCGGCTCGGAATCAGAGGGCGTCATTCGCTCCAAAGCGATCCGCATACCCTCCTCGCGAACGGGCACACTGGCGCTGGCTTTGAGGACCGCCTTACGTTGGGCGTCAAATGCAACGGAGAGAAAAAACGCGAGGCCAGCCCCCACCAACAGGCTCGCCGCCATGGCGGATAACGCCCCCGGTTGCCGCCAAAAAACGCCCTTTCTCGCAGCCCCACCCCCCTCGCAGCGACGCCGTGCTTCGAAAATGGCCTGACGCTGCTCATCCTTCAGACCCGCGCCCGGTCTCCCCTGCATTTCTTCTCGGAGCCGCCCGGCTAGGGTGCGGGTCCGATCCAGCTCCATCTGAATGGAAACCTCACTGACCACCTCGGGCTCCAACTGCGATCGCTCAAACGCCTCAAGTTCGTCCAATGCGTAGGCCGTCCATTTCGGATCGTCTGGGTTCATAAAGTTTTCCTTAGAGACTCGGGGAGATCGGACCGGGGCTGTTCGGAAATCAAGGCCCTCAGTTTTTTGAGTCCGGTATGCAGAAGAAAACCGACATTGGTGACGCTCAATTCGGTGATCCCGGCAATCTCCCGATAGGAGAGATCGTTTTGGAATTTGAGTACGATCACCTCGCGCTGGTTTTCGGAGAGATGCTCGAGCAGTTGGCGCAGGCAACCCGCAAGCTCGCGGCTCTCGAGAACGGTTCCGGGCCCCGGCTCTTCGCTGATCCGCTCGGGGAGATCCCGATGGATCGGAATAATGCGCTTGAGTTTGCGTTGCAGATCGATGGCGCGGTTTCGGCAAACCGCAAAAAGCCACGCTTCCGTCCGCCGATCCTCCCACACCGGGGGATGCGGTGCCTCGCCGCTTCCCGCGTCGCCCCCCGAAAGTGCGTGCAACTCCACCCATTTGATAAAAGTCTCCTGCACCACGTCGCGGGCATTCTCGAGATCGCCCAAAATGTTCTGGGCATAACGAACCAGGGGCCGCTCGTAGCGCTCCAGCAAGGCAAGAAGCTCATCGTCCGCAGACATCGGGTTCCAAGACTTACACGCGGTGCTCCGCTCGAATATTAGGGGCGTGCAAATAAAGACTGCGGCATCCGGAGGAGCCCGGAAACGGACCGCTCCTTACGACCACCGCCCTACTCGAGAAACTCGGACCCGTCGTTTGAAGCCCGTTTCCGGCGTTCCATGATGAAAACAACCCAGATGCAGGCCTCATACATCGCGAGAATCGGGATGCTCAGCGTGATGAAAGTCATAGGATCCGGGGTGGGCGCCACCACCGCTGAAAGCACTAGGATGGCGGTGTAGGCGTAGGGCCGAGTGCGGTTCAACAGCGAGAAACTAACAAAACCCAGAAACGCCAGGACGATCACCACGACGGGCACCTCACACATCACCCCGAACCCGAGGCACATCCACGCGGAGAACGAAAAGTAAGCGTTCCAAGTCCACATGGGGTTGAAAGCCATGTCGTGCGCGTCCTTCCAAAAAAAGCCGATCGTGGCCGGCAAAATCCCTTCAAATGCGACGTAGCCGCCAGCCAGGAACAGAAAAAAAGCCGTGCCGACTCCGGGGATCAGAAACCGCCGTTCCTGACGCGTGAGGGCGGGCAGAACGAACTCCGCCACGAAGTAGACAAGGAAGGGGAACGCCAGGGCGATTCCGACGAAAAACGCCAGCTCCAGCGAGATGATAAACGAATCGGCTATCCCCGTGGTGATGAGTTTGCCGGGCAGGTTGGGATCCACCTTTGCAAGAGGCTGCTGCAGCACTCGCACCAGATCCGTTCGAAAATAAAAGGCGACCACCATCGCCACGGCTTGGACAAAACCCATCTTAATGAGCGTCCACCGCAGATCCTCCATGTGATCCAGGAAAGGTTTGATGACTTCGCCGTCGGACTTTTCGCGAAACTTAAAGAACTTCGTGAGCCAAGACATGGGGTGCGAAAGCTAAGAGGAAAACATTCTAATGCAAAAGGGAAAAGTCCCTCCCGAACGGGAGCCGGATGGATGAGTCCTCCATGTTGAAAAACCCCCTGGCCTCTCGCGCCTGTTACCTCCACCCACGCGCCCGGTTTCGCAAGGGAAACGCAGCCCGGGATGCAAAAGCTCCACCCCGAGGAAAAAGTCGAATTTCCCTTGGCCCATGCCCTTGCCCATTCCTATGGTAGTCAGACAGATGAATCCCGATATCCAAAAGGCCGTCGACTCCGGCAAAATAAACTCTGCCGCGGCTGCAGCCCTCGAAGCGCTCCAACCCGGCACCTACGTTACCCACAAGAGCTGGGGGTTTGGTCGGATCGACTCGATCAACTTCCTGCTCAATCAGATGTCCATCCACTTCAAGGACAGGAAGGACCATCCTATGCAGCTGCAGTATGCAGCGGAGTCGCTCGTGCTTATCCCCGAGGACCACATCCTTGCGCAGAGAGCCAACGATCTTCCCGGGGTCAAATCCCGCGCCAAAGAAGATCCTGTGGGATTCATGCGCCAAGTGCTTGCGAGCTTTGGCGGCAAAGCGACACAGGATCAAATCACGCGGGCCCTAGTGCCCGAGGTCATGACGGAGCCGGAGTTCAAGCGCTGGCTGGATTCAACCAAAAAAGTGCTCAAAAAGGACGGGCATTTCGCGATTCCATCCAAGAAAAGCGAGCCCTTCGAGCTCCGGGAGGGCCAGATTTCCCACGCAGACGAATATTTGGCGGCGTTTAACAGTGCGAGGCAGGTAAAAAGCCAGGTGGCCGCACTGGAGATTATCCTCAAAAACATCACCGAGTTTACGGACCCGGCCGAGCAGCTTCAGCCGGTCATTCTCGCCGCCGGTGACACCGCGCGCAAGAACCAGAAACTCCTCACGTCCCAGGCTCTCAGCCTTCTGATTACTCGGGACGACATCGCTGAAAAGGCAGCCAACCTCGACAAGGGCGCGGACATGCCCACCGTTGCGGACTTCCTTCGGGCAAACGACAGACAGCTCCCGGCGCTCCTCGGGGAGATCCCGGCTGCGAAACTCAAACGCGCTCTTTCCGAGCTTCCTGGCGCTTTTGGAGAGGAATGGACCTCCCGGGGAATCGACCTAGCGCTCCGAGGCAGTACGCGGATTGTTGCAGAGATCGCCCGACTCCTGGTGGAGAAAGGAAAAGCCGACGAGCTTCGCGCCGCACTCGCCCGGGCCATCAGCGAGTACTCCATCTCCAGCGATGCACTTCATTGGCTTGCCCGCGAACGCTCGGGCCCGTTCAGCGAACTGGCAGGCATCCGTCTCCTCGGCGCGATTGTCTCAGCACTCGAGCGCGAACAGTTTAACGAACGCAAGGATCGCAAACTGCATGACCTGCTCATGACCGACAAAGAGTTGCTCTCCGATTTGATCGAAGATGCAACCCCGGAGGAACTCCGTGAAATCATGCGCAGGATCCTCATGGCCACGGTTTTTGAGGAGCTCAACAAGCGCTCCCTGCTTGGCAGAATCATCCGCCAGTATCCGGAACTTCAGTCGATGATTTCTGGCGACAGTAATGAGAAACAGGAATCTCTGATTGTTTCCTGGGCGAGCCTCGAAAAACGCAAGGCCGATTACGAGGATCTCGTAAGCAAGCGCATCCCCGAGAACATCAAGGAAATCAGTGTGGCGCGAAGCCACGGCGACCTCCGGGAAAACTTCGAATACAAGGCGGCAAAAGAGATGCAGCGGGTACTCATGCGGCGCAAGTCGGAGACGGAGAGGGACCTGGCACGAGCCCGGGGAACGGACTTCTCGAATCCCGACACGACCAAGGTGAGCATCGGCACCAAAGTGACCTTGCGCGAAACGGCCTCGGGCAAAGTGGACGTTTACACCATTCTTGGAGCTTGGGACAGCGTGCCGGAACAAGGGATCATCAGTTACCAGACGGCGATCGCCCAATCGATCATCGGGAAGCCGGCTGGAGAGAAGGTGAACATCCCCACCGAGACTGGTGAAATCCTCGTGGAGATTGTTTCCATCGAGCCCTACAAGTCCTGACGCGCCGACCTCTGAAAAACTGGAGGAAAATAGAGTTGCTAACACTCGTCCTCAGAACTATTCCACTCCGCGAATTTAGGAGCCTCTAGGCAGGGGATCTCTCCTTTCTTTGATCGCCAGATCTTTCACCGTTCATCCTTCCTTATGTCACTGACCACCATCATCGATATCCGCGCCAGGCAAATTCTTGACTCACGTGGCAACCCCACAGTGGAGGCAGACGTTCGCCTAGCTGGGGGCGCCCTTGGAACTGCCGCAGTTCCCAGCGGCGCAAGCACCGGGGAGCACGAGGCATGGGAGCTGCGCGATGGAGCCAAGGATCGCTGGCTGGGCAAGGGAGTAACGAAAGCTGTCGCGAACATCAACAAGGTCATCGCCAAAGAACTCGAGGGCATGGATGCGACGGAGCAAGTATCCGTGGACAAGTTGATGCTGGCGCTCGATGGGACACCGAACAAAGCGAAACTCGGAGCAAACGCGCTTCTCGCAGTCTCCCTCGCCACGGCCAAGGCGGCCGCCATTCAAGTGGGTCAATCCCTTTTCAAGTATCTTGGAGGGCCCAACGCCAAGGTGTTGCCGGTTCCAATGATGAACATCCTCAACGGAGGCGCACACTCGGATGCGCCCATCGACTTCCAAGAGTTCATGATCGTCCCGAAAGGGGCCGCCACATTCTCGGAAGCCCTCCGCTGCGGGACTGAAATCTTCCACGCTCTGAAATCCGTCTTGAAAGACCGCGGGCTTTCCACCGCAATCGGCGACGAGGGCGGATTTGCTCCCAAACTCGAATCCGCCAACGACGCGCTCGAGACGATTGCCGCAGCAGTTAAAAAGGCGGGCTACAAGTTTGGAAAAGAAGTCTTCATCGCGCTCGACGTGGCGGCCAGCGAGTTTTACGACGCGCCCAAGAAGCAATACGTCTTCAAGAAATCGGATGGCTCTAAGCGCAAGGCCGAGGAACTGGTCGCCTACTATCTCGAGCTTCAGAAAAAGTTCCCGATCATTAGCATTGAAGACGGCTGCGCGGAGAACGACTGGGACGGCTGGAAGAAACTCACTGAGAAGCTCGGCGCCCACACGCAGATCGTCGGAGACGATCTTTTCGTCACGAACGTGGATTTCCTCCGGAAAGGCATCGAGCGCGGAGTCGCCAACTCCATTCTCGTGAAGGTGAACCAAATCGGCACGCTCACCGAGACTCTCGACGCCATCGAGTTGGCCAAGGAGAACCGCTACACCGCGGTCATCAGCCATCGTTCCGGGGAGACCGAAGACGCCACGATTGCGGACATCGCCGTGGCCACCAACGCGGGCCAGATCAAGACCGGCAGCCTCTGCAGGACGGACCGAGTAGCCAAATACAACCAGCTTCTGCGAATCGAGGAAGAACTTGGTGACAACGCCATCTACGGCGGTAAGATGCGCTAAGTGAGCGACTCCGCCTACAACCCGAGCTCGTCGAAGGGAATCTGGCATTCCCTCAACAGGTTCGTGCTCACGCTCATCGTACTTTGCGCAGCGGTACCCATCGCATACTCCTTCCTGCCCGAAGTCCATAAGCAGAAAGAGCAGGATCTCCGCATCGAAGAGCTCAAGGCAGAAATCGATAAGAAACGCATGGTCCTGGTACGGCATCAGCGCGAGGAGAGCCTGCTCAAGCACGACCCCGAATACGTGGGCATGATTGCTAGAGACCGGCTCGATCTCATGCAGGAGGGAGAAACGATCTATCGAGTCGGAGCTCCGGCTTCCAGCTCGCGTCGGCCCTAGTAATCGATCTCTCAGTAATCGATCTCTCAGTAATCGATCTGTCTGCCGTCCAAGAGCGGCTTCCAGTTTCACGCGGTTGGCGGAGTCCCATCCCCGGTGCCTCCCTGAATTTCATTCACCCTGCATGAGAGTTCCATGCGATTGATTGGAGATTCCGGCGTTCCATTAGGTGCGCTGCATTCCAAAGAAAGATAAGACAACCTTCTCGACCTCCTCATGTCCATCGACCTGCGCGCCATCCACACTTCAGAACTCAAAGGCCGCGTCGGCGAGCTCCGGAGGTATCTTTGACTTCCCAAAACTCGAAGCGCGTCTCGCCGAGCTTGAAGGGTTAATGTCGGAGGCCGATTTCTGGGCCAACAAAGAAAAGGCACAGAAACAAGTCGAAGAGGTTTCGGCCCTGCGCGCCAAAATCCACCCCCTGCTCCAGTTGGAACGCCAAGTGGAAGACCTCGAGGTTCTCATTGAGCTCGCAGAGGCCGAGGACGACGCGGGCGCGGCGCAGGAAGTCAACAAAGAGCATGAGGATATCCTCAAAGCTCTGGGGCAATTTGAGTTGAAAATGCTCCTTTCTGGACCGAGCGACGCATCCAACGCTTTCCTCAGCATCCAGTCCGGCGCGGGTGGAACGGAGGCCTGCGATTGGGCAGACATGCTTCTGCGCATGTATCAGCGCTGGGCGGAACGCCGGGGATTGAGCGTTTCCATCGTCGACATCCAGCCCGGGGACGAAGTGGGGATCAAGTCGGTGACTCTCCGGGTGGCGGGGGAATACGCCTTTGGCTACCTCGCCACCGAGCGCGGAGTCCATCGCCTCGTCCGGATCTCTCCGTTCGACTCTAATAAACGACGCCACACCTCCTTTGCCGGCGTCGATGTGGTGCCCGAACTCCCCGAATCGACACCGATTGAAATCAATCCGTCGGAAATCGAGATCGACACCTATCGGAGCGGCGGCAAAGGGGGCCAGAACGTCAACAAAGTGGAGACGGCGGCGCGGGTTCGCCATCTTCCCACAGGTATTGTCGCCGCGTGCCAAAGCGAACGCAGTCAGGGACTCAACCGCCAGCTTGCCCTGCGGATGCTCCAGGCGAAACTCCAGCAGATCGAAGTCGACAAGAAAAAGGCGGAAGTCCTTCAAGCCTACGGGGAGAAGAGCGAGGTAGCCTTCGGCAGCCAGATCCGGAGCTACGTGTTTCAGCCTTATCAGCTCATCAAAGATCTCCGCACCGGGGTGCAAACCAGCAACGTTCAAGACGTCATGGACGGGGACATCGACGCGTTTATTGAGGGCAAACTGCGCGGACTCCAAATTAAGAAAGGCGCCGGAGAGGACCTCGAATAGAGTCCGTCCCTGCGGCGGGTGCGGATTATGGAATGTAGAGATCTTGACCGGGTTTGATCTTGGCGGTTCCTTCGAGCGAATAAAAGTTGGCGTCTTGGATATCCTTCCACCGCGCCTTGCTCTTGTAATATTTCAAAGCGATCGAGGCGAGAGTCTCGCCCGGTGCCACCGTATGGGTGCGTCCGCCCTTGGGAATGGGCTTGCGCCCGGCATCCGTTTTCCCGGCCGGAGAAACGGCGGCAACGACCGGCGGAGCCTTTTGCGCACGGAGTTCCACCACTGATTTGCGCAAAGCCAGATTCTCGTTCTTGATCCGAACAGCCTCCTCCTGGGAGATGAAACTCGCCTTCGAAAGGGAAGTCAGCAGCTTCAACTCCCCCTCTTTTTTGTAAGCCTTGGCCTCCTTGGAGAAACGCCCATTGGGTGCGAGATCCTGGTAGCGATCAAAATGATGCATCGCATCCATCGGGCTCTTCAATTTCTCGTCATAAATGACCGCGAGCTTGTAATGCAGATCCGCAGTCTTGGCGGTGCCATCCAAAGCTGCCTCGTAAAGCCGGAGCGCCCCGCGAAAATCGTTTGCCGCTGATTTCTTATCGGCCTCAGCCACTCGCGATTGACGGTCGTTGTCGACAATCCGATCGCACCCGCACAAAGCCAAAGCCGCCGCCACCAACCCGGCTAGGCATCGCAGCCTCATTTGAGCTCCTTTACCTTCGCCGCAAGCGCATCCACGACCGTCTTGGCGACCTTGACCCGGGCATACCACTTAAAATTCGCAGGAATCACATTCCACGGCGCGTATCGAGTGGAGGTTTTTTGAAATACCTCCTCAGCCGCCGCATTGTGCTCATCCCACTTGCGCCGGTTTCGCCAGTCCTCATCGTTGATTTTCCAATGTTTGTAGGGATCGGCCTCCCGCCGTTTAAAACGCAGGAGTTGTTCGTCCTTGGTGATGTGTAAATAGCACTTCACGATCAGCGCCCCGTCGTCGCTGAGTTGCCGCTCAAAATCGTTGATCTCCTGATACGCCCGCTTCCACTCTTTCTCGGTCGCGAATCCCTCGACCCGTTCCACGAGCAGCCGGCCATACCAGGACCTGTCGAAAACCACGCTCTGGCCGTAGGGGGGCAACTTGTTCCAAAAACGCCAAAAGTAATGGTGCTGATATTCTTCAGCAGTCGGCTTGACGATGGAATGCACCCGCAGAAGGCGAGGATCCAACCGCTCCGTCATTCGCTTGATGGCTCCGCCTTTGCCCGCCGCGTCGGGGCCCTCGAAAACGACGATGAGCGTGCTCTTCATGTCACTGAGTTCGCGCTGCAACCTGAGGAGTTCAAGCTGAAGGTTTTTAAGCTTGGGCTTGTAATCCTCCTCTGAAATCTCCTTGTGCTCGAGCTCATCGAGACGTCTGGCCTTCTTCAATCCTACAGGCTCCACAAGTTCGGCAATCGGCATGGCGGGTTTATAGCCCGAGACAGGATTTGCGCAAGTGATGTCCCTTCCTACGAGGCCGGCCCGTTGACTCAAAAGTAAATGACACCGGGGAGCATCCGGAGCGGCACTTTCTCTGCGGGTTTTTCTTTTGACGCCGGCAAACAGCTGCGCTTATCGTGCCCGCTCCGGTGAGGTGGCTGAGTGGTCGAAAGCACCGCTTTGCTAAAGCGGCATACTCGAAAGGGTATCGAGGGTTCAAATCCCTCCCTCACCGCTCTTCCTTTCCAGGTTTTTCGGGCCTTCAACTGTCCCCGTAGTTCAACGGATAGAACTGGCGTTTCCTAAACGCCCGATGTGGGTTCGATTCCCGCCGGGGACATTTATCCACCCTGCGGCTTCAGCCAAACCCGCCCTGCGCCCCGTCCTCAGACCGTCTGTGATTCGGGCGGCCAAGGCGCGTCTTGCGGGAACACCGAACCCCCGGAGGATCCCCGAGAGCGGCTCCGGTTAGACCGGCTGAACTTCTGTCGCCACACATTGATTTCCCCGAAATCACCTTGCGGGGCAAAATCGAGCTCTTACTATCGCGGCCCTTTCCAACCCCAACCCAACCACATCTCTTCTCTCATGAGCCGAAAAATTCGTATGGGCATGATCGGCGGCGGCCGAGGCGCTTTCATCGGTGCCGTACACCGCATCGCGGCAAACATCGACGGCCAAATCGAACTGGTCTGCGGCGCATTCAGCAGCGACCCTCAACGTTCCCGTGAATCGGGCGCGGACTTTTATCTTCCGGCCGAGCGCTGCTACGGCACGTTCCAGGAAATGCTGGAAAAGGAAAAGGCGCTACCGGCCGACAAACGCATGGACTTTGTTTCCATCGTCACGCCCAACCACTTGCATTTTCCGCCGGCGAAAATGGCGCTTGAAAATGGCTTCCATGTGCTCTCGGACAAACCTGCGACTTTCGATCTCGCCGAAGCAAAAGAACTCCGAAAAATCGTCCAACAGACAGGGCTCCTCTACGGTCTCACCCACAATTACACCGGATATCCCCTGGTGAAAGAAGCGCGCCATCTGGTTCACTCTGGCAAACTGGGTAAGATCCGCAAAGTCGTTGTGGAATATCCGCAAGGCTGGCTGGCAAAGCGATTGGAAGCCTCAGGCCAAAAACAGGCGGGCTGGAGAACCGACCCGGCACGGTCGGGCGCGGCGGGCTGCATCGGGGACATTGGCACCCACGCGGAGAACCTCGCCGAATACATCACCGGCCTCAAAATCAGCGAGCTCGCGGCAGACCTCACCAGCTTTGTGGAAGGTCGCCAACTCGATGACGACGGCAATGTCCTCTTGCGGTTTGAGGGCGGGGCTAAAGGCGTGCTCCACTCCTCCCAGATCTCGGTGGGCGAGGAAAACAATCTCAACATCCGGGTCTATGGCGAAACGGGCGGCCTGGAGTGGCATCAGAAAGAGCCCAACACGCTTCTGGTGAAATGGCTTGACCAACCCATGCAGGTCTATCGCACTGCGAACGGCTACCTCAGCGCCGCAGCGGCCGCTGCCGGGCGCACGCCCCCCGCCCATCCCGAGGGCTATCTGGAGGCGTTCGCCAACATCTACCGCAACTTTGCCGCACACATCCGGGCACACCTTCAGTCGCAGGAACCCGATGCGATTGTCATGGATTACCCAAAAATCGAGGATGGCATCCGGGGCATGGCGTTTATCGAGGCAGTCGTCAAATCCAGCCGCAGCAACTCCGCCTGGACTCCAGTGGAGGCCTGACCTCTCCGAAAAAACGTTCAAAGCATTCACACTCATTTTTCAAAGGGCGCGGACCAGTTCCGCGCCCTTTTTGTTGTCCTCGCGAGCACCTCCCTTCCAATAAGCTCTGGACTCCCCGGCAGCGCCCCTTAAAACTCCGCGGCCCTATGAGATTTGCCAATCAAGTCGCCATTGTCACCGGTGCCGGACGCGGTATCGGCCAAGCCATCGCCATGCGCCTGGCCAGCGAGGGCGCGCGCGTTGCGGTCGTCAGCCGCACTGAACCCAACGCCAACCGCACCGCAGACGAGATCAACTCCAAATACGCGGGCCTGGCTAAAGCATACGCCGTGGATGTCGCCAGCCATTCGGCGGTGAAAAGTTTGGCGGAACAAATTTTAGCGGATTTCTCCAGGGTCGATATCCTCGTCAACAACGCGGGCCTCACCCGCGACGGGCTTTCCATGCGGATGAGCGAATCGGACTGGGACGTGGTAGTGGACACCAACCTCAAGGGCGCATTCAACTTCATCCAGGCGGTCGAAAGACCCATGATCAAGCAGCGCAGCGGACGGATCATCAACATCGCCAGCGTGGCGGGAATCATGGGCAACGCCGGGCAAGCCAACTACGCCGCATCCAAAGCGGGGCTGCTTGGCTTAACCAAATCCATCGCCCGCGAGTTGGCCAGCCGCAACATCACCGCCAACGCGGTGGCACCGGGCTTCATCCAAACCGACATGACCGGCGTGCTCTCCGAGCAGGTCAAAACCGGGGTCACCAGCCAGATCCCCATGGGCACGTTTGGACAGCCGGAGGACATTGCTGCGGCCGTGGCGTTTCTCGCCAGCGCCGAGGCAAAATACATCACCGGACAATGCCTGGTGGTGGATGGCGGCATGGTCATGTAACCCGGCCAGGAGCGCCCCACAGTCCCCCCGCGCTGGACTGTTCCGGGCGCTCAGGGAATGCAGCGGCCCCGATCCAAGCGGTCACCCATGCAGCTTTACCTTCTCCGTCACGCCAACGCCGACACCCCTGCCTCGACCGACTTTGACCGGGCGCTTTCCCACCTTGGCGTCAGCCAGGCCCGCACCGTCGGCTGGTTCTGCCGGGAACACCGCATCTTTCCCGAGATCGTCCTCACCAGTCCCCTCCTCAGGGCCAGCCAAACTGCGGAACACTTCACCCGCGCCCTTGGGGTTCCCCCGGCGGAAGTCGCCTCATTCCTCACAAGCGGGATGTCACCGCAGGTCGCTCTCACAGAACTCAAAGCGTATAAAGAGTTCGAAAACGTGCTGATCGTCGGCCATGAACCCGATTTCAGTATGCTCATCGCCGAGCTCCTTGGGATGCCCTCCCCGGAACATGTCTCAGTGAAAAAAGCGTCTCTCACCCGTCTCTCAGTCAGGAGGCTGCGGGTGGGCGGAGCGTGCCTGGAGTTTTCAATCCCCTGCAGCCTCATGGCGCCGCCGTCCCCCCCAAACCCTTCTTCCGAAAGCCAAACCCCTTTATGATCGCACCGCCCGCTCCAGAAACTCGCATCCTGTCCGATTTCGCATCCGACGCAGCCCGGCTCATCCTCGAACTCGCCCGCAAGGCGATTGCCGAGCGCGGCACGTTCCGGATTGCTCTGGCGGGCGGAGAAACACCCGCAGGCATCTACGCCAAGATGGCGGAGTTCGCGGCCGACCTGCCTTGGCAACGCGTGCAATTCACCTTCGGCGATGAACGCTGCGTGGCGCCCTCCGATGCCCAGAGCAACTTCCGCATGGCCAAGGAATCGCTCTTTGATCGCGCGGGCATAGCGGAGGGAAACGTGTTCCGGATCCGCGGCGAAGTTCCTCCGGAAGAGGCCGCCTTGGAATACGAAGGCAAGCTAGCCGCTTTCGCCAGCCGTCTTAGCGAGGCCCGCTACGTGCACGACCTGGTGCTTCTGGGCCTCGGGCCCGATGGCCACACCGCGTCCCTCTTCCCCGGTTCCCCGGCGCTGGATGAAATCGAACGCAACGTCATTCCCACCATCGGCCCGAAACCGCCCCCACAGCGGATCACCATGACTTTTCCGCTGATCAACGCAGCACGTCAGGTTTTTTTCCTCGTCAACGATCCAGCCAAACAACCCGTCATTGATGACATCCTGGCCGGACGCAACGGTCATCCTGCGGGAAAAATCCGCCCCGACCACGGCCAGGTGACTTGGTTGATTGGCCGGAAATAGATCTCAAGGGCGGCTTCCGCCCGCACACGCCCCGGGAGTCCATCGATCTCCCGGGGTGTCGCGGGTTACAGCGTCTGCAGAAACTTGCGCAGATCGTCCAGGCGCGGGCTTTTGGCGTGGCGCACATAAAACCCCGAAGTGGCAACGCCGATCTGCAAGCTTGAAGCGAGGTCCAGCCCGAGCAGGCGGCCGATGCAGAAACCTGCATTAAAATGGTCCCCGGCGCCTGTGGTGATTTTGGGTTTCAACGTAAACGGCCCCACGACCGAAGTGGATCCCGAGGCGTCCGAGGCCGCTGCAAACTGGGTGGGATGAATGACCACGGTGTCGATTTTGAGCGCATCACGGATGAGCGACGCGTGATGGGTCACCGTGCCGTAGGTTTCCTCAGGCGCCGTGAATCCGAGCACCTCACCCACCTGACGGCACTCGGCAAAGTTCAAGCCGAGAATCACTCTGAAATGCTTCTCAAACTTTGAGATGGATTTGAGCGCATCGGCAATGTCCTCGCGAGAACGCTTGGCCGGGTCCGCGAGATCGATAAAGAGCCAACGCCGGTGCCCCTCCAGTTGCGGCGCGATCCGCGTCTGGATCTTCTGCCAAATCCCGGTCATTTGGGTGAGCATCGTCCAGTTGACCAGCGCGATGAGAGTCGCCCCTGAAAAAAGCTCCACCAACTCAGGCTCGGGGAGGTGCTTGGTGAGATTGGACCAGTTCACCTCCTTGAGGCTTTCGTGCTTGCCGCACATGAGCTTCCCGTCGTCGAACTCGATGGCGTCCGTGTATCCAGGCTCGGCAATCGAATGCACCGTGGCGCGCTTGGCGAATTCGGCGAAAACCGGATGCAGATTGGGCGCCCCAAGATTCCCGATATACGTCACCCCGGCGCCATAACTCCCCAAAGCGTTGGCCATAATGGGCCCGTTTCCACCGAGTTTGACCATCTGCGTGACCAGCTCCGCGTTCGCGCTGTGTCCCGCCGCGGCCGCAATCTTGGAGGCGAAATCCCCCATCTGGTTCATGCGTAGGTATTTGGTGGCGGACTCCCTCTGGGCAACCACATGCAGGATCGTATCAACAAAACCATCGAACCCGACGACCACTTTCGATCGGGAAAGCCGGTTGCGAGCACCTTGGAGCCGTTCGGAGACCTGGAAGGCGAGGGAAGTCTTGGACATTGGGGCTGGGTTATAGGAGCCCTCTGGGTAGAGAGGCCAGAGCAAATTGGCCACGCGGGCATCGACATCGGTTTTCTAGAGGAGAGCAAGGGGGCAGGCACCCGCCACCCGGCAAGACAGGCGCCAACAGACCCTTCCCGGGAGATGGTTTCCCAGAAAACCGGCACGGCTAAGGGCGCCCGCCGACAGGACAATGCGCCGGATCTGGGCCCACATTTACAATTCCTTAACCATTCACGTTCAGGGCCGACACAAATGCTTAACCCGGCGGAGGTTCACTTGCCCTATGCCAGCCAAGCTACCTTCCCAAACGGACAGGTTCCCCGCCGGCTCCAGAAACTCCTGCGCAGTCCACCGTCGGACCTTTGAGCCGTCGTTCTGAACACAGACCCCCCCACTCCCCCCATGAAAAAACTGCCCCCTCTGCTCGTCGTCGGACTCACCCTTGTGACTCCGTTCTCCCCCCGTCTTTTCAGCGCTACACCGCCTCCTCCTCCGCCTCAAACCGGAGGGGAGCTGGCAGGCCTCACAGCGGAACAATCCCGCGCATTCCGAGACGGGCTCCAGGCGTTCAGGGTGCAGAAAACGGCCGCCACAGGCCTCGGCCCCATTTTCAACAACGTCTCCTGCGTCGTTTGCCACTCCGACGGCGGCCCCGGAGGCGCAAGCCCGCGCAATGTGACCCGCTTCGGACGGAACACCAACGGGGTGTTTGATCCGCTCTCATCCCTGGGAGGCTCTCTGCTCCAAAACTCTGCCATCAGCGCCGCAGCCTCCGAGGTCATCCCGCCACAGGCCAACGTGATCGTCCGTCGCCAATCCACACCGATTTTCGGCGCCGGCCTCATCGAAGCGATTCCAGAGACCACCCTCCTCCAAAATGAAGCCCGACCCAGCGTCGACGGAATCCGGGGGAGAGCCGCGCGGATCGTGGACGTTGCAAGCGGCCGGAGCGCCCTTGGCCGATTCGGATGGAAAGCCCAGCAGGCCACTCTGCTCTCGTTTTCGGGAGACGCATTCCTCAACGAAATGGGAATCACCAGCCGCCTGTTTCCGACGGAAAACGCCCCGAACGGGAAGGCTGCTGTCCTCGCCCAATTTGACAAGGTGGCAGACCCGGAAGCCACTGTGGATCCGCTCACAGGCAAGAGTGAAGTGGACCGCGCTGCGGATTTCATGCGGCTACTCGCGCCACCGCCGACGCTTGTTTCAAGCGCCTCTGCGATTGCGGGGAGCGCAATTTTCAAAGGAATCGGCTGCGCCCAATGTCACCTGCCCTCGATGACCACCGGGCCCAATGCCATCGCCGCACTCAGTCAGAAACAGGTTTTCCTCTACTCGGACCTCCTCTTGCATGACATGGGCACCCTGGGTGACGGCATCGCCCAGGGCGCGGCCGGAACAAGGGAGATGAAAACTGCTCCGCTGTGGGGGCTGCGCCTCAGCGCACCTTATCTGCACGACGGCAGGGCCGGCACAGTGGACCAAGCCATCCGGGCCCATGAAGGCGAAGGCAGTGTTCCCAGGAACCGTTACAATCAGCTCACCCCGCAGCAGCGCCAGCAGCTTCTTGATTTTCTCAACTCGATTTAGGGTTGAGCGGTCAAACGGATCCTTTTGTCGACTCGTCGGGCCGGGGCAGTTTGAGCCGCACTTCCAACCCAGTGGGCGAAACATTTCGAGCGGTGACAGAGCCTCCGCAGGCTTCCACGCAACTCTTCACGATGGCAAGCCCAAGCCCGGCGCCTCCGGTCTCGCGAGTCCGGGCAGCCTCCGGCCTAAAGAACGGATCAAACAACCGGTGCAATGCCCCGGGCGGCACCCCCGGACCACTGTCTTGGATGGCGAGTTCGATAGCTCCCTCCGAAGCCACACTCCGGATCCGAATCGGCCCGGAGCCACCGGCGTAGCGCACCGCGTTCCTCAGCAGATTCGCAAGAGCGCGGATCAACAACTCGGGCTCCGCGACGACCTCGGCCGCGGGGTCTACCGCGACATCAAACTCGCTACCCTCAGCCTGTTCGCGCGCAATCGCACGGCGCACCACACTTTCAACATTCACCGGCTGGAGCTGGATTTCGGCCCGTAATCCCGCCTTCGTAAACGAGAGCAACTCATCGAGCAGACGCGACATATGACGCACCTCCTCGCGCACGTCCTCCACATAGGCGTGCTGTTTCTCATCGGCTCGCTGCTCCAGTACTCCCAGAGCGAGCTCCATCCGCGCCAAGGGCGAACAAAGCTCGTGAGCGATATCTCCCAAGAACCGCTTCTGCCCGGTCACAAACTCCTGCAAGCGGCCCGCCATGTGATTAAGCGACGCGCCCAGCTGGCCCAATTCATCGGAACGCGCCGTATCCACTTCGGTCTCAAAACGTCCCTGCGCCATGAAACCCGCCGCCCGGGTCATCTGCCTCAATGAACCGGTGATACCGCGGATCAGGGGCAGCCAAAGCAAAGCGGAGCCGAGCAGAATCGCGACCCCAACCACAATCCACGGCCGCAGATCCATCAACAATCCGCCCGTCCTAAGGGAAGTCGATGCGATCACAAGATTTACCGGCATGAGCGGGGCATCCACGGAGACCCGCAGAGGAAGATGCATTCCGACCCAATACCGAGGGGGCGCTCCCGCATGCAGGATAAACTTCTGGAACTGCCGCCCCTGTATCCTCCCGCCGGGAGGGGGAATCGGCCGTAATTTCACCGGCTGCGACGGAACGCCACGCGCGACATCCTCTGTGGAATGCGTTGGAACGGGCCGCTCCCCTGGAGGATGCGGAGGCCCTCCCGGGCGACTACTCGGCGGGCGATCCCCTGGCGCCCGATCCCATGGCGCCCGATCCCATGGCGCCCGATCCCCTGGCGCCCGATCCCATGGCGCCGCCCGCTCCCCTGGGGGCCGAGGCCGCCTGTTTCCGCCATTC
Source organism: Verrucomicrobiia bacterium (assembly GCA_040374425.1). Classification (GTDB taxonomy): domain Bacteria; phylum Verrucomicrobiota; class Verrucomicrobiia; order Chthoniobacterales; family Chthoniobacteraceae; genus CAIURC01. The sequence continues at coordinate 23,674 of JBEIUI010000006.1, read as the reverse complement.
AAGTCCTCGCCCCGGGGCGGTCTCTCGCCGGGAGGGAAAGAAGGCGGGGCATCTCCGGGACGACGCCCGCGAAACTCCCGAAGCCGCTCAAAAACCTCCGGAGGCGGCTCGACTATTTCCCCGGAGAGCTTGTCGTCATTGACCCTAAACGCGGCGATTTGGACCTGGTAAGCGGACGCAAACCGCGCGAGCACATCGGCCCACTGGCTTCGAGGCCGCTCCTCAAACTCCGCGGAAACCACCTCACCCAATGCCTGCAACCGGTCTCCCGAGGGGCCACCCAGCAACGACTCCACCCCCAGCTGGAACCGAATCAGCAGCGTAAAACCCAGCGCAACAAGGACGAGGTTGACCGTGCCCCAGACCACGATTTTTGCCGTCAGCGAAAACCGCACGGGCGGCGGAGAGAGTGGAGCGATGGGCACGGAACGGGCGGAATCAGGGGAGGTCGGCATCGGGATCAATCAGCAGATAGCCGGCGGCGCGCACCGTCCGGATAAAACGGGGGGTTTTGGAGTCATCGCCGAGTTTCTTCCGCAGAGCGGAGATGTGGACGTCGATGGAGCGATCAAAAACCTCGTAGTTGCGCTCTCGGATTTCTTCAAGCAGCTGGTCCCTCGATTTCACGCGGCCTTTGGCGCGCACGAGGGAGAGCAGAAGGTCGAATTCCACGGGCGTTAACGCCAGCGGCCGGTGATCGAGCACCGCCACTCGAGAGCCGGCATGGACACGCAAAGGCCCCACCACCCATTCCGAGCCCGCATCAGAGGCAGGGCCTTGGCTGGGCGCGCGAACCGATCGGCGCATGACCGCGCGCAAACGCGCCAGCAATTCGCGGATGGAAAATGTCTTGGGCAGATAATCATCCGCCCCCATCTCCAGTCCAACAATCCGGTCCGCCTCGTCGCCTCGCGCCGTGAGCATAAGCACCGGAACATCGCTCGTGCGCCGGATCGCCTTGAGCACCTCGATTCCGTCCATGCCCGGCAACATCAAATCCAAGATCACCGCCTGCCAGGCTTGAGCCGTGGCAGTCTCAGCCCCCTCCGGCCCCGTGTGCACACTGGTCACCTCGTATCCATAGGGCTCGAGATACTCGGCAATGAGCCGGCACAGCTTGCGATCGTCATCAATGACGAGCAACCGAGGACGTTGAGGGGCGGAAACAGCGGAACTCATAACAGACAATTCAGACAAGTGCCCGAACGCTATCAGGCTCTGGCGAAGCGCCGACCCGATTTTACATTCTCTTAACAACTTTCCCGGCCCGGCCCCATCGTCCCTTTACACAGAAACGCCATTGTCCGGGTTATGCAACCACAGCTCACCCGGTTTGCTTCAACCCGTCTTTTCATATGATGACTCCAACCATACTCCGTCGTTTGTTTTTCCTCTGCCTGCTATGCGCAGCCTCATTAGCCGCGATCAAAGGATTCGCTCAGGGGCCGGAACGGCCGCCTTCGGCCCCGCCGCCAAACCCGCGTGGCGCCGACTCCAAGCAACCCGGGGGATCCCATCATCGCCCCCCCCCGGCGCCGCCGCTTCTGGCGGCACTGGATTCCGACCATGACGGCATCATCTCCGCGGAAGAAATCGCCAAAGCGGCGCAGGCATTAAAAAGCCTCGATAAAAACGGGGACGGCCAACTCAGCGAAGCCGAGATACGCCCCGCCCGTCCGCCCGGAGAAGGCCGCGAACCCCGTGCACAGGATCGCGCCCGCCGCAGGCCCACCGGCCCTGAAGGCAACGGCATTCCTCAAGCCCCCGGAGGCGGGCAGGACGCCCAGCCCGGAAAACCGTCGGTTGGAGAGCAGGCCCGGCACCCAGGCCATGGACCGCGCCCGAAACCGCCCATTATTCAGGCATTAGACGCAAACGGAGATGGCGCTATTTCCGCCGAGGAAATCGAGGGCGCAACCGCGGCGCTGAGGGCACTCGACAAGAACGGCGACGGCCAATTGACCCGTGAAGAAATTGCGTTTCCGCCCCGGGGCGACCGGGGTGAGGGAGAAGGCCACCGCCCTAGGCGACACGGTCCGAAGCCGGGCTCGCCTTAGCAACGGAGCGCAGCGCCTATTTGGAGAGCGCTTGAGCTCGGTATCGACCGGGAGTCATCCCCGTCTTTTTTTTAAAAATGACGCTAAGATATTCGCTGTGCCGGAACCCGCTTTTTTCGGCCAGGACGTTAAGCGGAAAATCAGTCACCTTGAGTAACTCCTTTGCGCGTTCGATCTGCACCCGGAGGATTTCCGCCTTGGGTCCCCGGCCCAGGAAAGCCACGAACCTGCGCTCCAGCACGCTTCTGGAAAGCGGCACGGCGGAAAGAATATCGGAGACGTTAATGCCTTCGCAGGCATGTTCCCGGATAAAACGCACGGCCGCCGCGATGTGCCGATCCTCAATCGCGAGCACCTCGGTGGAACGACGCGTTGCGACACCCAGAGGAGGCACGTGAATCGTGGAAGCGGGCCGGGGACCGCCGGCCATCATTTTTGCCAGGCATTCCGCCGCCTCGTATCCGATGCGTTCGGTGTTGGGAATCACGCTAGAGAGCGGCGGATCGGAGAGTTCGCAGAGCACCTCGTCGTTGTCCACCCCCAGCACCGCGACCTGGTCGGGCACATCGATGCCGTGTTGGCGGCACACATTGAGAATCTGCTGTGCGCGAATGTCGTTACACGCCAACACCGCCACGGGTTTGGGCAAACCTTCAATCCAACGGGCGACATCCTCCTCGTGACGCAATCCGAGCTCTTCTTGTTGGAACGCCGCCTTCGACTCCAGGCGCTCCGGAGGGACATAGACGTTGCAGGGCAGGTCTTCCTCCGCAAGCCGCCGAACAAAAAACGCGCTGCGTTTGTCGGAGTAGTTGGCACCGTCAAATCCGCAGAAGGCAAAATGCCGGAACCCGCGCTCGAGCAGGTGATCCACAGCGAGATCCACCACGTCTTCGTCGTCGGTCTCAAGGACCGGCATCGGGAGATCCCCGAGTAACCCGCGTAAATCCACCGCGGGCACCCCCAGTTTGGCGATCATCCCCGCCAACTCGTAATCCTCCACCCGCGCGATGACCCCGTCGCCACGCCAGCTCGCGAGCCACTCGGGAGGCGGATCCGATGCGCGGCGTTCCTGGAAGAAAACCGACCACGGGCCATGGGCCCGGACATACCGGGCGATTCCCTGGAGGAGCCCACGGCCGTAAGCCCGGGAAGATTCAATGAGCAAAGCGACCTTCGGCTGATTGGGCGCGGGGCGGCGGCGTTTTATCGAGGGAGCACGCTTCACCATGGGAGCAAAGAAAATCGAAGCAAACAGGTTTTTATTCAACAGGAGGACACGCCGGATCGCTCGGAGCAGGCCCCGGAAACCGGTGGAGGGACATGAGAGGAGCACTCTCTGGCGGGATGAGCAAAACATCAATTGCTTTCCCGGATTTCGTTCATCCACCTCCGAAGGCCCCGGCATTTGCACGAGTAACCGTTGGACTTTTCGTGTGCGATCCGCCGGGCTTTTAACCCGCCTCAAAACCTCATTTTATAAACGCATTAGTTCAATGAAAGTTTCCAGAGAGTCAGCGAGTTTGCTGGCATGCGACTCCCTCCCCTCCTTCTCCTTTTGAGCTGCACCATTTCGCTTCTGGCAGCCGACCCGGCCCCTCTCTCCCACTCCCTCTTCGTGGCCGGGAGCGAAACCCAGATTCTTTCCGGAGACGGCCAGGTTCTTTGGAAATATCCCGCAAGCACCCGGGACGGATTCGTGCTTCCCAACGGGAACCTGCTGCTGACGCTTTCCAAGAGCGGCACCTATCCCGGGGGCGCGGTGATCGAGGTTACCCGGGAGAACCAAGTGATTTTTGAATACAAAGGCACCCAATCCGAGGTCAACACGGCCCAGGCGCTTCCCAACGGCAACATCCTGCTCACGGAAGCCGGCCCAAACCCGCGTCTTCTGGAAGTGGACCGCAGCGGAAAGACCGTGGTGGAGTTCACTCTGAACTGCCAGACCGCAAACCACCACCTGCAGAGCCGAATGGCCCGGAAATTGCCCAACGGGAACTATCTTGTGCCTCAACTCCTCGACAAAGTGGTCCGCGAATACACTCCCGAAGGGTCAGTGGCCTGGGAATATCAAACCCCGACGGCCCCCGCCAACTGCTGGCCCTTCACGGCGATCCGCCTACCCAACGGCAACACCGTGATCAACCTCACGCGCGGCAACCGCTGCGTGGAGGTGGACCCGGCCGGGGCCATCGTGTGGCAGGTCAGCAACGACGATCTTCCGGATGCCCCTCTCAAGGACCCGTGCGGAGCCCAGGCACTGCCCAACGGCAACGTCGTAATCACCAGCTACGGGGCGAAAAACGACGACGTGAAACTCCTCGAAATCGATCGGCAGAAGAAAGTGGTCTGGACCCATCGCAATGGGAAAAAGGGCGGCATCCACGCGTTCCAGGTCCTCGACACCAACGGAGTGCCCGTGGAGGGCGCCCCGATGAAGTAGCGCCCCTCCGACTCCAGAACCCATGCTCACCTCTTTTACAAGCCGCCGGCAACTTTCCGCGCATCGTCTAACCTTGAGGAAACAACCAGTCCTCAGCCTCTTGGCATTGGTCATCCTACCGGGTTCCCTCTGGAGCGCTTCAGGAGAGGATCACTCCCCTGAAAGCTTGGAGTTTTTCGAAAAACGGATCCGCCCGGTGCTTTCCGAGCAGTGTTACCGCTGCCACAGCGAGAAAGCCGAGAAACTCAAGGGCGGCCTTCATCTCGACCGCCGAGAGGACTTGATCAAAGGCGGCGACACCGGTCCGGCCATCGTTCCGGGGGACGTGGAAAACAGCCTGCTCATCACCACGGTCCGCTGGAAGGACAAGGACCTGGCGATGCCCCCAAAAAAACCGCTCCCACCCGAGCAACTCGCAGACCTCGAGGCGTGGGTCAAAGCGGGTGCCCCATGGCCCAAGGAAGAGGGTGCAAAATCGGCAAAAAAAGAGACCTTCAGCATCCAGAAGCGGAAAACAGAGCACTGGTGCTGGGCAGTGCCAGCGGCGCTTCCTCCGCCGACTGTGACCGCGGCTCTCTGGCGAAAATCGCCGATCGACCCCTTTGTTTTGAGCAAGCTCGAAGCCCAGGGGCTTCAACCCGCGGGCGAGGCGGATCGCCCCACCATGATTCGGCGGGCCACTTTTGACATCACCGGGCTGCCGCCCACTCCCGCCGAGGTGGACGCATTTGTCGCGGACAACCGCCCGGACGCATTCAGCCGGGTGGTAGACCGGCTCCTCGCTTCGCCCCACTTCGGGGAACGCTGGGGACGGCATTGGCTCGACTTGGTGCGTTTCGCGGAAACGCGCGGCCATGAATTTGACTACGCCATACCCAACGCCCGGCACTACCGCGACTACGTGGTTCGCGCCCTCAACGCCGACGTTCCCTACAACCAGTTCGCGATGGAACATCTCGCGGGGGATCTCACCCCGCCACGACTCGACCCGAAGTCCGGGGCGAATGAATCCATCCTCGGCACCGGGTTCTGGATGTTGGGGGAAGAGGTGCATTCACCGGTTGAAATCCGCCAGGACGAGGTCGAGCGCATGGACAACCGGCTCGATGTCATGGGCAAAACGTTCCTCGGCCTGACCATCTCCTGCGCCCGCTGTCACGACCACAAGTTCGACGCCATCTCCCAACGGGATTACTACGCGTTGTCCGGGTTCCTGATCAGCAGCGGCTACCGCCAAGCCCGGTTTGAGAGCCTCGAGGCCCACAAACAACTCGGCAGGGAACTGGAGACCCTCCGGAACTCCCAGCGTCCAGCCCTTCTCAAAGCCACTACCCGCGCCCTGCAACCCAGCCTGGGGCGGATGTCCAAAACCCTCCTCGCGGCCGCAGACTCCCTGCGGGGAACCCCGCCCGACGCAGCCGCGCAAAAGCACGAGGCCGATCCCGCCGAAACCCGGCAATGGATCGCCGAGCTGAATGCCGCGAACAAGGATCCCCAACATCCGCTTTCGCTCTTCGCGAAACTCGCCTCGGAAAAAGGCTTGGGCACGCCGGAAAAATTTTCCGCACGCCTCAAGACCCTTTTGGCGGCCGCAACAGGAGCCCCGTCTCCGGCGGCGATTCCCGCGGAGAGCGTGGTGGTGGATTACGCAAAACTCGATTCCCGCCACTGGCTTCAGGACGGTTTGAGCTTCGGTTCTCAGCCCGTGCCCTTGGGGGCGCCCCTTTTTGACGCCTCCGGCAATGGCGTCTTCCTCGGAATCAACACGCGCGGCGCCGCCGTCCGTGACGGGTTCTGGAAGGATCTCGCCGTCAAAGACTCCGAGCGGGACGCGGGCAGACTCGGACAATGGGAACGCGGCGAGCAAACCCTGCGCACCCCGGATTTCACGCTGAAGGGCAAAGGGCTCTGGTATCTGGTCAAAGGCAGCGGACTGGCCTACGCCGCAGTCAACTCCCACCTCATCATCCAAGGTCCCCTGCACAGCAAGCTCCTCTTCGAGTGGAAAACCTCGGATCCAGGCTGGCATTGGCAACATCAGGCGCTTGAGACCTATCAAGGGCATCGGTTGCACGTGGAATTTAGCCCGGCCCCGAACAGCGGCTTGAGCATTGCCATGGTCGTGCAGTCCGACGAACGGCCTCCACTGCCGCCTTCGTTCAACCCGCTCATTCTCAGAGCGCTCGGGAGCCAAGCCTCGCTCGCCTCGGCCGCGGCGGCGCTGGAGAAAACATTTCAGGAAGTGGCCGGTCAACTCGGTGCCGAGGCCATCGCCCTGGCGCCGGCAGCGGAGGATCGCGCGGAAATTGCCGATTGGATTCTCCGCAAAGCGCCGCTCTTTGCTCCGCAGAACAGCCCCGAATCCCGGGCGTTGGCCGATGCGGGCGCCGGATTCATCGCGAAACAAAAAGCGCTTTCCGCGCGGGTCCGCCCGCATTCGCAAACGGCTCCAGCCGCGTTTGATGGGAGCGGCGTGGACGAGTTCCTCCTCGTGCGCGGCCAATCCAAATCGCCCGGAGCGCAGATACCGCGCCGGTTCCTGGAGGCCATCGCGGGACCCGAGCCGATGAGGATCAAAAGCGGCAGTGGGCGCCTCGAATTGGCGCAGCAAATCACCGCAGCCAGCAACCCGCTTTTTGCACGGGTGATGGTGAACCGCGCTTGGCATCACCTCTTTGGGAAGGGAATCGTGCCCACCGTGGACAACTTCGGGGTCCTGGGGATCAAACCCTCGCATCCCGAGCTACTCGATTTTCTGGCCCTCCGGTTCGCGGGCGAACACCGCTGGTCGCTCAAATCGCTCATTCGCGACTTAATGCTTTCGCGCACCTACCAGATGTCCAGCCAACCCAACGATCTCGCGGCGGAACAGGCCGACCCCGAGAACCTGCTCCTGCACCGCATGAATGTCCGTAGGCTGGAAGGCGAGGCCATTCGAGACGCCGTGCTCGTCGTTTCGGAACGGTTCAACCCCCAGTTGGGCGGTCCCAGTGTGCCCGTTTACCTGACCAGTTTCATGGAGGGCCGCGGTGCACCGAAGGAGAAGGGGCCTCTCGACGGAGACGGTCGCCGCAGCATTTACACCATCGTGCGGCGCAACTTCCTGCCGCCCATGATGCTCGCGTTCGACACCCCGATTCCCTTCAACACGATGGGACGGCGCAACATCTCCAACGTGCCCGCCCAAGCGTTGATCCTGATGAACGACCCCTTCATCGTGGAGCAAGCCCAAGTCTGGGCCAAAAAACACGCCGCGCTCGCCGACACCCGGCAGCGGATCACAGCCCTGTATCGGGATGCGTTTGGGCGGCTGCCCACCCCCGAGGAAACGGCCAGTGCGCAGGAATTCATCCGGGACCAAGCCAAGCTCTATCAGATCCAGGATCCGAGCGATCAGAAGCCCTGGGCCGACCTGTGCCACGTGCTCTTCAACACCAAGGAATTTATCTACCTCAACTAACCCCTCCCCTTATGCATTCCTGCGGCAACACCTTCCTGAATCGGCGTGACATGCTGGCCCGCTGCGCAAACGGCTTCGGGGCACTCGCCCTCACCTCCCTGCTCGGCGACAAGGCTTTCGGCGGCATCCTACAAGGCGCGGCGGCGAACGCGGCCCATCCTTTGGCCCCGCGCAAACCCCATTTCCCGGCCAAAGCCCGCAACGTGATTTTCCTCTACATGGACGGTGGCCCGTCTCAGGTGGACACGTTCGATCCCAAGCCCCGGCTCACGGCGGAACACGGCCAGCCCTTCGGGATGAAGAAGGAAGCCACTCAGTTCAACAGCAACGGCAACACGCTGGCGTCTCCCTGGGAATTCAAGCATTACGGCCAGAGCGGAATCCCGGTCAGCGACCTGTTCCCCAACGTCGCACAGTGCGTCGATGACCTCGCAATCATCCGCTCCATGACCAGCGAGTTCTCGGAACACACCAACGCCAATTATTTCCTCCACACCGGGAGCGGATTGCAGGGGCGCCCCAGCATGGGCGCCTGGGCGGGATACGGCCTCGGAACCGAAAACGCGGACCTTCCGGGTTTTATCGTGCTCAACGGCGGCCTGATCCCCGTGGGCGGTCTCGACAACTTCAACAGCGGTTTTTTGCCCGCCTCCTACCAGGGCTCGATCTTCAAGCCGGGGGCTCAGGCGGTGGCCAACGTCACGCCCACCGAAGCCACGGCGGATCTTCAGAACAACAAGCTGGCGCTGATGAAGAAGCTCGACCGGGGCGTGGTTGCGCGGTTCGGAAAACTCGACGCGCTGGAGAGCGCGATCTCCAACTACGAACTCGCCTACCGGATGCAGACGGCCGTGCCCGAGCTCATGGATCTCAAAGGCGAGACCGAGGCCACAAAAGAACTCTACGGCCTCAACGCCCCGTTGGCGCAGACCAAAACGTTCGGCACCCAATGCCTGCTGGCACGGCGTTTGGTCGAACGCGGGGTGCGCTTTGTGGAACTCACCTGCCCCAGCGGCGGCGGCGACCGTTGGGACCAACACGGCAAACTCCGCGAGGGCCACGAGAGAAACGCGCGGTTTGTGGATCAACCCATCGCCGGGTTACTCAAAGACCTCAAGGCGCGCGGCATGTTTGAAAACACGCTCGTGGTGTGGGGCGGCGAATTCGGGCGCACCCCTTTCGCCCAGGGCAAGGATGGCCGCGACCACAACCCCTTCGGGTTCACGATGTGGATGGCCGGAGCGGGCGTTAAAGGCGGCACGATTTACGGCGCCACCGACGATTACGGTTACAAGGTGGTGGAGAACACCGTCTCCATCCACGATCTGCACGCCACGATTCTGCATTTGCTGGGACTGGATCACACCAAACTCACCTTCCGATACAGCGGCCGGGACATGCGCTTAACCGACGTCTACGGCGAGGTGGTCAAAGAGATCCTCACCTAGGCAAACCGCAGACGCCTTTCTGCAGACTTGGTTCCCGCAACGGAAACCCCGGGTTTCCGGCCGAGGAGAACCGCCTTTTCGGGTTCCCGGCGGAAGGGCTCCACCCAGGGGCATCCAACACTCTGCAGTGCGGGGCGCATCGGCACGTCCCTCGCTGGAGTTGGCTGCTAGGGCTGCGCCCTTCAACTCGGGCTAAAATTGGAAGTAAATGAACTGCTTGTAGGTGACCACCTTCATTGCAAGCGCGAGCGCCCATCCTCCGCCCAAGAGCATTGAGAAGAGCCACCCGGGAACCGCACGCCACCAATGGGCGAGGAGCCTCCGGGAATTGAGCCAGTGGACAAAAACCAGGCACGCAAGGATGCCCCAGATGGCGCTTCCGCAGACGTTTTTCTTGGCATGGTCTTTCAAAAAAACCATCGACTGCCAGACCTTGGCCGTCAGTTCAAAGCCCCTCTGGTGGAGGCGAATCGTCGCGGGTTTCCCATCGGCCCCTTCGCCGCTCCAAACGCCCGCTTTCGCGTCGTGCCGGAGAAGCCGAACACTCGCGGGCGCCTGCCCTTTTATCTCTCCGTTCTTTTCAAACGGATAGAGCAGCTCGTGCTCTTTGATGTCCTGAAACCCGGCGGCCGTGCGGACCAGCCGCTTGACGCCCGACTCCGTTGGGTTAGCCCGGTCGATATAAATGTCGTTGGCGCGGAAAGGCACCCACGTGAGGAGAACCCAGAAAAAAGTGAGAGGGACCGCAAGGACCGTCATCGCCTTTTTCACCCCCGCGGCAGACTCAGTGAACCGCGACCATTCGCGATGCACAACCAGCGCGATCCCGTGCATCGCCCCCCAAACGACGAACGTCCACGATGCGCCGTGCCAGAGCCCGCCAAGCACCATCGTGAGCATGAGGTTGCGGTAAGTGAAGAGCTTGGAACCGCGGTTTCCCCCGAGGGAAATGTAGAGGTAATCGCGAAGCCAAGAGCTCAGGCTGATGTGCCAGCGCCGCCAGAACTCCGTGATGCTCGCGCTCAGATACGGGAACGCGAAGTTGTCGCAGAGCTCGTAACCCAGCAGCCGAGAAACGGCCACGGCCATGTCGCTGTAGCCGCTGAAGTCGCAGTAGATCTGTCCCGCATAACATAGCGACGCCGCCCAGGCACTGGCGGCCGAGTAATTTTCCGGGGCGGCGAAATAGAGATCTGCCACCTGCGAAAGCGCATCGCCCACGCATGTCTTTTTCACGAAGCCGATGAAGAAAAGAACGAGGCAGCCGCGGACATCGACACTCCACCAGCTCCTCTTTTCCAGCGTCTGCGGAAGAAAAGTCATGGCGCGCACGATCGGCCCGGCGACGACCTGCGGGAAGAACGCCACGAAGAAGGCGAGGTTGAGGAAACTGCGCTCGGCGGGAAGTTTCCTTCGATAAACTTCGAGGGAATAACTCAGGCTTTGGAATGTGTAGAAGCTGATGCCGTAGGGCAGAAACACCTTGAGCGGCTCCCAGTTTGGGGTCAGGCCCAACCAGTCGAACACCGCGCGCACGTTCTGGTCGAAAAAACCGTAGTATTTGAAGAAACCAAGCACGCCCAGATTGACGATGAGACTGCCTGCGACCCAGAGCCTGCGCTTTTTTTCCTCCACAGCGGCCTCAATGCCGAGGCCCACAAAATAATCCATCACCGTGCTCAACCAAAGGAGCGCCGGGAACCACCAACCGGTGGGCAGCTCGGCCCATTTTCCTGCGGCGACATTCCCGAAAAACCCGAAGGGATTTCCGATAAAAAAACAGCCATAGAAAACGTGGCTGCAGACCAGCAGCCACACCTTGCGCGCGGTGTTGGTCCCCAACGCCCAGTACACGCAAAAGATCAGCGCGAAAATCCACAGGAAGCGCAGTTCCACGAAAAGAATCGGGTGCGCGGGAGCGACGGCAGCCAGAGTCATCGCGGTGTCAGTGTTTGAGATTTGAGCTCCGCGGCAAGCTGCCGGGCAACAAGGCGCGTGTAAATCTCAGAGCCCCGCACGTTGAGATGCCCCGGATCGCGGCGGTTCTCGGGAGCATACAGGCTGGGGTAACGCGCGGGATCCGAGTAGTCGAGAAACGTGATTCCCTCGCGGTCCCGGGGCAGGAAGATCTCCGGCCGAAGAAACGGCGAGGAGAGGAGCACCAGCTGCGCGCCATGCCGTTGGGCCAGTGTCTTTTTCCAAGCCAACGCCGCCTGGCTCTCGGCATCCCCGGCCTCGGGCAGCCCGGGCATTTTGAGCGCAGCGGCGAGTTGCTTTTCATAGGAACGCAGCACGCGACCCGTCATTTGCTCGCCGCTTTTGGGCGGGCGATAACCGTTCGCTCCGACTTCCCTCGCGTCATCGCGCGGCGTCGGGCCAAAAACCCATTGCGACAGCAAATCGTTTCCCAGGCCCAGCCGGACACCGTTCCAAATCCAATGCTGGGCGTGGCTGGGGAATTGCCGGAGCAGCTTCCAATTACGCGAAACCCTGCTGCCCAAGGATTTTGAAGGGGCCTCCGACCAGCATTTCCGCCACAGCCGCATCAAGCGCGCCGTGTCGTGCCAGTAAACGGCGCGGGCCGTTCCCTTGTCTTCTTCGGCGAGGCCCGAATCGATCGGATTACACTCCACGACCAAAAGCCGGACGGGATTTTTGCGCGAGGCGAACGCCCGTTCGAGCACCAGTTCGTCCTCAGGCGGCCGCATCCCATCGGCGGAGAGGTTAAACGAGTGGGTCGTCACGCCGAGCCTTTCCATTTCGGCGTCGAAAAGGGCTGGAATGATCTGGCGATGAACGCGGCTCGAGCCGATGAAAAATGTGTCGCATTGCTCGCCATGCGCCGCAAGCCACTCGAGCTTTGCGGCGATGATCTGCGGGCGCACCGGAGGAATCCCCGCAGTGAGCGCAACTGCCACCAGCCCGAATCCCGCAACAAAAGCGGCGAAATTGAGGATTTGTCGACCCCGCCTCGCCGGGAGAGAACCCGTGCCCCGCCCGGGAGCCAGCAAGCCTTCAAGCCCGCGCGCAGGGATTTCGGTTTGCCGCGCCCGCAACCGGTCCATCCAAGTTCCTAGGAAGCCGTAAAGAGACACAGAATTAGCCCGTTAAAAGAGTTCTTTTGATAGAAAACAGCCGCCACGCCCGTGGAAATAACCTGATGCCGCGCGCAAGTCTCGCGGAAGCTGGGTTTGATCCGCAATTTTTAGACAGAAGGCACGGCGCTCTCCCTCGGCGGACTTGGCGCCTAGGACCTAGGATTCCAAGTGCACAACGAGGGGGCCGTTCGGGAACCGCTTTTCGGTATCGCCGACCGACTTGAGGGGAGGCCTCTGATCCGAGGCCGCACCTCCCAGCCCAAGAAAGCAGGAATGGCAATTGAGAGTTGAGACTGGCAGGGGCGACCCGTAATGTGCCCCACTTTTCTCCGATGTCCACCAAGTCGAACCTGTCCAAAGAACCCGAGCACACCTTTGAGAGCGCTGTGGAGCGCCTGGAAGGCATCGTGGACGCGATGGAGTCCGACAAAATGCCGCTTGAAGAGCTTTTGGTGCGTTATGAGGAGGGCGTTAAACTGGTGAAAATCTGCCAGGAGAAACTTGAGTCGGCCGAAAAACGCATCGAAATCATCACCCGCAATGCAGCGGGCAAGCCCCAGACCGCGCCCTTTGATCCCGCTGCGGTGCCGCCCACTCCCACCAAAGCCGCCCCCAAAAAGTCGGAGGACAGCGACGAGGTGAGCCTTTTTTAAGAGGCCTCTGCTTCCTCTCACTGCCGCGCCTGTATTTTATCCAAACCGCCCCATTTCCCGCGTTCCATGCCGACCTCCATTCTGCCGACGATCAATTCTCCAGCCGACGTCAAAGCCGTGCCCGAGCGGGATCTGCCGCTTCTTGCGCAGGAAATTCGCGACGAACTGGTGCGGGTGCTTTCCGAGGAGAACCCCAACTCCGTCGGCGGACACCTCGGGCCGAACCTTGGCGTGGTGGAGCTCACCCTGGCGCTACACCGGGTTTTCAGCACGCCCAAGGACAAATTTGTTTTTGACGTCAGCCACCAAGGCTACGTCCACAAGATCCTGACGGGTCGGCGGGAGCGTTTTCACACGATCCGCCAATACGGGGGTCTCAACGGTTTCCTGCTCAGGAGCGAGAGCGAACACGACTGTTACGGAGCGGGACATGCCGGCACGGCACTGAGCGCGGCCCTGGGCATGGCTGTGGGGCGCGACAAGAAGGGCACAGACGAAAACGTGGTCTGTGTTGCGGGGGACGCGGCGTTTACCTGCGGGGTGAGCTACGAGGCGCTCAACAACGTGGCGGAGCAAACCAAGCGCTTCATTGTGGTGCTCAACGACAACGAATGGTCCATCGCCAAAAACGTCGGGGCAATTGCCACCTATTTTAACAAGATCGCCACCCACCCCACTTACGCGCATCTCCACGAGAAAGCCGCGCAGTTCGTGGAAATGATCGGAGGCAAACACGCCAATGACTTGGCTCACCGGATCGAAGCCGGCGTCAAACACCTCATCCTGCCCAGTGTCATTTTCGAGGAACTCGGGCTGCGTTACTACGGCCCCATCGACGGCCACGACATTCCCCTGCTGATCCGGACCTTCGAGTTTCTCAAAACCCAGAACGAGCCGGTGCTTCTGCATATCCTCACCCAGAAAGGTAAAGGCTACGATCCCGCGCTCAAGCAGCCCGACAAATTTCACGGGCTGGGCCGGTTTGAACCCAAAACGGGACGAACCTCGAGTTCCGCGACCCCCACCTACTCGGAGCTTTTGGGCAAAACCCTCGCCCGTTTCGCAGAGTCCAACAACAAACTCTGCGCCATCACCGGAGCGATGCCCACGGGAACGGGCCTCGCGCATTTTGCCGAGGCGCATCCCGACAAATACTACGACGTCGGCATCGCAGAGGAACACGCCGCACTTTTTGCGGCGGGCCTGGCCACTCAGGGCTTCAAGCCGTTCCTCGCCATTTACTCCACGTTCATGCAGCGCGCATACGACATGATCGTGCATGACATCGCCCTGCAGGGACTCAATGTGGCGCTTTGCATGGATCGCGGGGGGCTCAGCGGCGACGACGGCCCCACCCACCACGGCCTTTTCGACATTGGCTACCTGCGGCCGGTGCCTGGACTGGTACACATGCAACCCAAGGACGAGGAGGAGTTTGTGGACATGCTTTGGACCATGGCGAACTACAACCAAGGCCCCATCGCCATCCGTTACCCGAAGGGGATCGGCACGGGTGCCCAGCCAAAGGAACAACCGCGGATTCTTGAGATTGGCAAAGCGGAAGTGGTCAAACACGGCACCCGGGTGGCCATCTTCGGGCTGGGCGGCATGTGCCAGATGGCGGAGGCAGCCGCCCAGCAACTCGAAGCCCAGGGAATCAGCACCGCGGTGATCAACCCGCGGTGGATTAAACCCCTGGACACGGGGACTCTCGAGTTCTTCGCCCGCAGCGCCGAGGTCATTTGCACCATCGAGGACCACGTCCTGCCCAACGGTTTTGGATGTTCAGTCATTGAACACCTCAACGACGCCGGGATTCGCACCCCGGTGGTGCGTATTGGGTGGCCGGACCAATTTATCGAGCACGGCAGCATCGATATCCTCCGCAAAAAACACGGGCTCACGGCTGAGACTGCGGTGGAGAAGATTTTGGCGACCGTTAAACCCGCCACCGACAGCAAGCCCAAGTCCGCTGCATAAGCTGAAGCGAAGAACCCGGGAGCGCTTCGCTCGGTGCGTAGCCATTGAACCCATCTTTTCGCCCGGAAAGACCGCTCAGATTTTTACCGCCCGGCTGCAGCCCCGGACCTGAGCAAAAGACCCGGCGCGGGTCCGGTCCGCCCTCTGTGAGTCGCTGTGTCGAGAGCGGGTAGAGGGTCAACTTCACTTCCTGAACATTCCATGTGACGCCGGAGCCCGTATTTTTTCCGGATCGTCGATTGACAACCCCTTGCCACTGGGCTTTTCTCAGCGGCCCGCCAAATCGGGACCCTTTTACCTTTACCGCTACTTGCCATGTCTACGATCGAAGTCATCCTCACCGAAAAAATCGCTTCCCTCGGCGCCGAAGCCGATATCGTGAAGGTCAAGCGCGGTTACGCACGCAACTTTCTGGTTCCTTTCGGCAAAGCATTCGAAGTGACACCCTCCACGCTCAAGCGCATCAACGCGCTCAAAGCCAAGAGGGCTGAGCGGGAGGCCAAGGAACAAAATGAGGCCGACGAACTGGCGCGGCGCATCAACAAGTTCAAGCTGACCATGGAGCTCGAGACGGGCGAAACCGGCAAGGCCTTCGGCTCCATCACCGCCGCTGACATCGCCGAGCGCCTCAACAAGGAACTTGCAGGGAAAGGTGAAGTGGACCGTCACCGGATCCACATCGAGAAGCCCATCAAGGAAAGCGGCGAACACGAAGTGCTCGTGAAGCTCCACGCCGAAGTGACGGCCAAACTCGTGGTGATCGTTAATGCCAAGGGCAGCGAAGCGGAGGCGCAAGAGGGCGAGGGTTCCAAGGGGGACGACAAGGGCTTCAAGGCCAAGGTCAAAGCCAAGCACTCCAAGTAGTCTGCCGTGGCCAACGAGGCTTCCAGCAAAGCGACTGGGAAGCCCGCCCGGAAATCTTTCGACAGGTCCGGGGGGGACCTCCAGAGCAAGGTCTCGTATCTTCCCGACATCCACCGACTGCTTCCCCAGAGCCCTGAGGCGGAACAGGGGGTTCTAAGTTCCTTCCTGCTCTCACCCCGAGACGTCGGGGGAATGTGCGCTGAAAAGCTCATCAAGCCAGAGCATTTCCATCTTCCCGCGCATGGGATCATTTATGGGGTGCTTCTGGAGCTTTGGGACACCAACAAACCCATCGACTTCATCACCCTCACCCAGCTCATGCGAGACCGCTCGCTGCTGGATCAGGTCGGGGGCGCCGCTTTTCTGACCGGGCTCTTCACGTTCCTCCCCACGGCGGCGAACGCGGCCTATTACATCGAGATTCTCGAGGAGAAATACACCCTCCGGGAAATCATCCGCGTCTGCACCGAATACGCGGCTCGCTCCTACGACGAGCAGGACGACGTTCCAAACCTGCTGAACGACGTTGAGCAGAAAGTTTTTGCCATCGCTCAAGACCGCTTCAAGGACCGGGTCTCCAGCATGAAGCAGATGGTGGTGGCTGCAATCGGGTCCATCCAGGAACTCTACGACCGGCGCGGCAGCATCTCCGGACTTCCCACCGGGTTTGCCGATTTCGACAAAATGACCGACGGCTTGCACGGGGCGGAAATGGTGGTCATCGCGGCCCGTCCGTCGATGGGTAAAACGGCGTTTGCGATGAACATAGCGGAGCATATCGCGGTGGATCTCAAACGTGCGGTGGCCGTTTTCAGCCTGGAAATGAACGCCCAACAGCTCGTCCAACGTTTGTTGTGTTCACGGGCACGGGTCAACATGGGCCGGGTTCGGGACGGGTTCCTGAGCGAACGAGATTTTCCGGCCCTGCAAGCGGCTGCATCCAAACTGGCCGAGGCCAAGATCTTTATCGATGACACCTCTGGCCTGAGCATTCTGGAACTGCGCGCCAAAGCCCGCCGCATGAAGAGCCAGCACGACATTGCCGCCATTTTCATCGATTACCTTCAGCTCCTGCGGTCCACCTCCCGACGGGCGCAAGACAACCGGCAGCTCGAAATCGCTGAAATCTCCAGTGGGCTCAAGGCCATTGCCAAAGAACTCAATATTCCCGTGGTGGTTCTCGCCCAGCTCAACCGGAACCCCGAGCAGCGTTCAGGAGACAGCAAAGGGCGTCCGCGGCTAAGCGACTTGCGTGAGTCCGGTTCCATTGAGCAGGACGCCGATCTGGTGGGACTTCTCGTGCGCGAGGAATATTACGCCGAGAGCGACGACGAAAAGAAAGAGAGCGAAGGCAAAGCCACTCTCATTATCGCCAAACAGCGTAACGGCCCCGTGGGCGATGTTCCGCTCACGTTTCTCAAGGAATTCACTCGCTTTGAGACTCGCGCCCAGAGCGATTCCGACGGCGAATAGAAACGTCCAGCCTGGCTACTGCGTGATCCGGTAAACACGGATTCCCGGGTGCAAATAGATGACAGTGCCGCGGTCCCGCTCCCAGAGCGGTGAGAAGCTGCGGAAGAGCTCCTCATAGAACGCCTTGCGCCGCAGAAAATCCGCCTCCTCATCGCTCTGCGGCCGCAGGTTTTTAAGGAAAAACTTGCCGTAATCGCTTTCCGAAACGATCACGTGCGTGACCCCCTTCGAGCGGAGCTCCTCAAGCGTACCCCAGTCGGCCGCGTAACGCTTGGAGAGCACCTTCTGCGGGATTGGCCCCAGGTAGGCGGCCTCTTTTTTGCGACGCGGCTCAGGTAATCCCACGCGGTAATCTTTCACAATCACCGCATCCGAGGGCAACTCCGTGCGGATCCACCCGAGTAACGCTTGGATGTCATCCTCCTGAAATGCCTCGTCGTATTGCCAAAGGCCGGGGCGGCTCCCACTCCACCCGGTGCACTGAAAAAGGAGCAGAAGGGCGGCTCCGCAGGAGAGCACCGTGCGACGCTCCACCCTGCCCGCAAGAAGATGTGCGGCGTCCTCGACGCCCAGCACAGCCAAGAGAGTCAAGACACCCGACACGGGCAGAAAATAGCGATCGTTGGACTTTGGAGAGAACGAGAGAACCGCCCCGTAAATAAAAGGAAAGAGGATCAACCCCCACTCTGCCCAGTTCAGGGAGCGCCGCTCCCGCCAACGCGCACAAAGGAAGATCAACAGGAAAAACCAGATGACCGGCGTGGAATTGTCCAAAAAGACGCTCCAATACTGGGCGTGAGGCACCCTGCGCGTTACCCCTCGATGGCCGTGGACGACGTAGTCCATCTCGCGGCCAAAACTTTTTGTGAACGTCTCCAGTTGGGTCAGAAGAGGAAGGTTGACCAAGACGAGCGTCAAGAGGAGGGCGCCGACAAACCACCTGCCCGACCGCGGTGTTTTCCTGAGCCAAAGTAACGGCACTGCCAGCACCAGCGAAATGCAGCCCACATATTTGCCTGAAATCGCAAGGGCGCACGCCACCCCCAGAAGGGCGGCCCTTGGGGCACTCGGACTTTGGTGGTAGAGAGCCGTTCCCAGAAAAGTGAATGCCAACCCCATGAGCAGGGCGGGATCCTCCTTCATATAATGGGCGAGCTCGTACAACTGATGATGAAGAAGCAAAGTGCCACCGGCCGTCAGTGCCCCAGGCCACCCCCGCCAAACAAACGCCAACAGCGAAAATGCCACCACTGCAGCCCCGACAAAACCAGCCGAAACCCAGCGCCCCGCCTCTACCACGCTCTGCTCGGTTCCCTGACCGCCCCGCAGGGAAAACGCCCACCGAGACACTCTTAAAAGCAACATGGGATGATGGAAATTCCACTTCCCGCCGAGCACCTGCTCCACCTTGCCCGACTCGTCGGGATGATAGAAATAGGGGAAATCGTTATGCCGCGTGTTCAACCCCACGCAGCACGCAAAGAGCACGAGTGACCAAACCGCCAAAAGTGAGTTTTGAACAAACCGCGCAGTCACTCGCTGGGAAATCCACGCGAACCCCATCGAAAAAACCCGAGCAGATCGTCCCCGAGCGCATGGATACAGCGCTGGAAACCGGGTACCAAAGGGAGGAGCATTGCGGGTGTTTTACTGGCAATCGGCGGCCTTGTCACGCGCCGGATCGGAGCAGTTTTCAACTCCCGGTTTCGAAAACCCCAGCCCGCCGTTTCCCACGACTATCCAGCGCTCGACAATAGAAACTCGGCGTCTACATTCGCCCGCTCATTCCCGAGCCTTCCTTTATGAGCGCACTGTTTCTCAAGCGATTTTTCCAAAAGCCCATGCAGGTGGCCTCCATCATTCCAAGCTCCAAAACGCTGATCCGGAAAGTCGCGGGGAAAATGAATTTCAACAGCCCCCGCATCATTGCCGAATACGGACCCGGAGAAGGCTGCCACACCCGGGAGATCCTCAAGCGCATGACCCCCGACTCGCATCTGCTCCTTTTCGAGCTGGATCCCGAGCTGGCTTCCCACTTGGAAGATCAATTCCGGGGCGACAACAGAGTCTCCGTGTTCAACTGCGACGCCGCAGAACTCAACACGGCTCTTGCCCGACGCGGCCTGCCTCATTGCGATTACATCGTCTCCGGCATCCCTTTCAGCATCCTCCAGCCAAGCAAAAAGCGCGAACTGCTCCAGCACACATTCGACGCGCTCAAACAAGAGGACCACGCCGCATTCATCATTTATCAGGTAACCAACGAACTCGTGGGCCATTGCCGCCATTTCCCCCGCAGCGAGAGCGAATATTGCCTGCAGAACCTGCCGCCCATGTTCGTGACCAAGTTCTACAAGACCGCCAACGGCCACGCCACGGCTCACGGAAAAAACGGGCGTCGCACCAGCCGCCTCGTTCCCAGCTAGGCTCCGGAACCGGCATCGCAGACGGTTCTCCCTGCGAAACACCCATCCAAGGCTGCGTCTCTTTAAGGCCGGCCCCGCTCTGATCCGCGATGGGGAGGGGTGAAATGATCCCCGTGCTCCGGACAGAAAACGATTCCCTGGGCGCCATCGAGTTGCCCGCTGACGCACTTTATGGCGCCTCCACTCAGCGCGCCTTGCTTCATTTCCCAATCAGCGGGAAGCGCTTCGGCCGCGAATTTATCAGAGCGCTCGGACTCATCAAATGGGCCGCAGCGGAAGCCAACAGGCAACTGGGAAAACTGGACGACACGCGGGCTCAACTCATCGCTGCCGCGGCCCGGGAAATGGCGGACGGCAAACTCGACGCCCATTTTCCCGTGGACGTTTACCAGACGGGCTCGGGCACATCCACGCACATGAACGCCAACGAGGTCCTCGCCAATCGCTGCGCGCAGCTTGCCGGCAAACCCGTCGGCAAAAAAAACCCGGTGCACCCCAACGACCACGTCAACCTCGGCCAGTCCAGCAACGATGTGTTCCCCTCCGCTCTGCATCTCGCCGCATGCACTCTGATCTCCGATCAACTCCAGCCCGCTCTGGAAAAACTCCATGCCGCGCTTGAACGAAAATCCCGTGAGTTCTGGCCCGTCCTCAAAATCGGACGCACCCATCTCATGGACGCCACTCCGGTCCGTTTAGGTCAGGAGTTTGGCGGCTATGCCCGCCAAATTGCGGAGGCAAAACGCCGGGCCGGCCAAGCTCTGCACGGCTTGGCTGAACTCCCCCTCGGCGGCACGGCTGTCGGTACCGGACTCAACGGGCACCGGGACTTCGCCAAGATCGCACTGGAACTGCTCCGCAAGGAGACGGGCATCGACTGGCGTGAAGCCGCCCACCATTTCGAAGCCCAATCGGCCAGAGACGCCGCGGTGGAGACCAGCGGCCACCTCAAAACCATCGCCGTCAGCCTTTTTAAAATCGCGAATGACCTGCGCTGGATGGCCAGCGGCCCCCACTGCGGCTTGGGCGAAATACGGCTCCCGGCACTTCAACCCGGAAGCTCGATGATGCCGGGTAAAATCAACCCGGTTCTCTGCGAAATGCTCATGCAGGTCTGCACCCGGGTGGTGGGCAACGACGCCACCGTGACTTGGGCTGCCGCCCAGGGAAACTTTGAACTCAACGCCATGACGCCGGTGCTCGCCGATGCGCTCCTCGAATCCCTAGCTCTGCTGAGCCGGGCCACAGAGGTCTTCTCTCAAAAATGTGTCGAGGGCATCATCGCACAACCGGAACACTGCGCTCATGTGCTGGAAGCCAGCCTCGCCATGGTCACCTCCCTGGTACCATGGATCGGCTACGATCGGGCCGCTGAAATCGCCAAGGAATGCGAGCGCACCGGCGGGACCGTGCGCGAGATTTGCAGCCGCCTTGGGGTTTTACCCGAAGAAACCCTGGCACAAGCCCTCTCCCCTGCGGCGATGTGCGCACCCGCCGACGGCACGCTCTCCGGGCCCCCGAACGGCTGAGCAGTGTGGAGGTGTTCACACGCATACCACTCAAAAAAAACGGGCTGCACCGTCATCGACAGCGCAGCCCGCTTCAAACGCAGAGGGGTTTTCCGGGAAGGTTAACCCAGAAGCTCTGCCACGAGCGACCGCTCCTCTTGGAGCTCAGCCACCGTTGCATCGATCTTAGCCCGGCTAAAAGCACTCACGGGGACATCTTGGACGACCTCCAGGCGGCCGTCGGCCAGAGTGCGGACGGGGAAAGAAGAAATGAGCCCCGGCTCCACGCCGTAATCTCCCTTTGAACAGAGAGCCACACTGTGCCAGTCGCCTTCCCGAGTTGGGGTGGAGAGCGCACGCACCGTGTCCACCACGGCATTGGCGGCCGATGCCGCCGAGGAAAGCCCCCGGGCCTTGATGATCGCCGCCCCGCGCTGCTGCACCGTCGCGATAAACTCCGTTTCCAACCATGCGCGATCGGTGATGACCTCCGGCGCTGGTCGCCCTTGAATCAGGGCGTTGGTAAAGTCGGGATACTGGGTGGCGGAATGGTTCCCCCAAATCGCCAGGTTACTCACCTCCGTCACATCGACTCCGGCCTTAAGCGCCAGCTGCGATTTAGCACGGTTTTCGTCCAGTCGCGTCATCGCAAACCAACGATCGGCCGGGATGCCCTTGGCGTTGTTCATCGCAATCAAAGCGTTGGTGTTGCAGGGATTGCCGACCACGAGCACCCGCACGTCGGAGGCCGCGTTTTTCTCAATCGCGCGGCCTTGGCCGATGAAGATCTTCCCGTTGATTCCCAGCAAATCCTTGCGCTCCATACCGGCCTTCCGCGGGACACTCCCCACGAGCAAAGCCCAGTGAACCCCTCCAAATCCCTCGTCCAGACTGGCCGTAGGCACGATGCCTTTGAGCAGCGGAAACGCGCAGTCCTGAAGCTCCATCACCACGCCCTGCAAAGCGCCTAGGGCCGGTTCAATCTCCACCAAGTGCAGAATCACAGGCTGGTCGTGGCCAAACATCGCTCCCGAGGCGATCCGGAAAAGCAGGGAATAAGAGATCTGACCGGCGGCACCGGTCACAGCAACACGAATAGGAGACTTCATGAGAGAGAAGGAGAATTGAGGTTGAATAAAAACTTGGGTCTTCCGCGCCAGATTCCTCACAGGCTGCGCGCAACATCAATCCTTTATCCACCGAATCAACGAATTGAGTCCCCCGCTGTCACCTCCGCCGGGGCCCCTCCCTCTTTTGTTCCTCTCAGCGGGATGAATAAATGCCCGATACCATGAGGAAACCCTGCCAAGAGACAGGTGCTTTGAAGATACCTTCAGATCCGACAGTTAGCGGCAAGTCGCCCGGGAGCGTTCCTCATGGGAATCGACCGACTGGCAACGCTCTGGCGATCGAATGCGCACCACGACGGCTGGATTCAAACCGTGCTCCAAACCCGATTGAGTTGGCCCGTTCGGACAGAAAAGGACGCAGCAACCCTCAGGCACGTTGTATTTACACTTCAGGAAATTCATTCCGCTGGGAGCGGGCTTGTTTTAACTGCCTGATCGCCCGCACCCGATTGTCCAAAGACTCTTGCCCATGTTTTCTGATGGAGAACTTGAGTTGCACGCTCTTTTCTACATAGAGTTCGGGAGGTTTTTGTTCGAGCCTCCCCCCCGCCCGCATTGCACCCCGCCGCTCGAAAAATTTCGGCTTGCATCTGGCCCGACATTGTATTTACAAAATAAACATAAAGCCAAAGCCGTGAACCCTCCCACCTCTCTCCATCCCCTGATTCCGCGTCCTCCTCGGCTCTTTTTTCAATGCCGAGCATTCAACCTCATTGAGGTCACCATCGCCCTCGGGATCTTCGCATTTGCTTTTGTGGGACTCTTCGCGCTCCTGCCCAATGGAATGCAAACTTTCCGGCGCTCCATGGAACTTTCGGTCTGCTCCCAGATAGCCCAGCGGGTGATCAACGACGCCCAGCAGACGGATTTCAGCACATTGATCGACGAGAAAAACCTGCCTCCATATAGCGATGCAGACGCGGCTTTCACGTTTCGGGCACCGCTTCTTCAACAAGCCGCGCTCCGCTTTTTCGACGATCAAGGCGGTGAAATCCGCTCCGCCACAGCCGGACGAACGGATCTCTCCGACCTGACCGCTGAGCAACAGCGCCGCATCAGTTACTGGGTCAACACGCGGATCATGCCTTGGGGGCTGTTGCCCGGGTCTACCGGTCGACGGGGCCAGCACATGGC
>JBEIUI010000007.1:0-50771 GCA_040374425.1 Verrucomicrobiia bacterium | reverse complement strand
TGTTGAACCCGGTTCGACGCGAATTCGGTGTCGAAGGCTACTTGGGAGCGGATCCGCTCTGCCGGGAATCCGTGCTGTGTGGAAAAGTGGGCTTGTTCCCGCGTTTTTCACACAGTTTGCGGACAATTTGTGTGTCCCCTGTGCTTGCTCCTGTGCTTGCTTCCACCGAAGAGATCTTGTCTGAGATGCGCGAAAGTGATCCGCCTGTCTCATACCTTGTGGGCACGCCAAAAGGTCGGCTCAGCCAACTTGAAGAGGCCCTTCTTCGCAAACCCTGGCGCAATGCCCGCCCATCCGTGCGGGTCAAACTAATCGCAGAGGAAGGCGAGACCTATGTGCTCGCCGAAAGCGACGCTCGGATCGGCAAGGAGCGCTCGATGCGGCGTCGCCGACTTCGCAAATACCTCAAGACACTCAGTGATTTGAGTCAGCGCAAAAGACCTCTGAATCGGGACCAGTTGCACCAGGCTCTGGGCGCGGCCAAAAAAGAGGCGGGCCGTGACGCCCGCCACGTAAAGGTGGAGGTCCCCCTGCACGGCAAAGGCGAAAAACAAACGGCCTCCCTGGTGTATCAACTTAACCGGACCACTCTGCGTGTGGCGCGCCGACGCGAAGGACGTTACCTGCTGCGCACCAACCTCAATGAGGCCGATCCCGCCAAGCTCTGGGAGTTTTACCTGCAGCTCACCGAAGTGGAACAAGCCTTCAAGGAACTCAAAGGCGATTTGGCTCTGCGGCCGATCTATCACCGGAATGAAGATCGAATCCACGCGCACATCTTCGTATCCTTCCTGGCGTACTGCCTGCAAGTGACCCTCAAAGCCCGGCTTAAACGCTGCGCCAGCGGACTCACCCCACGCGCAGTGCTCGAAAAGTTCGCCGCCATCCAGATGCTCGATGTCCATCTGCCCACCACCGATGGCCGGGAGATCGTAATCACCCGCTACACCCAGCCCGAAAAGGAGCTCTGCCTCCTGCTCGATCAACTCAAGCTCACGCTGCCCGAGCAGGCGCCGCCAAAAATCCACACGCCAGCGGCCGCTTCGAAAAATCCTGTAGTGCCGACCTTTTGACCTCGCTCTCGCAAAATGGCGGGTTCCCGGCCCGCTTACCCCTCCAGTCCGCGAAGTGGGGTTAAGCGCTTGACTGCGGAGGTCGATTGCCTAGTCATGGCGGCGCAGTTGCTGGATCCCCGGATTATGAACGCATCGCTCCGCCACCTCCTCCTGCCGTTTCTCGCGATCCTCCTTCTTGCGGGATGCAGCACCATCGCCACCTACGACAAGATCGCCTACGACAAGGCGACCGGTGCCAAGGCCGAGGCGCTGATGCTCATGGACAATGCGACCGGGTCCTATGCGGCGCATGCGAAGGAAGTCGAGGCCGTGAAGCTCACCATCGCCAAGGCCTTCGAGTACGACCGCGGCCGCAGCCGCAATGCCGAGACCGTCGCGATGTGGGAGCTCCTGCGCGCGCCGGATGGAAATCTCTTTGGCGGCTTCCTGCGGCGCTGGCGGGAAAAGGGATCCTTCAAACCCGATGCAATCGCGATCAAGAAGCCCGACATCGAGCAGGCA
This sequence comes from Verrucomicrobiia bacterium, assembly GCA_040374425.1. GTDB lineage: Bacteria > Verrucomicrobiota > Verrucomicrobiia > Chthoniobacterales > Chthoniobacteraceae > CAIURC01. Next base: position 49,194 of record JBEIUI010000007.1, on the reverse strand, counting down.
TTCGACGAAATCATCGCGCTCGAGATCGGCAAACCCAATCCAAAGAAGGACTGACCATGAACTTTGACAACATCCTCAAAGACGTGCTCGGGAAGAGCAAGGATCTCGGCAAGACGCTCTTCAAACAGCTCGCGAAGCAAGCCGCGGAGGACGCGAATGACTTCCTGAAAAAATCCAAGGAGAGCCTCAAGCGTGCAGCCGTGCTCCTGGCCGAAGGGAAGATCGACCGTGACGATTTCGAGGATCTCGTGCGCGGCAAGCGCGACCTCGCGGCGATGCGCGCGCTGAGGCAGGCGGGCCTCGCCAAGGCGGCGATCGACACTTTCATCAATGGCGTCCTGAATCTGTTCATCGACGCCGTGTTCGCCGCCATTCCCTGAGCGGGCGGTGCCGGGCCGCATCTCCCTCAGCAACCATCAGCCCCAGCTCCCAGTCTATGATTCTCCAAATCGGCAGCAACGGCAGCGCAGTCGCGCAGATGCAACTCGCCCTCAACCAGCTCGCACACGCGGGCCACTTCAAGTTGCCGAAAGGCGATCTGAACGGCACCGGCGTCTTCGGCGAAAACACCGAGGCGACGGTGAGGGCTTTTCAAAAGGCGCAGAAGCTGGAAGTCGATGGCATCGCAGGGCCGGAGACGTTGGAGCGCATCGACCGCCTGCGGGGCCAGGCGGTGGCTTCGGCTTCGCCGCCCATCCCCGCGGGCGCTCGCACCGGGGTGATCGACAAGCTCCTCGCCATCGCCCAGGCCGAGGTCGGCGTGCGCGAAGTCGGCGGCAACAATTGCGGCGTCCGCGTGCGCGAATACCAGGCCGCGACCGATCTGCGGCCGCTCGGCGACTGGCCTTGGTGCGCCGCCTTCACTTCGTGGGTCATCCGCGAATGGCTGACCAATTTCCCCGAGGTGCGCCGCGCGCTGGGCTGGAGGAATGAGGAGGTCGAAGGCAAGCGCCCGAAGACCGCGGGGGCATTCGCCTACATCGAGTGGGCGCGGCGGTTCGATCAGGAAATTCTACCGCCGACCGTGACGCCCGAGCCGGGGATGATTGCGGTGTTCGATTTTTCCCATATCGGTTTCGTGAAGGCCCCGATGGCCGGCGGAAAATTCAAGGCGATCGAGGGGAACACCAATGGCCGCGGCGATCGCGACAGCGTGAGTGGCGACGGCGTGTGGGAGAAGGTCCGCGCCACCAGCCTGGTGCGGAATTTCATCCGCTGGCGATTCGTGGCGGCACCGGGAGAGGGGACTTTCGTTTCCAATGCGATGCCCGCGCCGAGAGCGCTGCCGAATACGCAAGGCATCGGCGCGATTCCGCGCGAGGCCATCGAGTTCATCATCGACGAGGAAGGGATGGACCAGCCGTGGAAATTTCCCGGCGGCGAATCGGGCGTGACGCTCGGGCACGGCTACGATCTCGGCGCGGGCACGGAATCGAAGGCCGAGATGTTCGAGGATTGGAAGCAGTGGCTCACCGGCGTGGAACTGCAGCGGCTCAGCGTGGCCATCGGCAAGACCGGTGCCGCAGCCCAGGCGCTCTGCCCCGGTTTTCGCGACATCAACATCACGGCGGAAGCAGCGGACTCCGTATTCTTCCGCGCTACGGTGCCGAAGTATTATCAGAAAATGCTCTCGGCTTTCCCCGACGCGGACAAACTGCCCGGCAGTGCTCAGGGAGCCTTGCTCAGCCTGGTGTTCAATCGGGGCACTTCCATGAAAGGCGAGCGCCGCGAGGAAATGCGCAGCATCCGCGAATTGCTCGAAGCCGAGCCACCCTATGATCTGAAAGCCATCGCGGCCGAACTGCGCGCGATGAAAAGGCTGTGGGTCGGGCTGGGCCTGAACGGACTCATCGCCCGCCGCGAGCGCGAAGCGCGCCTGGTGGAAAGTGCGATGGGCTGATGCCTCGTGTGGAGCCGGCCATCCTGTCGGCGGGACGGATGGGCGAAGGCGGCAGCGCGGCGCGGGGGAAGCTGGACCGAAGCTCGGAGGACTACCGGGCGGAGAACGGTGTTCTACTACCCCAGCCCGAACGCCTCGTGTACGACGTTCGCGCCTTCCGTCAGTTTCAATTGGTCGATGATGACCGCCGTTTTAATCTGGGAGGTGGTGATCATCACGATATTGATCCCGGCTTTGCTTAGCGCCTCGAACATCTTTGCGGCGACGCCGCTGCGGCTGCGCATCCCGACACCGATGATGCTCAGCTTGCCATAACCGCTCTCGATTTCGAGCCCGCGCGCGGCGATTTCCTTCACGACTGCGGCGAGGCCCGGCTCGACTTTCGGCAACTCGTCCTAGCCGTATAAGAGGGGACACACAAATTGTCCATGTTCTGTGCTTCACGGTGCGTCCCCTGTGCTTCACGCCGAGGCGCAAAAAACGCTACCACTCAGGCCATGACGAATCGGTATTTCGACTTCCTGCGCGCGCATGGTGAGAAGGAGGTCTTTGCCATGCTGAATGAAAATAGTATGCCATTCTACACCATTGATTTATGAGCTTCAGGACCTAAAAACGACCGCCGAGCGAGGCTATAAAAAAAGGCTCTCATGTCATCTGCCCCTCATTTACCCGCGTTTTTTCTTCTCCGTCTTCTCTGCGTCCTGCTGTGCGCCGCGCCTGTCGAAGCCGCCTCTGCGCCCGTCGTCCTACTGGCCGACGGAACCTTTGAGAAAAGTGCGGGCTGGCAAAAGGAGACTTGGCACCCGAGCCCGGCCACGATCTTCGGTGAAAACGGTAATCGCTTCCTGCAAATCGTCGTTCCCAAGGGCGAGGGCACGAATGTCTTCGCAACCGCAAAAATCGCGCCCGGCCTGGATGCGGTGAGACTGCGCTTTCGCGCCCGGTGCCAGATCAATCCGGAACCGCCGCTACCCGCGCTTATGTTTTTGTTAGGAACGCGGCAGGCCCAGACCGGTAAACCGGTGAAACTCTTCCTCTCGCCCGAGTGGCGTTGGTATGATGTGCTCGTCCGCTTCCGCCCCAATCCTGATAACAACTTCTTTTTGATAACCACCGTTGCCAGTCCGTTGGCGGTGGATATCGACGACCTCAGTTTTTACCTGGCCACGCCCGAGGAAGCGGTGCGGCCGACACCGCACGAAGGCCCACTGGCCCAACCATGAAGCACCTGCCCGCACTGCTCTTCACCTCCGCGTTGCTCACGCTAGACGGGTTTTTATTCAAGTGGGTCTTGTTCGCGGATTCGCCCAATGACGATCCTCTGGCCCGTATTGCCATCGGCGTGTTGCTGACGCTGTTCACAGCGCTGGCAGTCGCGAGTCTGGTCCATGCCCTGGCTGCCGCCGCCAAGGGATCGTTGAACGTGCGCTTCACCGACCGGCCCTACATCTGGGACGAGGAAGTCGCCGGAAGCGTGGACTTGTTGCTGCACCGGCGTCTGGTGGTTGACCGGCTCACCGTCACTTTACTGGCGCAGCATCTCGTGTCACGCGGCCAAGATAAAAGCGACCACTGGCAAACCGTAATCCAGATCGATCAGGACTTGCTTGCGGGTGGTGAAACCCTCTTGCCGGGCAAACACGCTTACCCGTTTCAGGTGCGTATCCCGGCCAAGCCGTTGGAGGCGAACGATGCCACCGGTTCGGCTCTGCTGGAGGGACTCGGGAAGACGCTGTTACCGTTCATCCAACTCGCCGCTTCCAGCGGGTTCGACGGCACGCTCCGCTGGAAAATGCAGGCGCAACTTCACACCGCCGGAGCGGATTTGAGCGATGAACGCCTGCTGCGTTTCAATCGTGCGCAGTTTTAATTTTCTATGAAATCATTCAGCTCTTCAGGCGTTTTTCTGGCTGGATTCTGTCTGCTTTTTTAAACCGCTTGTGAGCAAGGCTCGGCGAAGACCGTCAAGGTGATCGATTTTGATTGCAAGGAATTCGCTTTTTCGGCCGGGTCACCGGAAACGGTTGGAGAGCGGATTGGGGCCAGGGGAGAGAGCGGGTCTGTTAAGTTCCTGGTTGCCCGGGGTTCAAGTTTCCTATCTTAACATTGAACATATCTGATTTCTTCATGATAAGGTAAACGATGGCTCCGGGCCAGAATAGGGTCATCAACACAGTAAAAAGTCCAACGTTGAATTCTTTCTTGTCCGACGCCTGGTTTGCGACTGCAGCATGCGTTGTGAGGATATCCTGTTTCAGCTTATTCAACGACTCGGATGAAGAAACGGGGCTTCCGCAATACCTGCACTTGGGCGGGTTGACCAGATCAATGGCGACTTTCTCATTCACTTTGCTGCCGCAATTGTTGCACTCCACCACCAGGAGAAATTCGGTCATCAGTTTCCCATCCACAATCCTGTCACTGGCCTGGTCCCACACATAGTAAGAGGTTTGCTGGGCATTGATGTCTTTCAGGTGACTGGTGATAAAAGTGCGCTCCAGTCCCAGCGAAGCCGCCAGATCATTCACCTTGGCCTCCCCTGTCCGATCCAGCGCATTCCAGACCGCAATAATCTTGTTTTCACGTCTGCGGTAAAAAATACCGATGATGAGCAGTATAATGCCGTTGCCAAAGATAATGCTGCGGATCAGTGGGAAGGTTGTTTCGGTTACTTCATCTGCTCCTTTTTCTGTTTTTATTTGATCCAGGGTCCTCCAATACTTGTCACCGTTTCGAATGGAAACTTCATTGTAGGTGCTGGGGTATAGGAAGATGGTAAGTCCGATGATCAGGAAGATCGTCCCAATGGTGATAAAATAGTTGTCGATTTTGTAGATGTCCTTATTTGGCATAGTTTAAATATAGCGGGTATTTATGAATTCTGACTTCACTGTATAAGAAGAATTGTATCAGAGGGGGCGCACAAATTGTCCATTTTCACAAATTGTCCATGTTATCCTCCAGAGCGATGAAGTAACCATTCGACAGAATGGGCCTTGCCGCAGCCTCACGGGCAGCCCATTCGATGAGATTAGGGGAGAAGACATTTCCGAAGACGATGGCGAAGATGGATTCAGATGGACTCCGGGTAGATCAAAGCCTGCTCCGTGGGATAGTCGAGTTTTTCGCCGGTTTGTACGACAAACACATGTACCTTCTGTCCGTTCACCGTGCTCACGACCTGATAAGCAGGGCCGTAGTCACCAAAGGTGCGGAAGGTGCCTACCAAATCGGCGGCAGTTCTGGGTGAGGTGGCAGTCGCGTTCATGGGGAGAATGATGCTTCCTGACGGCCAACAGGCAGGGCGGTGCTTTTACTTCCCCTCTTTCGGCTTTGGCTGCTCCGACGCTTTGATCGTCAGCTACGGCACGGGTTCCGTTTTTCCAGCGAAGGCGCTCCAAGCGTTTTGGAAGGCAGCGGCGTCACGGACGTCGCCTTCGGCGATGAGCCATTGGGAGTGGAGTTTGAAGGGCGAATCGGCGCTGGCTTTGCCTTTGGGGAACATGCCGAAGCGGCCATAGTCGCGGTAGGGGAGCGAGCCCCGAAGGAGACAGGCCTGAATGGCGCTCAGTTAAGGCATCTTTTCGACGTTTTCCTCTGTTACCGGGGCGATTTGGCGCTTTTTTTGGGCGATCGGACTTCTCTGCGGCCCGACATGAATTTTTACTCTGAAACTTGGGATATCTGAAGCCGCTGAAGGCCGACATGTGGAGCCTCACCTCTCGAAATTTCCAGGTTAGATCCACCCCGGTGATCCGCCTTAACTAAGTGACATTCCACCGTGTCCGCTCCTCGGGAGTGTGTCAGGCAAAGAAAAAGCAGGGCGACCCAGAGAGTGAGTATCCGGGACTGCCCGGTGCGGATGGGCATGCGCATAGGCGAGAGGGTGGGGGCGACTTGAAGCCGAAAACGGATCTACCGGGTTCGGAAGCCGAAACTGATCGGGGGGCACGACGCAGCCGCGCTGGCCGCGGCGCGCTCGGGGCGGGAGCGGCTTGCGAGCCAGCGCCAGGTTGACGTCATCCTCGTCATGGGCCGGAGAAACTGGCGAGTGCCTGCTGTTGGCGGCGTGATCGACGCCGAGGCAAGCCAGCAGATCTCCTGTTGTCGGCGGCAGCCGCCGCTCCACAAAGACCCGATGCCGAGTGGCGGGGGGCGATCCATGAGCACCCCGCTTTGCCTGGCCATGCCCGAGGCTGGCGGCAGCGTCTCAGGCGACAATTTCAAGCGGGCACTTGGGCAGCGCCCGCAGGAAAGCCTGTCCGTAGCTCTTTGTCAGGATCCGCGGGTCCAGGATCACCACAATACCCGAGTCCTGCCGGGTGCGGATGAGGCGGCCAACGCCTTGCCTCAATTTGAGGATGGCTTCGGGCAGGGAATACTCCGCAAACGGATCGCCCCCCTCGGAGAGGATCAGTTCAAGCCGGGCTTCAATGAGTGGATGATCGGGGACTGCGAACGGGAGCCGCGTAATGATCACGTTGGAGAGGGCGTCGCCCGGCACGTCGACGCCGCTCCAGAAGCTTTCCGTGCCGAAAAGAACGTGCCGATCGTTCTTCTTAAATTCCGCGAGCAGCCGGTGCCGGGGCAGGCCTTCTCCTTGGACGATGAGTTTGTAGTCGAGTTCGTCGAGCCGCTCCCGCATGAGGGCCGCCAGCGCGGACATGGTTTTGTAGCTGGTGAAAAGCACGAAGGCCCGGCCTTTGGTCCTCTCCACGAAATGTTCGATGCGCTCGGCCAGCGCCGCGTCGTATCCGGGGTCGCGCGGATCGGGCATTTTGCGGGTGATCAGGAGCTGCATCTGGCGCTCGTAATCAAAGGGGCTTCCCACCTGCAGAGCGTCGACCTCCTGAGCGCCGACCCGTTCCCGGAAATAACTCAGGGCCTCGTTGCCGACCGAGAGCGTGGCGCTGGTCATGATGCAGACGTGGTTTTCCCGAAAGAGCAGGGTTCTGAGGTGGGCCGCCACGTCGACGGGGGCGGCATTGAGCTGGTAGGACTTCTGGGTCTTGCCCGATTGCTCCACCCAATAAACGTAGTCCGGGCTTTCCTGTTTGAGGAAGGTCGCGATGCTCGCACGCGCGTCCCGAATCCGCCGGCCGAGATCTTGGAGTTCCGCCTTGCTGTTTTCGTCCTCCAAAGCCCGCACGCATTCGATGACGATTTTTTGGAGTCCGGCAAGCGGGGCTGTCAGCGAGTCCTCCACGAAATCGGGCTCGCGGACCCGGAATTCGCGGCCTTTTTTGAATTCCGCGCATTTCCCGACCTTTTCAAAGAACGCATCGACCTCTTCGAGAAGGGCGGCGACTTCGCGGATGGCGTCCGGGCGGCGGAGCACCTGGAAGAGGCCTTTGCGGGTTTTGGGGTTGTAGAGGCGGTGGAGGGCGTATCGGAGGCCGTATTGGGAGACACCCAAGCCGATTTGTTTGGCGGCGACGCCTTCCACGGTGTGGGCCTCGTCAAAGATCACAAAATCATTGGCAAAGAGATAGCCGCTGTCGTCTTCGTCGGCTTCTGGTGCGCCGCCGAGATTCATGAAAAACAAGGTGTGATTCATGACCACGACATCCGCTGAGAGGAGGCGTTTGCGGGCGGCTTGATAGGTGCACTTGGGGTTTTGTCCGCAGGATTTGGGGGTGCAGATGTGTTGTTCGCTGCAGACCTGCGACCAGACGTGGGGGTCGGGTTCGACCGCGAAATCCGCGAGGGTGCCGTCCTTCGTGGTCTGGGCCCATTCCCAGATGCGCTGGAGTTCGGCCTGTTCTGGGGAGGTAAAGAGTTCGGCGGCGCTGTTCATTGCGCGCTGGAGGCGCATGGGACAGAGGTAATTTTGGCGTCCCTTCCAGAGCATGACCTCAAACTCCACCGGCAGCACTTTTTGAAGAATGGGGATGTCCTTGTAGACGAGCTGTTCCTGGAGGTTGATGGTGTAGGTGGAGATGACGGCTTTGCGTTGGGTCTCAATGGCCCAGAGGACCGCGGGCACGAGGTAGGCGAGGGATTTGCCAACGCCCGTGCCGGCTTCGATGACCAAATGGCGTTCCTCGCAGAGGGCCCGGGCCACCGCCACCGCCATCTCCTGCTGTTCAAGCCGGAACTCGAAGTTCTTCGCCTTGGACAAGAGGCCCTTGGTGGAAAAGATCTCACGCACCCGTTCAATGAAGGGGTGGGGCGCGCTGGCGGTGGGGTTCTCACTCAGAGAAATCATGAAAGACGGGAGGCAACGGAGAAATTGGAGAATTTGAGTTTTGCGCGGAGGCGGGTGTGGAGCAAACTGCGCCCCCGTCCATTCCGCAATCCGCAATCGTGCGCCTTCTCGATCGTTACATTTTAAGAAACTTCCTTGAGCCCTTCCTGCTGTGCTTTTTCGGATTTATTTCGATCTGGCTCATCATCGACCTGAGCGACAACGGACCAGACTTCATTGAAGCGCGAGTTTCATTCAAGCGCGTGGCACTTTTTTACTTGAGCCAGCTTCCCCAAACCATACTGGCCTCGGTGCCGATTGGTTTGCTGCTGGCGCTGCTCTTCTCGCTGAGCCGGATGTCGCGTTCCAACGAAATCATCTCGATGCTGACGGCGGGACGCAGTGTGGCGCGGGTGCTCTGGCCTTTGGTGGTGCTGGGCAGCCTCGCCAGCGTGGGCTGCATGGTTCTCAACTACGAACTGGCGCCGCGGGCCGAGGCGACGAAGAAAGCGGCCTTGGACGCTTTGACCCGGAGTAAAAAGCCGGGAGACCGTGGCGTGGTGGAGGGGTATCTTTTTCGGGATCGCATGAATATCCGGACGTGGTTTGTGCGCAAGTTTCGGCCGAACGCCTCCGAGTTGACAGGGGTGCATATCACCCAGCAGAGCCCGGATGGAAAGATTGTCAAAAAGTGGTATGCCCGCCGGGCTGGTTACGATGCAAACAATCGGTCCTGGACACTTTCGGACGGTTTGATTGTGGATTTTTCGTCGGAAGACGGCCTTCCCCGGTTTGATTCTTTTGAGGGAGGCGAACGGTTGGTGAGCGGCTGGAGTGAGAACCCGTGGCGGATTTCGAGTGGCCAGTTGGAGGCGCAAAGCCTGACGATCCCCGAGCTCTGGAATTACTTGAGGTTCAACGCGGATTTTTCCGCTGGGCAACTCGCCCCGTTTCGAACCTACCTGCACCACCGCTGGGCGCTTCCGTGGTCGTGTTTGGTGGTGGTGTTTATTGCCGCGCCGCTGGGCATTGTGTACTCGCGCCGCGGGGTTTTGGCCGGGGTTGCCGGCGCGATTTTGATTTTCTTCGGGATGATCCTCTTTACGAACCTCTGCCTAGCCTTGGGCAAAGGCGGGCGGCTGCCCGGCTGGTTGAGCGGTTGGCTGCCCAATCTGGTTTTTGGCGGAGTGGGGCTCTTGCTGCTTTACCTGCGCTCCACCAATCGCGAGCTGCCGCGCCTGAGTTTCCGTCGCAAATGAGCCGTTAAAAACCAGCCGGGGCGCGTTTTATGAACACCGAATGGACCATTCAAAGCCGGGCCGACCGCTGCTCGAGGACCGGCGAGCTCTTTGCTGACGGGCAATATTTTTACACGGTGCTTTTCGACGAAGGCGCCGGGTTTCGGCGCGAAGACCTCAGCGAGGCGGCTTGGGCGGAGCGGCGCAAGGAGGAGCCGAAGCCTTTTTCTTTCTGGCGTTCCAAGTTTGAGATGCCCGCTCCGGCTGCTCCCGAGGCGTTGGGCAAAAAGACGGCGGAAGATTTGCTGCGCCGTTACATGGCTGAGGGCACCCCTGAGTTGGCCAACGCCCGCTACATCCTCGCCCTGATGCTGGAGCGGAAACGGTTGCTCAAGGAAGTGGAAACCAAGGAGGCCGACGGGGGGCTGACCCGAATTTACGAGCACGTAAAAACCGGGGAGTTGTTCATCGTTCCCGACCCTCAGTTGCACTTGGATCAGATGGCCGAGGTTCAGTCCCAAGTGGCGGAGTTGTTGGGGTAACTCGCGCGGGGTGAGAGCTGCGTAGGGGCGGAGGGCGGGGAGAGCAGCCCGTTGGCGCTCACTTGAGCGCTCGCAAGCCCACGCAAAGCGTTTAGGATGCACGGACATGCTGCCTTGGTTTCAAAAGAGTTTCCCCCTTTATCTCGCGCCCATGGCCGGCGTCACGGACTCCGTTTTTCGCCAGTTGTGCAAAGAATACGGGGCCGATGTCCTCGTCACGGAGTTTGTTTCCGCGGAGGGTGTGTTCCGCCGCAACGAGCGGACGCTTGAATACTTGGAGTTTGTGGAGGCGGAGAGACCCCTGGGGATTCAGCTTTTCGGGGCGGACCCGGATCACTTGGGCGAGGCCGCCCGGAAGATTGTGGAGTGGAAAAGCCCCGATTTCATCGACCTGAATTTTGGATGTCCGGTCAACAAGGTGGTTTCCAAGAACGGGGGTTCCGCGCTGCTGCGGGATTGTCCGTTGCTTGAAAAAGTCGCCCGGGGGGTCGTCCGGGCCGTGGCGCCGTTCCCCGTCACGGCAAAGATGCGGATTGGCTGGAGTCGAGAAACGGTCAACGCCACCACCACCGCCCGGATTCTCGAGGAGGCCGGGGTGAGCGCCCTCGCGGTGCACGGACGCACAAAGGACCAAGGTTACAGCGGGGAGGCGGATTGGGAGGTGATTGCGCAAGTAGCGCAGGCGGTAAAGATTCCGGTGATCGGCAATGGCGATATTGGGGGCGTTGAGGATGTGCGGCGGCACATGGGGAGCGGAGTGCGCGGGATGATGATCGGGCGGGCGGCGATGAGTGCGCCCTGGGTTTTTGGTCAGATTAAGGAAGCCCTGGCGTCGGGCCGGACCCCGGAGCCGCCCTCTTTGGAGGAGCAATGGCGACATATCGTGCGGCACTGCCGCTTGGCCGTGGACGCCCGGGGCGGCGAGCGCCACACCATGGCGGCGATGCGGAGTCGGCTCATGGCTTATTCCCGGGGAATGCCGGCGGCCAAAGTGTTGCGGGGCCGGTTTTCCCATGTGGCAAGCATTGCTGAACTCGAGGGGATTGCGACTGAAAGTCTTGCGGGTTCGTTGGAACATTCAGAGGATCCGAGCCTCGCAGACGGCAGAGCCGCGGAGGGAATCGTGCTAAGAACGTGAACCATGTCTGAAGAAATCAAATACAGGATCGGCAACGAGAAACTGGTGAAAGTCACTGAGAACGCCGGGGCGAAACTCACCTCTCTGCTCACCAAACAAGGGCGTCCTCAAGGCGCGCTGCGGGTGGCGGTGATCGGCGGCGGCTGCTCCGGGCTGCAGTATAAAATGGACTTGGTGGATGGCCCGGCTCATCGGGATATCCTGGTGCCTTCGGCAGGGGTTCGGGTGGTGATCGACCCAAAGAGCGCGCTCTTTGTGAGCGGATCGGTCCTCGATTACAGCGATGACCTCCAGAAGGGTGGTTTTAAAGTGACCAATCCCAATGCCGAGGCGCATTGCTCCTGTGGGGAGAGTTTTTCGGCGTGAGCGGCGGGTTAATTGTTGCCCGGAGGAGTCGGGTGGGGGTGCGCAGGTCGGGGCCGGTTCCTTGGGCGCTCTGAGGCAGGGGGCGGTGGCTATGGTTCGGCTTTTGGCAAAGTGCAGGGAAAGAGTTTGCGCCGTCGAGGGGTTGGGCTAGCTTCTGCCCTCCCATGGTTTCCGCCATTATTGTAGCTGCCGGAAGTTCCCGCCGGATGGGGTTCGACAAGTTGTTTGCGCCCTTGGGCGGTAAGCCCGTGGTTTGGCATTCGCTTCACGCTTTTTCCGAGAGCCGCGAGGTGGACGAAATCCTGGTTGTGGTGCGAGAGGACCGCGTCACAGATTTTGAGGCTCTCCTGGAGGGAGACAATTTGCCGAAGGTAAAAAAGCTCATTGTGGGCGGGGCTGAACGGCATCACTCGGTGTGGCGCGGGCTCCAATCGGTGGACACGGACCGCTGCCAATATGTGGCGATCCATGACGGTGCGCGGCCTCTGACGACGCCGAAGTTGATTCGGGACTGCTTGGCGATGGCGCGCCAGCACGGCGCCGCGTGTTGTGCCTCGCCGATCCCGGATACGGTTAAGCGTGCGTCCGTGGAACAGATGGTTCAGGAGAGCGTGGAACGCACCGGGCTTTGGGCGATGCAAACCCCGCAGATTTTCAGCGCCGGCCTGATCCATGAGGCCTATGCGGCGTTGATGGCCAAGCATGAAATGGTGAGCGATGAGGTTTCGGCGGTTCAAAAGCTGGGCAAGAAAATCGCCCTGCTCAAAAACGAGGATTGGAATTTTAAGATCACTTTCCCCCACGACCTGGAGTTGGCGGCTCATGTGATCGCGTTGAGGGCAAAGAAAAAGGCCCCTAAAAACCTGAGTCGGCGAGTGCCCAAGGCGTGAATGGATGGATTCAGAGGATTGTTTGTCAAAGTGCGGATCCACACGCAGTCGCATCGCATGCCCGTGGGCCGCGGAAATGCTCCGGCTGACTTCGGTCCGTAATTTTTAACTGTTTCAATGGAATCCGCTTACAGGCTCACTACCCTTCCCAACGGTGTCCGCATCGCTTCTTATCCGATGCCGCACATGAAAAGTGCGAGTGTAGGTTTCTGGGTGGGTGTGGGTGGCCGTCACGAGTCGCCCGAACAGGCGGGCATCGCCCATTTTATCGAGCATTTGCTTTTCAAAGGGACCAAGCGGCGGACGGCTCTGCAGATTAGCGAGGCGGTGGAGGGGGTGGGCGGGTATTTAAACGCGTTCACCACGGAGGATCACACCTGCTACTACGCGAAGGCTGGATCGGCGCATCTGCCCGTGCTCTGCGACGTGCTCTGCGACATGTATCTCTCGAGCACGCTGGCGGCCGAGGAGATTGTCCGGGAGCGGGAGGTGATTCGGGAGGAGATCCTGATGTATCGGGATCAGCCGGCCCAGCATGTTCACGAGTTGCTTACCGAAACGATGTGGCCGGATCATCCCCTGGGGCGTTCGCTGACCGGCACGGTGGATACCATTCTGGGGCTGAAACGACCCCATTTTCGGGAGTTTATCGCGAGGAATTACAATTCGAAGACGACCGTTGTGACAGTGGCTGGCAACATCGTGCACAGCGATGTCGTGGCCTTGCTGGAGCCGTCACTGCGCAAAGTGCGGACGGGCCGAACGCCCAGGTTTGCGAAGGCTGGGAAAGTATCCGGGCCGGCTCGGGTGGCGCTTTATAAGCAGGACACCGAGCAGACCCATCTTGCGATGGGGTTCCACGCTTTTGGACGCAAGGACGAGCGTCGGTTCGCGCTCAAGCTTTTAAGCGTGATTCTCGGGGAGAACATGAGTTCCCGCCTGTTCCAGCGGCTCCGGGAGCAGCATGGCTATTGTTACAACATTTCCAGCAACATGGTGGCCCTCGAGGAAACCGGCGCGATCCAAATCAGCGCAGGGTTGGATCACGGGAACCTGAAGAAGGCCATGGTCATGATTCTCAAGGAGCTCCGCGCTCTGTGCTCGCGCAAGCCTGGGGCGGAAGAACTCAGGAAAGCTCGCGATTACACCCTGGGTCAGACCCTCATGGGGCTCGAAAGCACCACCAACCAGATGATGTGGATGGGCGAGGGCCTCCTTGGATACCGCAAGATCCTCCGTCCAGAGGATGTTGAGCGTCAAATCTGCTCGGTTACTGCCGAACAAATCCAGAGTGTCGCCGCCGACTGTTTGAACTCGTCCCGCTTGGGCGTGGCAATTGTCGGGCCGCAAGAAGAAGTCGCAGCGGTGCGGTCTTGGGTGCGGTAAGCTTCTGCCGGAGCGCGGGGCTGCGGAGTCGGCGCGAGTTCGGGGCCCGTTCCTCGCCCCTGGAGACCGTGAAATCCTCGTCGTTCAGAGCGTCGTCAATTTCTTCAGGCTCGCTTCTCTTGGGGTTGCGCCCGGCGATTTCCCAAAGTGCGAGTTCCGAGGCGAGAAACAGGGGGCCGAAAATCGTCCAGAACGAGAGGCTCCACGGCTTGAGCCCGGTGTCCAGCGCGATCCAGAGGCCTGCTCCCAAGCAAACCCGCGGGAGCATCCGCACGATCAGCGCCTGACTCCATGCCCGGCGCGCATCCTTGCGGTCTTCGCGCATCTGCAGTAGCCCGAAAATCAATGGCTGATATTGAGTGATGGTTTTCAATTCAGACTCCTTTCCTCTTGGTTCTGTGCGGAAGATTTGGTGGATTGCGGCAAAACCGCCAAGTGCCGGGAGTGGACGCAGCAAGTCTTAGATTCGGGCATGTGTTCAAAAGAACACGTTCCTTTTCCTTTGGCAAGCCTTTGCTTTGGGTTGCGTAGTTTTTCCTATGCCGCGTCTTCCTCAGCCTCTTCTCATCGCATCGCTGGCTTTTGGTCTCGGCGTTTCGGCGGCTCCTTGGATGCGGAAAGCCCCCGTGTCGAGCGTGCCCAAAAGCGTGCAGGCCCATTTTTCCCCGAAAGGGGGCTGCACCGATGCGCTCGTCGAGTTGATCTCAAGTGCGCGCAAGACGGTGCAGGTGCAGGCTTATTCCTTCACGTCCACGAGGATCGCCGAGGCCTTGGTGGCGGCGGCGCGGCGTGGCGTGGCCGTGGAGGTGATTCTGGACAAGAGCCACCGCGCGGAGCGCTTCGCTGCGGTGGACATTTTGGCGCGGGCGGGCATCCCGCTCTCGGTCGATGCCCGTCACGCGATTGCTCACAACAAGGTGATCCTTGTGGACGGCGAGCGGGTGCTGACCGGCTCCTTTAATTTCACCAAGGCGGCGGAGTCCGCCAACGCCGAGAACCTGCTCATTCTCAACGACCCTGAGTTGGCCGCCCGCTACGCGGAGAATTTTCTCCTGCACCGCAGACACTCGGAGCCCTACCAGGGCCGTTAGGCTGGGGCTCCCTTGGTCAGGAACACGGTCCTCTGAGGACGGCCGTTTGGCTGGTCACTTGTTGTCACCGAGAGCCTTGGCCACAGCGGCTTCCAAGGCCTCGCCCCGCAAGTTTTTTCCGATGATTTTGCCGTTCCGATCCAGAAGGAATGTGGAAGGGATGCTTTCGATTCCGTAATTGGTCGCCAACGAGGTATTCGGCTCTTGGCCGTCGAGATGCTGGGGCCATGTCAGCTTTTCGCGTGCAAGAAAGGAGAGAAGCTGGGCTTTATCTTTGTCGAGGCTGACACCGATGATTTCGAAGCCTTGTGCGCGGTGTTTTTGATAGGCCTTGAGCACATGGGGCAGCTCCGCCACGCAGGGGCCGCACCACGTGGCCCGGAAGTCTATCAACACCACTTTCCCCTTCATCGCGGCCAGAGAAAGCGGTTTGCCTTCCAGGTCCGTTACTGAAAACTCTGGAAACGGGTTCCCCGGCGAGAGGCTTTTCTGGATCTTCCGGGATTTCGCCTGGCTCTGGAGAGCTTCCAGCAGGTCGTCGACACGCTTGGCCAAGGGGACGTCTGGGAACTCCGTTTTGATCCGATTTAAGATCTCAGCAGCCTTTTCGTTGTCCTGCAGGAGCTCTCCATACACGCTGGCTTTGAGGAGGAGAATCCGGGCCACGTCTTCTGTTTTTTCCGATTTGTGGGCCTCAAAAAGGGTGTCGAACTCCCCAATCTCCGTGGCCAGATCTGCCTCGGAGGATTTCCCTGCGCTG
Source organism: Verrucomicrobiia bacterium (assembly GCA_040374425.1). Classification (GTDB taxonomy): domain Bacteria; phylum Verrucomicrobiota; class Verrucomicrobiia; order Chthoniobacterales; family Chthoniobacteraceae; genus CAIURC01. Next base: position 33,693 of record JBEIUI010000007.1, on the reverse strand, counting down.
AGCTTGGAGCGGATCTTGTTGGTGAGTTGTTCCAGGTCGGTTTTCGCGTCAGCGGCAGCCGCGAACGGGCTCAGGGCGCCCAGGAACAGTCCGGTGGCTAGGAGGAGCAGGGGGGAGGGTCTCATCGTGGGATAAAAAAACAGAAGTGAACGCCGGTGCAAGCCATCAAATTCCGGCCTAGTGCTCTCCATGAGCTCCCCCGACGGGGCTCTCCGTTTGCGCAGGTTTTCAAACCATTCGGTGGGAGCCGAAGCCGCCGAAAACTCCGGAGGCCTCAAAAGCGGGCGTTATCTGCAAGGGCCCAGAGCAGGTTGCCGCGAAAACGTCACTTTCGGTGTTTGCATTTTGAGGCGAGCGGCTATGTTTCCGCCCCTTCCATTTTTTCCACACATGAACGTCGTCGTTGAACCCCTTCCCAATTGCCTTGCCACTCTGCGTGTTGAGGTTGAGCCCGAGAGAGTGAATAAAGCCATCGACCAGCTCCTGCATGAGTTCGGGCAGAGCGTCCGGGTGCCGGGTTTCCGCCAGGGAAAAGCACCCCGGTCTGTGGTGGAAAAAAAGTTCAAAAAACAGATCCGCGAGGAACTCGAGGGAAAACTTCTTCGGGAAAGCACGTGGGAAGCGATTGAGGAGAAGAAGTTGCGGGTCCTGCAGGTGACCAATGTGGAGGACGTGCAGCTGGGCGAAGACAAGCGGATGTCCTTCACGGCCACGGTGGTGACGCAGCCGGAGTTCGAGTTGCCCAACTACTCCGGTTTGGTCCTTGAGTCCAAATCCACTGAGCTCACCGAGGCGGAGATTGACGAGTCCATCGAGGCCCTGCGCGAACAGGCGGCCGACTTTGCCGATGTCGCGGAGCGCGCTGCTGCGATGGAGGATTACGTGGTGGTGTCCTACGAAGGAACGGTTGACGGAAAACCCGTTCACGAGAGTTTCCCAAAAGCGGGCAAACCGCTTTCAGGGAACGACGAGTTTTGGATCAAGATGACTGATGAAGCGTTTTTCCCCGGATACTGCGCCCAGCTTGTGGGGGCGAATCCGGGTGAGACCCGGGAGTTCGACATTGAGGTGCCTGCGGATTTCCCGGTGGAAGGCATGGCGGGCGTGAAGATCCACTACAAAGTGGGGCTCAAAGCCATCAAAGAGAAGGTGTTGCCCGAGCTCAACGACGAGTTTGCCGGGTCGGTAATCAAGGGCAAGACCCTCGTGGAGCTCCGTGAGTTGGCCCGGGAAGAGCTGGGGCGGCAAAAGGTGGCGGCGGTGGAGGCGGCCAAGCGCAACGACATCATGAAGCAGCTTCTGGCGAGCTTCGAGTGCGAGTTGCCCGCGAACATGGTGCGGGGCGAGACCCAGCGGATTCTTGGGGAATTGGTGCGTGAAAACCAGGCCCGGGGAGTTGCTGAAGAAGTGCTCAAGGAAAACCAGAAAGAGCTGGTCGGGGTCGCCTCCCAGAATGCCCGTGAAAAGCTCAAGGGAACGTTCCTTTTGTTGCGGATCGCCGAGGCTGAAGGCCTGCGGGTGAGCCGGGAGGAGATTTTTGGACGGATCGCGGCGTTGGCGGAGCGTTATAAAGTGACCTTTGAAAAAATGGCCAAGGATCTCGAGAAATCCAACGGGATCGACCAGTTGAACGAGGAAATCATCACGGCCAAGACCCTTGATTTCCTCGTTTCCAAGGCTAACGTCGCGGCGTTAGCCGAAGGGAAATAAGGGAAGTAAAAGGCAGGGAACCAAACAGCATTGGAGGATAAACCTATGATCAACGCTCAGGACCGTCGCATTATCAGCCCGCAAAACAATTACTACGTGCCCGTGGTGGTTGAGCAGACCGGCAGAGGCGAGCGCAGCTACGACATCTATTCGCGGTTGCTCAAGGACCGGATCATTTTTTTGGGCACGGCGATCGATGATTCCGTGGCCAACTCGGTGATTGCCCAGTTGCTCTTCCTGCAGATGGATGACGGCAAGAAGGACATCAGCATTTACATCAACTCGCCCGGCGGGTCTGTGACGGCGGGTCTGGCCATTTACGACACGATGCAGTTCCTCACGTGCGACGTGAACACCTATTGCATTGGGATGGCGGCCTCCATGGGAGCGGTGCTTCTGGCGGCCGGGACCCGGGGCAAACGGTATGCCTTGCCCAACTCCGACATCATGATCCACCAAGTCAGCGGCGGAGCCCAGGGCACGGCCAGCGACGTCGAGCGCACCGTGGAGTTCATGTATAAGCTCAAGAAGCGGCTCATCAAGCTGCTGGCTCATCACACCGGCAAAGACGAGGAAACCGTCCGCAACGATTCGGACCGTGACTATTACATGAGCGCCGATGAGGCCAAGGCCTACGGTCTTGTGGATGAAGTGGTCAAGAGCCGCAAAGAAATCAAAACGGCGACCGATCTGGTTGAGCAGTCCGCCTCGGAGAACAAAAACCCCTGATGCTCAACGGGCGTATTTTGGGTTTTCGGGGTAAACGCGCGGGAGCGCAGGTTTGTCCAAGGAACCTCTGGCGTTCCGGGATTGCCCGGGCGATTGATTCCGCCGTAACCATGCGGATCCGTTATTGGGCCCGCTAGCTGCTGTCACACGAAGAAATTCCAACCCATTTATCTCCATGGCTCGTGCTTCCAATCTCACCATGTGCAGCTTCTGTGGCAAGAGCCACGCCGAAGTCCGCAAACTGATCGCCGGGCCTGGAGTCTACATCTGCGACAGTTGCATTACGGTATGTAAAGGTATCCTGGACAAGGAGTTGAGTGAGGATTCCCGGCGCCAGCCGACCCAGCTGCGGGTGCCCAAGCCGATGGAGATCCGCCGGCAACTCGATCAGTTCGTCATCGGCCAGGATCGAGCGAAAAAGACGCTCAGCGTCGCCGTTCACAACCACTACAAGCGCATCCTCCACAACCAATCCATCGGGTCAGAGACTGCCGTGCAGATGGATCCCTTGGCGGACGTGGAGATTGAAAAAAGCAACGTGCTGCTGATTGGGCCCACCGGTTCGGGCAAAACGTTGTTGGCGCGCACACTGGCGCGGATCATTGATGTGCCCTTCTGTATTGCGGACGCGACCACGTTGACTGAGGCGGGGTATGTGGGTGAGGACGTGGAGAACATCATTCTGCGCCTGCTCCAAGCGGCGGATTACGACGTGAAGCGGGCGGAGATCGGCATCGTTTACATCGACGAAATCGACAAGATCGGCCGCAAGACGGAGAACGTTTCGATCACCAGGGACGTGAGCGGGGAAGGGGTCCAGCAAGCTCTGCTTAAGATTCTTGAGGGCACGACCTGCAACGTGCCGCCCCAGGGCGGGCGCAAGCATCCGCACCAAGAATACATTCAAGTCAGCACGGATAAAATTCTCTTCATCTGCGGCGGCGCGTTTGTGGGTCTCGACAAGATGATTCAGAAGCGGCTGGGCAAAAAGGTGCTCGGTTTCGGGGGTGGCCCTGCAGTAGTTTCGGAGGCGGAATTGCCTGCCAGCGAAGCGATCCGATTCACGGAGCCGGAGGATTTGCTCAGCTTCGGGATGATTCCTGAGTTTGTCGGGCGGTTGCCGGTGGTTACCGCGCTGGATCAGCTTACTGAGGACGAGTTGGTGATGATTCTTACCGACACGAAGAACGCCATGGTTAAGCAGTTCACCAAGTTGCTCGCCATGGAGGGTGTGAGTTTGAATGTGACCAAAGACGGTCTGCGGGCTATGGCGGCGCAAGCGGTCGTCAAGGGCACCGGTGCACGTGCGCTGCGCTCCCTGCTTGAGCGCATCATGTTGGATCTCATGTATGAACTTCCCAGCCGTGACGATGTGGCGGATGTCACAGTGAACCGGGCCGTGGTTGAGGGGAAGAAAGCGCCTGTGATTCGGCGCAAACAGGATAAAGACGCAGCTTAAAAGCCGCGCCTCAATGCGGTTTTTGGGGCTCGTCGAGTTTGGGGGCGAAAGCCCGCACCGGGCAGAATGAAGTGTGCGCTTGGTTGTTTTTTGGGCGGGAATGCTCGTGAACTGGTCCTGATTGCGCGTTCGCTCGGGGGCCGCATTTACAAAGCATGGGTGCGTGCTAGTTTCCGGCTCATGAAAAAGCGCCTCTTTCATTCCGCGTGCGTTCTGCTCGTGGTCGTTCAAATCGCCGTTGGGGTTCGCGTATACTCGGCGGTCGCGGGGAGTGACGAGAAAGCCGATGCGGGCTACACGAGTATGGCTGTTTTCGCCAGGGCCATGCAGATCATCCGTCAGGATTACGTGGATGAGAAGAAGGCGAATTACGATCAACTGACCCGCGCGGCAATGCGCGGGATGCTTTCGAGTCTGGATCCGCACTCCCAATTCATGGAGCCCGGGGCGTTCAAGGAGATGCAGGATGACACCCACAGCCGGTTTGGCGGTCTCGGGCTGCACGTAACGATCCGCGACGGGGCTTTGGTGGTCGTGTCTCCGATGGAGGCGTCTCCCGGATTCCGGGCGGGGATTCAGCCGGGGGATCAGATCCTCAAGATCGAGGGGAAACCGACTGAGAAAATGGAGATCCACGACGCGGTCGGGATGCTGCGGGGTGAAGTGGGCAAACCGGTGAATTTGACCATCCTGCGCGCGGGCACCCGGGAGATTAAGGACTTCTCCTTGATGCGCGAAAATATCAACGTCGCCAGCGTCAAGGACGCCAAGTTGCTCGAGCCTGAACTGGCGGGGGACTTCAAAGTGGGTTACCTGCGGATCACCCAGTTTAGTTCCCCGACTGCGGACGAACTTGCGGCGCGTTTGGATGAGCTCGAGAAGAAGGGGATGCAGGCGCTGGTGCTCGATTTGCGTTACAACCCGGGTGGTCTTATCGATTCGGCCGTGAACGTGGCGGGCCAGTTTTTGCCGCCGAAAACGGCAGTGGTGTCCACCGAAGGCCGGTTGCCCTCGCAGAGCCGGGTCTACTTGAGTCAGGAAACCGCCAAGGTTCGGCCCAAGTATCCCATTGCCGTGCTCATCAACGGGGGAAGCGCGAGCGGGTCGGAAATTGTGGCCGGGGCGTTAAAGGACTTGAAGCGGGCGATTCTGGTGGGAGAAACCACTTTCGGGAAAGGATCGGTTCAGAGTGTGATTCAACTTCAGGACGGGTCGGCAATGCGTTTGACCACGGCAAAGTATTACACGCCGAGTAAACAAGTCATCCACGAGCGCGGCGTCACCCCTAACATCCTCGCCACTCTGAGCGCCGAACAGGAGCGCCTCCTCATGCTTCAGCGCAAGGAGGAGTTGGCCTCGGAAGCCGACAAAAAGGAGTTGGCGGCTTTCAGGGATTCCCAGCTGGAGCGCGCGGCGGACGCTCTCAAGGGAACGCTGATTTTTCAGCAGAAAAACGCGGCGGAAAAAAAGGGTTCCTCGAAGTGAGCGAACCCCGGGTCCTCGCAATTGAGACCTCTTGCGACGAGACGGCAGTAGCGGTGCTCCGGGGGCAAACGCTGCTTTCCAGTGAGGTGGCCTCGCAGATCGCCATTCACCAAGCTTACGGCGGGGTGGTGCCCGAGGTGGCTTCAAGAAATCACCTGCGCACTTTAAAGACGGTCATCCAGGGCGCTTTGGAACGCGCCGGTGTGGGGCTCCCGGAGATCGACGCTTTTGCGGCGACCAGTGGTCCTGGACTGGCGACTTCCCTAATGATTGGGACTTCTGCAGCCAAAGGCCTCGCCGTCTCGCTCGGGAAACCCTTTCTTGCCATTAACCATCTTGAAGGGCACCTGCTTTCCCCTTTTTTCGGCCGCTCCGAAGGGATCCAGCGTGCTGTGGCGCTCGTGGTCAGTGGCGGTCACACGCTTCTGGTGGAGATCCGCAAGTTCGGCGATTACCGGCTCCTTGGCCAGACCCTGGATGACGCAGCGGGCGAGGCTTTCGACAAAGTAGGGAAACTGCTGGGGTTGCCCTATCCGGGAGGGCCCGAGGTGAACCGGATGGCGGCCCAGGGAGATCCCCGGAGCATCGAGTTTCCGCGCAGCATGTTGGGGTCCGGGGACTTTCATTTCAGCTTCAGCGGGTTGAAGACTTCCGTTCGCTATCTGCTGCCCAAGCTTGGTCAATACGCGTTGGCGGACGTCTGTGCGTCTTTTCAGGAGGCGGTGGTGGATGTTTTGGTGGCCAAGACCTTGGCGGCTGCAGCGGCAACGGGTTGCAGGTGTTTGGCCGTGAGCGGCGGTGTGAGTTGCAACACGCGTCTCCGGGAAAAGCTGCAGGCCGGATGCGCCGCACGCGGGCTGGAGCTTCTACTCGCCGCGCCGGCTCTCTGCACGGACAACGCGGCGATGATCGGCTACGTGGCCGCGCTCAAACACGCCGAGGGGGAATCGTCGCCCCTTTCCGCGGACATCAACCCCAACTTGCGTCTGGCCTCTTTCTAAACCAAGTGTCGCAGCTCAATCTGTTGTTCTTCTGGTTGGGAACGATCTCCGCCGTTTTTTCTTCTCTTGCCCGACCTGCGGAACTTGGGCTCCTGCGTGTTTTGCGCTAACGCGCGGTGCGCGTTTGGCCTGCGCAACCGGGCCGCTGTTTAAGCGGGAGCTGCCTGGAGTTTGCGGAGCAGGTTGAGGTGAAAATTGCCTAGCGGGAACTCGTCGTCATGGACCAGGCCGATCCACCGTTTTAAGTCGCTCTCGTCGGTGACGTCCCGGCTCTCCTTTTTCCACCGTGAGGCCAGGTTGGGCCGGAGATACCGGCAGATCAGGTCGTGCGCTTCCAGCCAAAGAGCCATTTTGGAGCAGTCGGCCCCGGATTTGTAGAGAGCGCTGAGCTCCATCCGCAGTGAGCGCATTGCGCCGGGCAACCGATCCCAGTGGAGGGTGAGCCTGTTGTTGCTCCATTCCAAGGCGTCGGATTGATGCAGAAAGGCGAAGAGCAACTGGCCTCCGAGCGCATCATAATTGCGCACCCGCGGGCCTGTGATGGGGAACCGGAAGATCCGATCGAGCACGATGGCCGAGCAAACGTTTTGGGCAAACGGGAAGTCTTCGCTGGCCAGCCGGGTGGCTTCCTCAAAGCTGCGCAAATCGACCCGGAGCTCCTCCAGCCCGTACATCCAGAAGGGAGCGCGTTGGCGGATCATGAAGGGGTCAAACGGCAGTTCGCCCAGGCTGTGTGACGCGTCGTGAATGAGGTCCCAAAGCGCCATCGTATCCAGGAGCATCGGCATGGATTGAAGCAGGCAGTCGAGTTGCGGGTGCAGCGGGAGTTGCACGGCGCGCGAGGCGGCCAGAGCGGTGCGTTGGAGGCGACGTGCTTCGCGGTCGCAAAAGATTACCCCGAAATGGTTCGAGCCCCGCTTAGCGACGCTCACCGTTTCCGGGAAAAGCACGGCGCATTCGCTCGCATACCCCTCAGTGAACGCCAGCAAGTGGCCTGGAACAAATTTCGGGTTGGAATACGCACGGGATTCCAGCCGGGCCAGCCAGTCGGGCCAAGGGGTCCGCATGACAAGGGCCTCAAACCGGGTCGCGCTGGAGGCGTTGGGTGTGTACATCGGAAACAGCACCAAATGTTCCCGCCCGTGGATCCGCTCCGTCTGCGGCTGGAACGCTGCGAGGGAGTCGGAAAAGTCGGGCTTAAGACAGCCCTCGCGCGCCCAGCGCCGAAAATCCCGGCCCAACGCCTCGAAGTAAGCCTTCTGATGCGGAAACTCCGGACCGACGAGTTCCAGCGTGTCGAGCAGTGCGTCTACCGATTGCGTCGCCTGGGCGTGTAGCGCTGTCTCCACACTGCCGTCTGGACGCTGCAGCGCCCGGAGCCGTTCCACCTGGGAGAGGACCCGGTTTTGAATGAGCCGGGCGGTGATGGCCGGTATTTCCAGTGCCGCATCTGTCCCGAAAAAGCCGTGCCCCGGGTGTCCCGATGCCGTGGAATCCGCGCCCGGCGGTGTTGAGTGAGCGGCTGCGAACCGAGGCAGCGCAATCCAGTGCATCAGGTTCAGCCAAAGCTGGAGATGATCCAAGCTTCCCAGCCGTTCGTCGCCGAAGAGATTGGAGTCGGTGACCAGACCCACCCGGCCGCGCCCGAACTCCGCCAGAGCGATCAGGGGCGCGGAGGCGGGATGAGCGGCTTCCGAGGCGCGCCAAGCGATTTGGCTGCGGCGCGGCGCTCCGGAGGGGTCGGCTTCTTCCCTGGGCGGGAGAACCTCGCACCAACCTGCCCTGTAGAAACAGGCGCTCTGGGCTAGATGTCCCAAAGGCAGAGGCGAAGCGGGGGACCCTAGGATCCACTCCGGATTTTCATGTGCGCAATGGGCGCGATCGAACACCTTTCCGTTTGCGATGCGCAGGCCCACCGGGGCGAGCAGCTCGTTGAGGTTGTCGCCGTATTTGTCGTGTTCGTATTCGCTCACGACCAGCAGACCGCCTCCGGCCTCCACAAACCCGAGAATCGCCTCGATTTCCTCCCCGCTGAGCACCGGGGATGCGTTCCGGGTCGTGTTTTCCCATTTCGGATCGCATGGATGCAGCAGGACCAGCACGTCTGCGTTTTTGAGGAGCTCGGTGTGCAGGGGGGCGTCAAGGTTGCGGGTCACGGTAAACTCCCTGCGGCTTAAGGATTCAGCCGCTTGAGCGTAGGAAGCGTTGGCCGGATCCTCCGGCTGCATTTCCCGGGCGCGCGCGGCGCAGACCGACCAGCTTTCACTGTGGAACTCGTCGAAGACGACACAGATGTTCGGGTTTGGGCGTGGGTGGGTGTGCATGGGTTGCCTGTTAATTTACGCCAAACTGGCACTTTCGCCATGGCGTGCTCTCTGCGGAGCCGACGATTCGCGCTTTCCCGAGAAAACCCTGGGAGCCGGGGAGCGCCTTCAAAGAAACGGCTTGTTTCCCCGGGGCCCAGGATCAAGGGTCTTTTCCATGGAAATCGCCAAACAACTTTCCGTCTTCCTCGACAACAAACCCGGAACTCTGGCCAAGGTCTGCGACGCGTTGGCAGCCGCGAAAATCAACATTTACGCGCTGACAATCTCCGACACGATCGACCATGCCGTGGTGCGGCTGGTGGTGAGCGATCCGCTGACCGCCCTGCATATTTTCGGGGAACGCGGCGTGTTGGTGGTGGAGAACGACGTTTTGATGCTCGACAACAGCAACAAACCCGGAGCCCTGGCCAAGATCGCCGAGCGCCTAGCCAAGGCGCGGATCAACATTGAGTATGCCTACCTGGCCACCAGTCCTGGGGCCAAGCTCGGGTTGCTCATCCTGCGAGTCAAAAATCCCGAGAAAGCGCTCAAAGTGCTCTCAGAAAAAGTGTCTTCTTAAAAAACTGACGGCCAGGTTCGCTCCCGACCAAATCGGTGGGCTGCTTTTCAAGGCTTGGGAGCTTCGGCTTCCAAGCCTTTTGCGTGGAGCCGCGCCACCTGCCACATGTAGCCGGGCGATCCCGCCGCAGATTCGCTCGGGAACGCCGAGGCGGCCTTCCCCAGAAGGGCCCGGGCGCGTTCGCGGTTGCCCAGAAGGTCCTCGTTGAGGCCGACATAATAATGGGCGAAGAAAGCCACGGTTGGCTGGCTTGAGAGGCCTCGTTTTTGAAGGTCTTCAAGCACCTCGGTGCCTGTTTTTTTCCCGGCAAACATCGCGTAAAGCGAGGGAAAGGGTTCCCTGTCAAACTGCTCGTAAACGAGCATCCCGGCCCGGGCGCGCTCCAAGCCGAGGCGTTTTGCGTCCGCCAAAAACTTCCAGATCCCGTTCTCGCGGTCTCTTCCGTCGTAGCCGTGATATTTTTCAAATTGCCGGGCCGATTTCTCCCATTGCCCGCAAAAGTGGTAGGCGATTCCGAGCCGCCAGTGGGGAGCGTCCTGGCTCGGGTCGAGTCGGATCATGGCTTCAAAATCGCTGACCGCCTCGGGGAACTTACCCAGGAAGAGATTGCAATCGCCGCGTTTGGAGAGCAGCGCGACCGATTCGGGCTGGGCTTTGAGCGCGGCATCAAGCGCGGGGAGCTGGGCCCGGCTCAGCCGCTCCGGATCGGGGGCGGGGAGTTGAGCGAGCAGCCAGTGGGCTTGGAGAAGGAGGAGCAGAAGGGGAATTCTCATGCGGCTTGAGGGAGGTGAGATTGCCTCAAAACAGGACACGAATCCACGGGGATTCCTTGCCGGGTTCAAGCGTGGGACTGGGCTTGAGTTGCAAGGGCGGGTGCCTAGGGTGCGGGGCGTGTCGTCAAAAAAAATCATCACCCTCGCTCAGTTGGCCCAAGTCCGGGAAGAACTCGCCGCTTCGGGTCGGCGTTTGGTGCTTACCAACGGCTGCTTTGATCTGCTCCATGTGGGCCATGTCCGTTATCTGCAGGTGGCGCGTGCGTTGGGCGATGCACTCCTGGTGGCGGTCAACAGCGATGCATCGGTCAGAGCGTTGAAGGGACCCTCGCGCCCGGTAAACACCGAGATGGACCGTGCGGAGGTGCTCGCGGCTCTAGAATGCGTGGACTACGTGACCGTGTTTGACAGCGAACGGGTGACCGGGGTCATCCGTGAGATTTGTCCCGCAATTTACGCCAAAGGCGGTGATTACACCCTCGAAACCCTTAACCCGGAGGAGGTGGGTGCTCTCCGCGAGTCCGGCAGCGTGATCCATCTTCTGCCTTTGATTCCCGGTAAATCGACGACTGCCACCCTGGCCCGGGCGGGAGGAGGCAACGCGGGCAGCCCGCCCGAGTCGGCGGCGACCGGGCCGGGAGATGCTCGGGTCAGACCCCTGCGCCTTGGGGTGTTGGGCTCCGGCAAAGGCTCAAATTTCCAGGCTATCGCGGAGGCGATCGATCGGGGGGAGTTGGCGGCGAGCGTGGAAGTCGTCCTCGCGGATGTTGAAACCGCCGGGATTCTGGATTTGGCGCGGGCCCGCGGGATTCGGGCCGAGTATGTGGCACCGGGTAAGTTCCGGACACGGATGGAGCCTCAGAACGAGGCGCGGTTGGTGGAGATTTTGCGGGAAAACCGGGTGGATATTGTGGTGCTGGCGGGGTTCATGCGGATGATTAAGGCCCAACTTCTGGATGCGTTTCCCCGGCGGATCGTGAATATCCATCCCTCACTGCTTCCACAGTTTCCCGGTCTGGAGGCATGGGCTCAGGCCGTTGCGGCCGGGGTGTCCAAAAGCGGATGCACGGTGCATTACGTGGACGGCGGCATGGACACCGGGGAGGTAATTGCCCAGAGAGAGGTGACGGTCTTTCCAGACGACACGGCGCAGAGTTTGCATGCTCGGATCCAGGAGGCGGAACACGCTCTGTATCCGGAGGTGCTCACTCGTCTGGGGAGAGAGTGGGCGGCGTCAGAAGGCTCCTTGGCAAAGTCCTGAGTCCGGGGAGGCGAACGGCGGTCTGCTGGGCGTTAAAGGTTCAAAGTTTACTGGGCTTGCGGGGTCCTCTGGACACTGCTCTGCTTAATTCTTCAACTTTGTTTGTTCCCCCCGTCTTTTTCTGATCATGCGAGTTTTCTCATCCTCTTCGGTTGTCCTCGGGCTCGCCGGTCTCGGTGTTTTTGCCGGCCCGGTGCTCGCTGCTGAACCGATTGCGCACGGTAAAGGCGGCGCCAATCCCTCCAAGGTGCCGGGCGCTGAATCGGCGCTGAAATCGTTCACTTTCGACGAGGGCCTCAAGGCTTCTGTGTTCGCCAGCGAACCGCTTTTGGGCAACCCGGTGGCGTTTAGCGTGGATGCCCAGGGGCGCTGGTATATCGCGGAAACCTACCGCCAGGAGCGCGGCGTCGAAGACAACCGCGGCCATATGAACTGGCTCGACTCGGATCTTTCCGCACGCACGATCGAGGATCGTCTGGCGATGATGCGGAAGTTTTATCCCGAGCCGGACAAGTTTGCGCAGAAGTTCACCCAGTTCGAGGACCGGATTACCCGCGTGGAAGACACTGACGGCGACGGGGTGGCTGACAAACAGACGATTTATGCCGACGGCTTCCGCGATCCGCTGGTCGGCACCGGTGCCGGGGTACTGGCCTGGGGTAACGACGTGTGGTGGACCTGCATCCCCGGGCTATGGCGTTTTCGGGACGGCGACGGCGATGGCAAGGCCGAAGTCCGGGAGAAACTGCTCGACGGGTTCGGGGTCCGGTTCGCTTTCCGCGGGCACGACATGCACGGGTTGCGTTTCGGGCCGGATGGCAAAATCTACTTCTCCATCGGAGACCGCGGGATCAACGTCAAAACAAAGGAAGGGGCGGTGGTCGATGAGGTGGAAACGGGCTCAATCTTGCGCTGCAACCCGGACGGCAGCGGTTTTGAAGTGTTCGCCTCCGGGGTGCGCAATCCACAGGAACTGGCGTTTGACGATCTCGGCAACCTCTTCACCGGAGACAACAACTCCGATTCCGGCGACAAAGCGCGGTTTGTGCATCTGGTGGAGGGAGGCGACAGTGGCTGGCGGATGGCGTTCCAGTATCTTCCCGACCGCGGCCCGTGGAATCGGGAGCTTCTCTGGGATGAAAAGGAAGGTCAGAAAGCCAAATACATCATCCCCCCCATTGCCAACGTCGGCAACGGTCCCAGTGGTTTAACCTACAACCCCGGCACGGCTCTGGGCGACCGTTACAAAGGCCATTTCTTTCTCTCGGACTTCCGCGGAGGCGCCGGTGCCAGCTTGGTGCATGAGATCGCCATCGAACCCGCCGGTGCGGGGTTCAAGCTCAAGGAACGCCGTGATTTCCTCAAGGGGGTGCTGAACACCGATTGCGAGTTTGGCAACGATGGCGCGCTCTACGTGCTCGACTGGGTGGAGACCTGGGGGGGCGCTGGCAAGGGCCGTATCTATCGTTTGAGCGATCCGTCCGGAAACATGGCGCTTCAGGCCGAGACTCGTGCGCTCATTGCCGAAGGCATGCAGAAGAAGAGCGAGGCCGAGTTGCTGGAGTTTCTCGCGCATCCCGACCAACGGGTGCGTCTTCTGGCCCAGTTCGCTTTGGCTGCGAAAGGCGCTTCGGTGGCGGCGGGCGTGGCTGGGGTTGCATTGGATGAAAAAAAGCCGCTTCTGGGGCGGCTCCACGCGATTTGGGGGTTGGGGCAGTTGGGGGAGCAAGACGCCAAGGTCCTTAAGCCGCTGCTGGGGTTGCTCACCGATCCGGACGCGGAAGTGCGTGCGCAGGCTGCAAAAGTGCTCGGAGAAAGCCGGGCGGCCGGTTCTGCCGAAAAGCTGGTCGCGTTGCTGCGCGATGTCTCTGCGCGGACCCGGTATTTCGCGGCGTTGAGTTTGGGTAAGCTGCGGCATGAGCCCGCGGTGGATGCTCTCTGCGCGTTGTTGTCGGAGAACAACGACACGGACCCCGTTTTACGGCACGGAGCGGTGATGGGGCTTGCGGGTTGTGCCACTCCTGAACGCCTCGCATCCAAAGCCGGAGCCGACTCGATTGCGGTACGCGTGGGGGCTTTGTTGGCGCTCCGCAGGCAGAAACACCCAAGCATCGCCGTGTTCCTCAAGGACAAGGACGAGGGGGTTGTATTGGAGGCGGCTCGGGCTATTCACGATCTGCCTATCGAAGGCGCTCTTCCCGCTTTGGCGGCTCTGATTGCCCGAGAGGACATCCAAAATCCGCGGGTTCTCGAGCGCGCAATCAACGCCAATTACCGGCTCGGTAAAGCCGAAAATGCCCGCGCTCTCGTGGCGTTTGTGTCGGGTGGCGCGAATCCGGAAGTTTCCCGGCGAGACGCGCTCAGCGCCCTGGCCAACTGGGCGAGTCCCCCACCCAAAGATCGCTTGCTCAATCTCTGGCGGCCGTTGCCGGATCGTTCAGCAGCCGACGCTGTGGCGTCCTTGAGCCCGTCGCTTCCGGTGTTGTTGAAGGACGCCCCCAATGGTGTTCTGGAAGCCGCTGCCGCTGTGGCAGCGAAGCTTGCCGTGGGCTCTGCGGGTGAATCCCTCGCGCAATTGGTTTCCAACGAGGCTGTGGGCGAATCGGCCCGGGTGGCGGCTTTGTCGGCGCTCTTCCAGCTCAAAGATGCGCGTCTGGGCGAAGCCTCCAAGGCGGCACTGATTTCCAAGGCTCCTAGGCTCCGCAATGAAGGGCTCCAGATTCTTGCGGTGATCGATCCCGCCGCCGCAGTCCGGTCCATTGACACTCTCATCACCCAGGGAAGCCCCGCGGAAAAACAGGGAGGTCTGCTCGCGCTCACCCGGATCCAAGGAGCCGAATCCGATGCGCTCCTGGGACGTCTCATGGACGACCTGGTGGCAGGCAAAGCGTCGGCTGAGATCCAGCTCGATATTCTGGAGGCCGCGCGCAAGAACAAGGCTGCTGAGCTGCAGGAGAAAGTCGCCCGCTACAACGCCTCGTTCCCGAAAGATCAACCGCTTGCCAGTTACCTCGTTTCACTCGAGGGCGGCGACGCTGGGCGCGGCCGCAAAGTGTTCCGGGAGAAAATGGAGGTGCAATGTTTGCGTTGTCACAAATGTGAGATTGGCGACAGCCAGGTTGGGCCCGAGCTCACGAAGATTGGCGCGGAGCGGGATCGCAAATATCTCTTGGAATCCATCGTGTTTCCCAATCAACAAATCGCCCACGGATTCGGGATTGTGAGCCTGACCCTTAAGGACGGCGCCGGGGTCGCCGGGAGACTGGTGTCCGAGGATCCCCAAAGCCTCAAGGTTGAGTCTGCGGACGCCCAAGGTAAAATGCAGCAGATCACGGTGGCCGTTGCGGACATCCGGGACCGATTCAACGCGCCTTCGCCGATGCCAGAGAATCTCCGCGATCAACTCAGCCGGGCGGAGTTACGCGACTTGGTGGAATACCTCGCCACCCGCAAATAACCGCCGTCTCCGGACCGGGAGAGCGGGGTAAATCCCGGGAACCTCAACGGCCCCGGGTTTTCCCGTTTTTTAGCCTGCAACAGTGGGGCTACTTTTCCGCGGCTTGTTTGGCGAAGAAGTCGACAACCAAAGCCTCATCGAGCAGGGGTTTGACCAGGTCGACAAAGGTCTTGTGGTCCGGGTGAACAAGATAAGCGTCCCGGTCCGCGGCATTCTTAAAAGTCAAGATCCAGCAGTGCGTGTAGCCCTGGTCGAGTCCTTCGGGGCTGACGTTGGTGCCGTACTCCAGGGCCTCGATCCCGGGGATTTTGGTACGGAGCGCGGCGAATTCGTCGACCACCTTTTGCACCTGGGTTTGGTCCGCTTGGGGTTTGAATTTGAAGTGCACCACGTGGCGCAGAGGGGCTTCGGCGGCAGGGGTGGACATGGAAAGTAGGGACATGGCAAGAAATGCGGAGAGGGAGGCGGTGAGCTTCATTGCGGTTTTTTTCTAGCCAGAGTCCGTCGAGGAAAGAAGCTTTGTTCAACGGCATTTTCGTCAGGTGACACCTGACCACTTAAGAATTTCACCGGGCTCATTCTAGATTGGACCTGTGAGGCGCAGTGCCGGATTCTCTCGTCTCCATGAGCTCTCTCACCGATGTCCCTGCAACGGATCCCACCGAACTCTACCGCATGCGGGACGGGCTTTGCGGGGTCGACCTCCTTGCAGCCGGAGTCGTTCATCTCGATTTTTTCACGTGGCTTGCGGATCACCCTTCGACGTTGGGGGCCATCTGCGTCCACTTCCAAATTCATCAGCGCCCGGCGGATGTCATGCTCACGCTTTTTACTGCGATGGGTTTGGTCACGCAATCGGGAGGCTGCTTCCACGCGACCCTCCGGGCGCGAGAACATCTGGTCGCGGGTTCGCCCTGGTACCTTGCACCTTATTACGCGTCGATCAAAGACCGGCCAACCACTTTGGATATGGTCAAGGTGCTGCGCACGGGGAAGCCGGCCAACTGGGGCGGCTACGATGTGGCGGCCTGGGCCCAGGCGATGGAAAAACAAGAGTTCGCCCTGCAGTTTACGGCGGCCATGGATTGTCGCGGGGTTTTTTTGGGGCAGGCACTGGCCGAGAAAGTGGATCTCGCAGAGTGCCATTCACTGCTCGATATCGCGGGCGGCTCCGGCATCTATTCCTGCTCTCTTCTCGCGCGCAATCCGCATCTGCGGGCCACGGTATTTGAAAAGCAGCCGGTGGACCGGATCGCCCGGGAATCCGTGGCCCGTCGCGGGTTTGGCGAGCGGGTTGAGGTTGTCGCCGGGGATTTCTTTTCCGAGGAGTTGCCGGGCGGGGCGGATGTGCACCTCCTTTCCAACGTTTTGCATGACTGGGAGGAGTCGGTGGTGGTGGAGCTCCTGGCGAAAAGCCATCGCGCTCTCGCGCCAGACGGGCTCTTGATCATTCACGACGCTCACTTGAATGCGGCCAAAACCGGGCCTTTGCCGGTTGCGCAATACTCCGCGCTGCTGATGCATTCCACGGAGGGGAAGTGTTATTCCCAGGGGGAGATGCGCACCTTCCTCAATGCCACCGGATTTGACTGGATCCAATGCCAGCCCACCGCTGCCGATCGCAGCGTGATTCTTGCCCGCCGGGTTTAGGGGAAATGGGACCGGAAGTGGCGGTGGTCGCTCTAGCAAGCCCAAAGCGCACGCGGCAAATTTTTTGGAGCGCGCCCTTGAACCTCCGGGCAGGGACGCCATCGTGTGGGGCTTTTCATGTCTGGCTTCCGACTTTTCGATCTGAACCCCGCTCAAGAGCTCGCCGTAAGAACCACGGAGGGGCCTCTCTTGATTTTGGCCGGGGCGGGCACGGGCAAGACCCGGGTGATCACGGCGCGCGTGGCCTATCTCATCGCCCGGGGAATCGATCCCGGGGCCATTTTGGCGGTGACCTTCACTAACAAGGCAGCCAACGAAATGCGGGAACGCCTTGCCGGGCTCATTGACCCGGCAGAGGCCCGCAAGGTGACCATGTCCACCTTTCACGCGCTCTGTATGCGGATCCTCCGGCAGGACATCGACAAGCTCGGATACAAGAAAAACTTCTCCATTTACGACGAGGGCGACACGACGGGGCTGATCAAAAAAATCATCACTCGGACGGCGGCTCGTGATGAAAAGCTGGAGCCGGGGCTCGCAAAGAGCCTGATCAGCAAGGCGAAAAACAACGGATGGTCGGCGCCGGAAGACGATAAGACCCTGGTCGGCGCGGTGTTCGCCCGCTACCAGGCCGAGCTCAAGACGCTCAACGCTGTGGACTTCGATGATCTGCTGCTGCTCACCGTGAAACTCCTCAACGAACACCCGGCGGTGCGCGATCGGTGGAACCAGCGGTTCAATTACTTGATGGTAGACGAGTTTCAGGACACTAACCGGCTTCAGCTGGAGCTGGTGTCTTTGCTGGCCAAGCCGGAGCAAAACCCGGCGGGCCGGCCGCCGAACGTGGCGGTCGTCGGAGACGACGATCAATCCATCTACGGCTGGCGTGGGGCCGAGGTGTCCAACATCCTGGAGTTCGAGCAGCATTTCCCCAACCCTGTGGTGGTCAAGCTCGAGCAGAATTATCGATCCACCAACGCCATCCTCGGCACCGCCAACACCCTGATTAAAAACAATCCGCGGCGCCGGCCCAAATCCCTCTGGAGCGCCCGCGACGGCGGCGCAAAGGTGCGGATCGTGCAGATGCCCGACGATCGTCAGGAGGCCGAGTTTATCGCCAACGAGATTGCTCAGCGGGCGGTGACCGAGTCGGCTAAATTCGAGTCGTTTGCGGTGCTTTACCGGATGAACGCCCAGTCTCGGGCGATCGAGCATCATCTGCGTGAACTGCGGATTCCTTACAGGGTGGTGGGCGGGAAGAGTTTTTTTGACGCCCGGGAGATCAAGGATTTCCTGGCGTATGCGAGTTGCCTGCTCAATGCGGATGACGATGTTTCCCTGCTGCGGATCATCAACACGCCGGCGCGAGGGATCGGTGCGACTCTGGTGGAACGTGCCACGGAGTTCAGCGTCCATGCGCAATGCAGCGTGTTCGCAGCGCTGCAGAATCCGGAGTTTCGCGGGAGTATTTCCAAGCGGGCCCAGGAATCAATCGATGCGTTTGTGGGTTTGCTGGATGGGTTTGAGACCAAGCTGCACGAACCCCTCTCCAACCAGCCCGCCGTGCTGCGGGAGTTCATCGAACAGACCGGCTATCTTGAGGAGCTCAAGCGCACCTGCAAAACCCCCGAGGAAGCCATCAAGCGGGAAAGCAAGGTGCTTGAGATGATCCGTTGGTTTGAGGAAAACCAGGCGCGCTCAAACAAGGAGCTCCGCGGGTTCCTCGACGACATGATGCTGCGCCAGGAACAGCAGGAGGACGAGCAGAAGGAAGCCGGGCAGGGAGTCACTCTCATCACCTTGCACGCGGCCAAGGGCTTGGAGTTTCCCCACGTCTACCTCATCGGCTTGGAGGAAGGGTTGCTGCCTCACGACCGCTCAAAGGTTGAGGGCACGGTCGATGAAGAGCGGCGTCTGCTCTACGTGGGCATTACCCGGGCCCAAGTGTCGCTTGCCCTGACTTGGTGCCGAAACCGGATCAAATACGGAAGCGCCGCCCCGTGTTTCGCGAGCAGTTTCATCAAGGAGCTGCCTGCGGACCTCGTGGAGCATCAAGACGTTTCTCAAATCCTGAATGCGCCGGTAGCAGAGACCACCGTGAAGAGCCGGTTCGATAAAATGCTCTCTTTTCTGGATAACGTGCCCGATTGAGCGCCGCCTGCCCAAAGCCGTTGCCCGGCGAAAGCTGTTTTCTTATGCGGGTGGAAAAAAGGCCGCTCGAAGCTTCGACACGAGAATGGCGATCGCCAGAAAAACCAGGGTGAGGATCAGGCAGAGTGCGAGGCTCAGCCCGAGGAGAAAAATCCAGTCGCCGACCGTGGAGCGGCGACGGGGGCCGGCATGTTTTTGGAGGAGCTGATAGTTGATCTGGTTGGCCTTGAACCAGAAAGAGAACAGGTCACCGGCCACGGGGATTGCGCCGACGGCCGCGTTGAGAAGAACGTTTACCGCCATCCGGACCATTACCACGCGGGGCAGCCCGTGGCGCGCGCTCTGCAGGAGCAGGAGAACCGACACCAGGACTGAAGCGCCGTCGCCCAAGCCCGGAATGAGTCCGAGCAAAGGATCCAATCCGAAACGCAGCGAGGTCCCGGGCACCCTGAAGCTGCTGTCCATGAGCCGGGCGAGGAACTCCACCAGAGGATCCGCCGAGGGAACGTCTGGGTGGTTTCCGGGAGGAACGCCGTGCCGGATTTCACGCGCCGGTTTCACTGAGGAGCATCCGCATCGAGGGAGAGCCGAAGGAAGGGATTGCGGCGCCGATCCGGAAGCCCCCAAGCCTTCGCTTAATACTGCTTGCGCATGTTGCTGGGCAAAATGTTGAGCTCGGTGCGGTACTTGGCCACCGTGCGCCGGGCAATGGGGATGCCGCGTTGGCCGAGAACCTCGACGATTTCTTTGTCGCTCAGAGGATTTCTGGTGTCCTCGGACTTCACGAGCTCGGCGATGGCGCCTTTAACGCTGGTGTTGCTCATGGATTCCCCGGCGGCGGTCTGGTAGCCCGGGGTGAAGAAATACTTCATCTCAAACACCCCGTGCGGTGTGGCCATGTATTTCCCTGAAATCGCCCGGCTCACCGTGGTTTCATGCACGCCCACCGCGTCCGCGATCTGCACCATGGTGAGCGGCTTGAGCGAGCTGGGGCCGTAATCAAGGAATTCCTTCTGACGCCCGATGATCTCGTGGGCGATGTTGGAAATGGTTTGCTGGCGCTGGTGAATGCTTTTGATCAGAAACTTGCCGCTGCGGATTTTGTCGCGGATGTAGTCCTTCACCTCGGAGCCGTTGCCGTCTTTGGCCATCAGATCCTTATACGTGTTGCTGATGCGCAGGTGCGGGATTTGGTCGCCGTTGAGTGAGATCATCCATTCGCCGAGGATTTTTTCCACTGTCACGTCGGGCAGCACGTAGCTGTTGGGGTCGGACGTGAAAATCTGACCCGGCTTGGGGTCGAGAGTTGCAATGAAGTTGGCGGCCCGCTGGACCTGTTCGGGCGTCGTGCTCAGGCGCCGGGCGATTTCCGGAAAGCGATGTTTGCCGAGGTCTTCGATATGCCGTTCTACGATGCGGAACTCGATGCTTTGTTCTTTGCCGAGTCGGCGCAGCTGGATGAGCAGGCATTCGCGCAGGTCGCGCGCGGCAACGCCCACCGGATGAAATGTCTGAACGATTTCCAAGACCCGCTCCAGATCCGCCGTGTCCATGCCGGTGTTGGCGGCGATTTCGTCCGGAGATGACTGGAGAAAACCGCGGTCATCGATGTTGCCAATGATCAACTCGGCAATGGTCTGGTCGTCGGCGCTGAGCTCGCTGCTCTGGGCCTGTTCGAGCAGGTGTTGCTGGAGGGTTTCCTCTTTAACCAAGGAGTCGAAGAAAAACTGGCGGCGTTCTTCCTCATCCGAGGAGCGCGAGGAATACGTCGAATTCTGCGCCATGTAATCGCGCCATTCCTCGTCGAGTTTCGCGAGTCGATCGAACTCCTCTTTGAATTCGTCCTGCTCGCGCTGTTTATCCTCGATCGTGGGCTCCGTGGATTCGATTTCGATGGTCGGATTGGTCTCAATCTCCTGCTGAATGAGATTACGGAGCTCGAGCATCGGCACCTGCAGGATCTGAAGGCTCTGCTGCAGTTGCGGGGCAAGAACCTGCGTCTGGGAGAGATTCTGGGTTTGGGATAATCCAGCCATGGGGGAAAACCCTAGCTCTCTCTGGCTCTACTAGGCAAGCATTAATCGAGCCAGTTTTCGCCGTAGTGTTTTAATGTTTTTGGCGGCATTGTTTTCGCTGCAGGCGGAAAGCCAATGAAGCTCTCGTCTCTTTCCGTCCTGGTCCTGGGGACATTTTTTTTGCTGGCCTGGCTTGCGCCCGTTCCGCCGAGTCGTGCCCAGGACTCTCTCGAGTCCGCCGAACTGCGGGCGTTGGTTGCCGATCTCAAGGCGCAGCAGGCCAAGCTCGTCGAAAATCAAAACCAAATGGAGGCTGTGGTTGCCGCCATCGCCGAGGAGCTGCGCCTGGCTAGGATTTATTCCGCGCGAGGAGGCGGCAAGGTATCACCATGAAGTCTCTTAAGACTGGGCTTCTGGTAGCGCTTGTCGGCTTGGGGTTGGCAGGCGAAGGGAGTTCACAAGGGGGTGGGGCACCCAGGACTCCGGTGCAGGATCTGGTGGCGCTCAAGGCTGACAACGCGGCGCTTCTTGAACGGCAGGCGGCGCTTCTCCTGAAGTTGGAAGAAATGCGGCAGCAAGCGAACCAGCTCCGGATCTTTAGCAAAAGATCTTGAGCCTGATGGGGGAGGGTTGCCCGCAGGGGCCGCATCTTTCAATAGGTCGCGGCGAACCAAGAGAGGCAAATGGATGGAGCCTCGGGAGAGGCCACTGCGCTGGAGGCTCCTAGACTTTTTCCGCCGCCGCAGCGCGTTTGAGCTCCAGCTTGCGATAGAGCGTTGCCATGCTGATATCGAGCATCTTGGCGGCGCGCTCGCGGTTTCCCGAGTTGAGCTTGATGGTTTCCTCGATGTAGCGGCGTTCCTGTTCCCGGATGTATTCGTCGAGGGTCTGGCCAACTGGCATGGGCATGGTGTGCTCCATGGGCGCCACACCGCTGCCTCGGAGGGCTTGGGGAGGAAGATCCGCCACGCGGATCAGGCCGTCATCGCAAAGGGCGCATGCGCGTTCGATCGCGTTTTCGAGTTCCCGCACGTTACCCGGCCACCGGTAGGACTGAAGGATTTCGAGGGCTTTGGGGTCGATCTTTTTGGGTTCGGTGCTGGTCTGTGCCGCGTTTTTCTGGAGGAAGTGCGCGACGAGCAGTGGGATGTCTTCGGTGCGCTCACGGAGAGGCGGCATTTCCACGGGGATAACAGCCAGCCGGTAATAGAGGTCTTCCCGGAAGTTCCCGTGCTTGGTTTTCTCAAGGAGCCCCTCGTTGGTGGCCGCCAGCACGCGCACATTGATTGGCATGCTCTTGGTGTCGCCCACGCGCCGGATATGCCGTTCCTGCAGAACCCGCAGGAGCTTGGTCTGGAGGGCCGGCGCCATCGAGTTGACCTCATCCAGAAAAATTGTCCCCATTTCAGCCTCCTCAAACAGGCCGATCTTGTCTTGGACGGCTCCGGTGAATGAGCCTTTTTTGTGACCGAAGAGTTCGCTCTCCAGCAGGTTCTCTGGCAGGGCGGAGCAGTTGATCGCCACGAAAGGCTGATGTTGCCGATTGCTGTTGAAGTGAAGGGCCCGGGCCACGAGTTCTTTGCCGGTGCCGCTTTCGCCTTGGATGAGGATTGTCGAATCCGTGTCAGCGACCTTGGCGATCAGGTCGTAAATGGACTGCATCTTCGAGCTGGTGCCTATGATGCTTTCGAAGCGGTATTTCTCTTTGACGAGCTGCCGCAGGTTGCGGTTCTCCCGGACGAGGCTCTGGTTGTCGAGGGCCCTTTGGATGGTGAGCTGGAGCTCATCCACCTTGAACGGCTTGGTGATGTAATCGTAAGCGCCCAGTTTCATGGCTTCGAGGGCGCTCTCCACCTTGGCGTAGGCCGTGATCAGAATCACCGGAGTTTGCGGCAGCAGTTCCCGGCACTCGCGCAGAATGTCGAGTCCGCCGACCTTGTCCATTTTCAGATCGGAGATGACCAGCTGCGGGGCATGGTTCACCAGATTCTCGATGGCTTTCTGGCCTGAATTACAGGCTACGGTTTGATGGCCACGTTCTTGGCAGATATCCGAGATGACGGAGACCATTGCGGGATCGTCGTCGATGATGAGAATGCGGGCCATGAGGAAGGGAGTGAGGGGTGGATTCGCGGAACTGAGATTGTTGCAAAACTGAGAGCCGACCCTGCCTTATGTCGAGGGAAAATGTAGGAAATGTTTCTCAAATTCGTTAGGAGGCGTGTCGCGTCCACGAATCCCTAGGGCTGAGTCCCGGCACTGTGGCTCGTGAAAAGCGGATCCGGTGACACCCGGATTTCGGGTGGACATTTTGGCTCCCCGGCGGGTTCCGCCGAGGCGGGCAGAGAGGCAGGACGCGCCTGTTTTTCGCGGGGCCTCGAGGTTATGGCGACGAGGTCGGGGCTTCTGTTGTGGCGGGCTCGTTTTCGAGGCCGAATGTCAGAAGTTGGATGCTGTCGTCCCAGATCCCCGGTTTATCGGTGTGCATGACCACGGAAATCACCTCGCGTGTGTCTCGGAGCGCGGCGCTGACGAGCACCTGTTGGGCGGGATTGGTGTAGCCTGTTTTGACGCCGGTGCATCCTGGAAACCGAGCCAGGAGCCGGTTGTGGTTGCTGAGTTCGCGGACCTGTGTGGTGGTGACCCAGGGGTGTTTGCGTGTGGCGGCGATCCGCCGGAAAAGAGGCTGCTGCATGGCGCAGCGCGTAATGAGGGCGAGGTCCCGGGGGGTCGTGTAGTGCTCGATATGATGCAGCCCGTGAGGATTGACGAACCGGGTGGACGTGGCGCCGAGTTCCCGAGCGCGGATTGTCATTTTTTCCGCAAACGCCTTGACGCTCCCCGCGTTGTCCCGACCGAGCGCGTGGGCAACATCGTTGGCGCTCTTGAGCATCAGTCCGTAGAGCATTTGCTGGCGGCTGAATCGGTCCCCGGGTTTGATTTCCAAGCTGCTCTCGCTCACTTTACTGTCCTCGAGCGTGATCTCCACCTCTTGGTCCAGGTTCCCGGATTCGATCACCAGCAGAGCCGTCATTACCTTGGTGGTGCTGGCAGGGAATTGCGGGGTATCCGCGTTCTTTTCGTAGAGCGTCTGGCCGCTGTGCGCGTCAATGACGATGGCGCCTCGAGCATGGAGCCCCAGCGCGTCGCCGGGCGGGTTGTTCCCGGCGGGGGCGTCCTTGGATTGGGCTGCTGCCGGAGACGCAGGGGAGGGGGCGGTTGCCCGCTTTTTGGAGGCGGCCACGGCGTCGGCGGCCAGTCCAAGCATGCCCGCTCCGGCCAAGCCCCATAAAGTTTTATAGAACGGCTTTGCCATCGATCATCATCCAGGGAATGGAATTCTTAAACGCTACGATTTCCTCGTAAACCGCTTCAATAGGGCCGTGGAACGGTAGGGCGATGAGGTCCGCCAGCGCGCCTATTTTGATCTGGCCGAGCATTCCCTCGCGTTGGAGGGCGCGGGCGGGATGGACCGTGACACAACGCAGCAGGTCTTCGCAGGACAGCCAGGGTTCGGCCAGGCGAAGCCGCCGCAGTTCACCCAGCAGGCTTAGGGAATCGGTGCTCGCCAGGCTGTCGGTTCCCACGCAGAGGTTCACGCCGAGGTCATGGAGGCGGCGGAACGGGAAGGGGGCGTGGCCGAAATAGCGGTGGCTCCCGGGGCAGTGCACAATGTGCGGGGCGCCTCCGGGCGGCAGGCTGGCGAGGAGCGCAAAGTCTTCTTCGGTGAGCTCGTTCATGTGGGCGAGGATCCATCTCGCATTGATCGACCCGCTTTTCCAGAGGAGTTCGAAGGGGGTCATCGCGCCGCAGTCTTCCATGGGGCGTAGCAGGGACTTGAGCAGATCATGCAGGGGCCCCGCGCCCCGGCGGAACATGGCGAACTCGTCGCAGGACTCCGCCAGGTGCGTTGTGAGCGGCATGGTCATCGCCGCAGCGCAATCGTTTGCCAGCTTGTAAAGGGATTGGGAGGCGGTGTATGGCGCGTGCGGGCTCAGCCCAAAGCCGCCGAGGCAGGATGCGCGGTGTTCGAAAAAGAGGAGAGCGCCGGCAACCACATCGTCGGTGGTGATCCGGTGGCGCACATCAATCATCTCGTAGAACCACCAGGTGCGGATGGGTTCCACGGGCATGCGGGGCATGAGTTCCGGGAACGCTTCGATGTTGCACACGCTGGTGGTGCCCCATTTGGTGAGCTGCGCGAAACCCTGTTCGATCGCCCTGAGGTAGTCCTCAGAGTCCAGGCTGCGTTTGATGGCGTTGATGCGCTGGACCCAAGCCGTGAAGTTTTTTGGCGGCGCAATGGCGTTCCGCATCATCGTGTAGTCGAGATGACAGTGCGCGTTGATGAGCCCCGGTAGGAGCACCTGGTCACCCAGGTCTTGCACCGGCCCGGGATCCAGCGCCGTGACCGCTTCCAGCGAGCCGACGGCCAGAATCTGGTTTTCTCGAATAGAAAGCGCTCCGTTGGCGATGGGCGCGGAGTCCATCGTCACCACCGCGCGGGCCTTCAAGATCATCCCGGGGACGCCGATTTTTTGACTACCTCGCGGGCTTTGGCCACGAGGAGGTTGCAGGCTTCTGCGCACAACAAAGGAATGCCGCGCTCTGACTGCGGGTATTGAGCGGGGTCGAGCTCGGAGGGTGGCAGGGAGGTGATGGGGGTCTCCTCCGAGATTTTCCAAAGGAGGAGTTTAAGGCAGCCGCTCTGCGAGTTGCAGGATTCCCCCACCAGTGCGTTGGCCTGCGTGTCGGTGAGTTTCTTTGTGACCGCGTACATGCCGCTCTGCCGGTTGAGGGTTTCCCTCAATGGGACTGCGGGGAGTTGGCCGGTTTGATAACTAAAAAAACTGCCGAGCATGGCGGGATAAAACGCATCCACGGCTAGCCGGAGTTGTGCCAAATCAGGGAGAAAGAGTTTCCAGCCGCGCTTGAGGGTGGGGGCGGTTTTGAGGGGGCGAAAAACGCCGTGTTCATCCAGCGTCGACAGCGCGCGCGCGTCGGTTGCCCGGGTGTAAAGGGTTAAGTCTGTGCGTTCCGTGTCCGCCTCGTGGGTGAGCATGTATCCGTTCTCATTCGGATGAATCACGATCTGGCCGATCTGACGAAAGCCCTGCTGAAGCCAGGCGTCCAGGGCTGCGTTGAGGTTGCGTTTCATGCCGGGTGGGTTTGATCAAATGCGGCAACTTGGTCGAGGATGACTTCCGCGAAGAGGGGTTCGGTGCCGATGGCGCTGGAGTAGTAAAGGGTGCGTCCTCGGAGACGGTAGGGGTTGTTCCGGAACACACTGCGTTGACTGGCGGCCTCGGTGATTTCCTGTTCAATCCCCAGAAGCACGGGGATGTCTTGGTAGCTGTGGAGTCCGTCCGAGATGAAGAAGGGGACCACCACGACGTTGGGTTGCGTGGCCCATTGGTCCCACTTGGAGATGAGCGGCTCCTCCTCCATGTAACTGGTGAGCACTTCGGCGTAGCCCCCAATTTGCCCAATCCTCTCCACCTCGCGTTTGGCAGCGGCTGCCGAGTTGTCGTTGAGGTTCGTGCCGTGCCCAACAATGAAGAGCGTGGTCTCCGAGGGGGGCACTCCAGGGGCCACTTCCGCGGCCCGGCGCATCAGCAGTTCGGTCATCCGGGCGTGGTTACCCACGGGTTCGCAGTATTTGAAGGTGCGTCCGGCGCGCTGAGTGACCGGCCCCGTGAGCTCCAGTTCACGAGGAATCACGGTGCGGGTGAAATAGCCTTCACTGATGAAATTGGGCACCACGTAGATGTCGTCCCGGTCGATCAAGTGGAGGACCTGACGCATGCTGGGTTCCTCTTTCCAAAACACGCAGTGCACCTCGCCAAAGAGCTCTCTGAGGGCGATCTCGTCGGCCCTCTCCAAGTTAGGGGCACTCGAATCGGGGTTCACCGTCGAGCCATGGCCGACAATGAGAAGGGCGCTGTCTGGTTTGGGTGTCATGGGTTGGCAATTCCACCAATATCTGTGCCGGCAACGCAGAGTCCAGCGCCGCGCTTCTGTCTTTAACCTTAGGGATTCCCCGCCGCCTGCCGCTGGATGCTCCGAATGATGCCGATCCGGGCCCGGGATTCTGTGTCATGCACGTCGAGCTCCGTCGCACGCTGGAACGCGGCCAATGCCTCCTTGGTTTGCTGCGTGTTGGCCAGCATGTCCCCAAGCCAGCTCCAGGTTTCCGCTCGAAACGGCTCGGCCTCGAGTTCCACTCGCACCCGGCGGATGGATCTCTCGCGTTGACCGCTCTTTTCAAGGGCCTCCAGGTAGCGGCGGCGGATCGGCCAGCGGTCCGGAGCCAGCGCCGCCGCCCTCTCCAGGAGCTCCAGCGCATGGGCCGAGGAGCGCGGGGCTGCCACGGCCGCCTCCAGAACCAGGCAGTCGGGTTTGAAAAAGGGATCGCGCCCCGCTTTTTCAAGCAGCGCCCCGGCCTCGGCAATGTTGCCGCGGCGTGCTTCCACATAGGCAAGCCCCATCAGCGCAAACGGAAGCCCGGGCTCCAGTTCCAATGCCCTGTCAAATTCCGTAGCAGCCTGGTCCAGCCGTTTCTCGGCAATTTCAAGGTTGCCCAAGTTCACATGGACCCGGGCGGTTCGGCCTCCGCGCTCCAGGGTTTTGGTGAGAAACGTGTGCGGATTCAGCCAGTAGATTTGTTGGGCATGCGTGGTTGCCCCAATGAAAACGCCCCAACCCGCCAGTAGGAGCGCGGCCGAAATTTCCCATTTTTTTCCCAGGCGCAGAAAAAGGGGATCCCAGGATGCCGCGGCCGCCATGAGTAGAAAAGCGCTGGGTATGTAGAACCAGTGTTCTGCGAACGTGGCGTTTAAGCGGAGGAGGTTGCTGCAGGGCAGAAAGGTTGCCGCCATTGCGCCCAGGGCTAAAGCCGATTGCCGTCGGTTGCGCCAGCCCCAGGCCGCCCAGGCCAAGAACGCACCTGCCAAGGCCAAGCCCAGGAGGGTTTTCGCGCGGAGCGATTGCATTTCAACGGGATTGGGATCCGTCGGCATGGCCACGGTGCGTTCCATGTGCAACTCATTGGGCCATGTGAAAACCCGCAGGGACTCGGCCCACGCGCGCGCCGCCAGAACACATCGGGATTCCGCCGCCAGTTCCCGGCGGTCGGGAGGCGCGAGTTTTTGCGCGCCCACCCGCAGGGTGCCGTAGACGGCGAGGACGGCGGTGCCCAGGATGGCCCAGCGGATCCAGGTTTTCCGGGGTGTTTGTTTCGCGACGAGAACGCCTACCCAGAGGGCCAGCGCGAAAAAACCGCTTTCCTTGGAAAGCAACGCTCCAAGGAAACCCAACGCGCTGGCCCATTCCAGCAAGGCCCGGCGGGCGGGGGCGGGAGTTCGCAGGGTGCGGCAAGCGAGCGCCAGCGCGGAGAACCCGAAAAATGCAGCGAGAGGATCCGCGCGACCGGCGACGTAGGTCACAGCGGAGGTATGCATGGGATGCACCGCCCAGAGTGCGGCCAATGCCAGGGCGTAAAGGGAGCGACGCCGGGGCGGGAGCACGGTGGCTGCCAGAAAATACAGGGCAACTGCCGCCGCCAGATGCAGGTAGATATTGGTGAGATGGTAGCCCCTCGGGTTGAGCCCCCAGGCGGCGTAGTCCCCAAGAAACGTAAGCCGTTGCAGCGGACGGTAGAAGTCCGAGCCGGTGGCGTCCAAGAACAGAAAATGCCGGAAGGCTTCGGGGATGAGCCGCCAACTGCGGATCAATGGGTCGCGGAAAACCAGGGCCGTGTCGTCCCAGACAAAACCGTTGCGCTGGGCTGGCCAGTAAACGAGAAACACCGCTCCGAGAATGAAGAGAATCGCACCGAGTCGCTGGAGGGTTTTCAATTCAGACAAAATCAAAACAACCCGCCTGGTTTTCAAGTCCGGGGTTCTGGGGCTTCTGATTTTTGCGGCCAACGCCCAAGCCCAAGGCCTGCCCGCCGGTGTCCGGCAACTGATCGTGAGTGTGGCGCCGTCCTGGGATGCAACCCGGGGGCGGCTCCAATGTTTTGAGCGGGAAGGCGCCGGGTGGAGGCCTGTCGCGGAGCCGTTTGCCGTGATCTACGGCAGGAACGGGCTCGCCTGGGGCCGCGGTTCTATGGGCCAGCAGGAGCTGGGGCGCAGCAAGGCGGAACGGGACGGGCGTTCACCCGCCGGCGTGTTCGCCTTGGGCACCATCTACACCTATGACCGGCAACTGCCCTCGGGCGCCGATTACCCCTTCCACACCGTGACCGCGGTGGACGCATGGGTCGATGACGTCCAGTCGCCCGATTACAACCGGCATGTGAGAATTCCGGATCCGGCCCGGGCTCCTGCTTGGTTTGAGAAACAGCGCATGCGCCTCAATGATTTCGCTTACCGGTGGCTGGTGGAAATTCGGCACAACTCCGATCCGCCCGTGTCGGGTGCCGGCAGCGCCATCTTTTTTCATATCCGTCGCGGGGCCGACAAACCCAGCGCGGGTTGCACCACTATGGCGGAGGCGGATTTGGTGGCGCTGATCCGCTGGTTGCGTCCGGACAAAAAGCCCCACTACGTACTGCTCCCGCGCGACCAATACGTGGAGAAATGGCAGGCCTGGGGGTTGCCCGGGCCGACTGTGGCCGCGGCGCTCGCGCCCTAGCGGTGCGAGATGCTTCAACCACAGGAGAGGCCTAAGAACGGGGGGCTTTGTGGGTTGCCATAATGCCCGTTGCATCTTCCTCTGATGGGTGTTACTTGAAACCAAAACCCTTATGACCACCCTAGCTTCCCTCTTCAACCTTGCTGGTCCGGATCTCGTTATCATTTTGGGAATTGTGCTGCTGTTGTTCGGAGCAAAAAAATTGCCTGAGTTGGCCCGCGGCATGGGCCAAGCCGTCCGCGAGTTCAGCAAGGCCAAGGATGAGTTTGAGCGCGAAGTCACGCGTCCGGTGCCGCCCGAGGTCCCTAAGCATTTGGACCAGAACCGCGCCCACGACAGTCACAGGGAGGAAGTTGCCCAGAATGTCCACCCTCTGGACCACGACGAGCACGGCAATCCGATTAAACCCACGCAAAGCTAATGGGTTGGCTCGCGTGTTGAGGGGGGGCGATTCCCCAAGTGCGCTCCGCCCGTCAGCCTTGAGGCCCTCCAAAATTTCGGAGAAATGGCTCGCCTTCAACGGCGGGCCTTTTCTTTTTTCGGACAAAGACTTGCAGTGAAAGACGCGCAGCTGCCCATGAAGCCCGTTTCATTTGCGATGCTGCGAATTTTGCGGGTGCTCTTGGCCGGTTTGGTCCTTTGGCCTCCGGCCACGGAGTCTGCGGCCCCGCGCGATGCGGGCGCACCCCTCGTGTTTTGCCATTATAACCTCGAGAACTACGGCGCGGGCGATCCGGGCGATCTGCCCGGCCCGCATGTAAAACCCAAGGCGGAACAACAAATCGCCATTCTGATTCGGGTGATTCGTGAGATTGACCCGGATGTTTTGGGAGTCTGCGAAATGGGGTCTCCGGAGCAGTTTGATGACTTTAAACGGCGCCTGGACGCGGCCGGTCTGGGTTATTCCAGCTTTGAATATGTTCAGGGCCCGGACTCGGCCCGGCATCTTGCACTTCTGAGCCGTTACCCCATTGTGGAGCGGCAATCGCTTCCCGAGGTCGCTTATGTGCTCAACGGGCGCCCGGAAAAAGTCCGACGCGGTTTTTTGGATATCACCCTCCAGGTGGCTACGAATTACCGGGTCCGGCTCGTGGGCGCGCATCTCAAATCCAAGTTGCCGGTGCCTGAGGGCGAAGCATTGATTCGCCGGCATGAGGCCCGGCTTTTGAGAAAACACGTTGAAAGCATCCTGCAGGCGGAGCCTGCCTGCAATCTTCTGTGTTACGGCGACTTCAACGCCCTCAAGAATGAGCCCGCCTTGCAAGAGCTCCAAGGTCCCCGAGGCAGTCCGGGTTATCTCACCGATCTCTGTGCCAAGGATCGCTGGGGGGATCGCTGGACGCATTACTGGCGCGCGGCCGATCTCTATTCCCGGATTGATTACCTGTTGGTGGCACCGGGTTTGTTGCCGGAGGTTTTACGTGATAAATCCGAGGTCTACCGGTCCGCCGACTGGGAGCAGGCCAGCGACCATCGGCCTGTTTTTACCCGGATCCTGCCCCGGGAACGGCCCTGAAATTCCCTTCCTTGGCGCCGTCTGCCCTTTTGTGAGTGGGGGACCCGCGCGGAGAACAGAAATTTTACGAATGAGAATGAGCAGTCCCACGTCGAATCCGCTAAACTCAAAATTCTATGATGAAATTCCCTGTTGTGTTCACTCTGGCTGTGATGGCTCTCGGGTCCACGCTGTTCGCGAAGGACGGTTGGAGCGAAGATTTTAAAGACGGCCTCGCCAAGGCGAAGTCGGAGAAAAAAAGGGTGCTGGTGGACTTTACCGGATCGGATTGGTGCGCTTGGTGTGTGAAGCTGGACCGCGAGGTGTTTTCTCAACCCGAGTTCAAGGAATACGCTGCGAAGAACTTGGTGTTGGTTGAGGTGGATTTCCCGCAGACAAAACCGCAGGCCAAGCGGCAGAAAGCCAAGAATGAAGCCTTGGCTGAGAAGTACGGCATCATGGGTTATCCCACGGTCTTGGTGTTCAACGCCGCGGGGGAACAGATCGGCAAATTGGGGTATATGAAGGGAGGCCCACAGGCGTTTATCGAGGCGCTTGAAAAGCTTCCCAAACCGTAGGGTTCCCTTTCAAAAACAGGTTTTGCTTTCGCCCCGGCCGGAACGAATTTCAGCCCCCGGACGGGGCACCATTTCCACTCTGCCGTCTGTGTCGATGCCGCGCTTTTGTTCCCCCTGGTTTTCCGGAGCCCTCCTGCTGTGGGTCTCGGTGCATCCTCTGCAGGCGGGTTCCCCCGATCAGGACTGGGCGGAGGTCGTGGCGCTGGATGCCGGGCCTGCCCATCAGCCGCGCACGGCGCAGGAGGCGAGGGCAATGGTGTTGGACCAGCTGGATCGGCAGGAACGCAGCCTGCGGCTCTTTTTAAAAGAGCATCCCGAAGACGCTCATGGATTTGAAGGGCGCCTGCGCCTGTCGCGTCTTCTGCAGATCCGCGGAGACGTTCAGGGCAATACCAAAGCCGTTGAGGAAGGCCGCCAGATCCTTGAGCAGCTTGGCGCCGTCGCCAAGCCCGAGCAGCGGGTGGAAGTGGCTTTTTCACAGGTCACCTTCCTGATGCGGACCATGGGCAAGCCCACTCCGGAAAAACGCGATAAACTCATGGAGTCGGTGCGTCGATTCCAGCGCGAGTATCCCGAGGAACGGCGCATCGCGCCGGTGCTTGTGGAGCTGGCAAAACTCTACGAGCTGCAGCCTAAGACCATGAAAAAACTCCTGACCGAGGCCTTGGCGGGAGCCAGGGATGCGGAGTTGAAGGAGCGCATTGCCGACGACCTCAAGCGGGTGGATTCTTTGGGCCAATCAATTGCGCTTTCCGCTGCGACGGTGGAGGGGACGCAATTCGAAATCGCCTCGCTCAAAGGCAGTCCCGTGGTGCTCGTGTTCTTTGCCCGATGGTCGATTCCCTCCATGGAGTCGATCGAAGCATTCAAACGGGATCTGGCGCAGTTGCCCCCGGGCGCGGTGCGGATGGTGGGGGTGAGTTTGGATTCGGCGCCGGAGGCGGTGGCTCAGTGGAAAACCCAGCAAGCCCGTGCATGGACGATTCTGTGCGACGGGCGCGGTTGGGAAAGCCCGGTGGTGAGGGGTTTGGGGATCAACGCGCTGCCGACTGTTTGGCTTTTGGATAAGCAGGGAAGATTGCGTTCGCTCAACGGCCTCGAGTCCTCCCTCACCCAAATCCGCCAGCTCATTCACAGCCATTAGGAATCAGGCGCGTTTGCGGCCGCGCTTCGGCACTCCCTCTGCGATGCCTTCTGCGACGTTGTCCCGATCTTGGCCGGGTTATTCCGCGCCCTTTTTCGCGTGCCCGGCCTTGTCGCCTTTTGCCGGGAGCGGGGTGCCTCCGCTCGGGCTGAGGCGTTTCCACCAGTCGGGCCCTTCCGCTTCCACCGCCGCACTGTGCGCGATGAGTCGGGCTCGCATCTTTGTGAAGAGATCGGCTTCCTCACCTCGGAGATCGGTGGTTTCTTTCGGATCCCTCGCCAGGTTGTAGAGTTCGAACTGGCTGAGCTGGGCGTCGGCGAGAATTTTCCAGTCGCCCTCTCGCATCGCCACTTTCGCGTTGGGAGCCATCTGCAAACGCCAGAAGAGAGGTTGCGGGCGTTCCACGGCTTTGGTTTTCCCCGTGAGGATTGGTAAAATGTTCACCCCGTCCAGCACCCGGGATTTGAGGCGTTCGGAGTGGACACCGGCAGCCGCGAGCATCGTCGGCAGGAGATCGCTCCCGATAACGGGTTGGTCCATCGTGACGCCTGCCGGGATTTTCCCCGGCCACCGCGCGATGCCGGGAACACGGATCCCCCCTTCGTGGAGGTCCCGTTTCCGGCCGCGCAACCCGCCGCTGGAGCCGCGGCCCGGCGTCTTTACGCCGTCCCCCTCGGGGCCGTTGTCGGACGTGAAAAACACAAACGTCTCCTCTGCGAGTCCCATTTCTGCGAGTGCGTCCATGAGTTTTCCAAACGCGTGATCCATCTGCGTGACATTGGCGTGGTGCTCGCGCTCCAATTCATCGCTGAGGCCCGGGTAAAGCGCCTTGAATACCGGGTCGGACTTAATCGGGTAGTGGGGCTCATGCGTCCACACCGTGAGGAAGAAAGGCTTTGAAGAGTCGCGTTTTTCTTTGAGCCAGCCAATCGCCTCCTCCACAACCAGCGGCGCGGAATAGCCCTGCAAGGCTCCGAGCACCTGCCCGTTGCGGACAAAGTTGGCGGGGTTTTCGTGCGAAGGCGCCGCGTTGTTCTGGGTTGCCATCCACCAGTCGTACCCGTGGTCGCCGGGTTGCGGCTGAGCCGGGGAGTTGAAGACGCCGTTGAGATGCCACTTGCCCGAGTGACAGGTGTGCGCCGGCGAATGCGGTGCTCAAGCGGGTGAAAGTCCCGTCTGCCGAGTTGGCTGTATGCGGCAGTGATGGGTCGGTAACTGCGTCGCCGCGAGGCGGGGTGGAGAGCAACCGATCCAAGACAGCC
>JBEIUI010000174.1:0-3644 GCA_040374425.1 Verrucomicrobiia bacterium | reverse complement strand
GTTGCGGATGGAAAAAAGACGGGCTCACGAGGCTTTACGTCACGCGTATCGTGAGCTGGACCGGCATGCGCGCAACCTGCGGGAGCTTCAGCGTAGTTCGGCCCAATCGCTCGCATTACTTGAGACCCTGCTTCTCCATGCGCCGATCGGGATCGCGCTGATCAGCCCGGACCTGCGGTTTCTGCGGCTCAACGCCGAGATGGCCGCAATCAACGGCCGCCCGTTGGATGCGCACTTGGGAGCTTCCCTCAAAGACATGGCCCCGGAGCTCTGGTCCACCCTAGAGCCCATCTGCCGCAGGGTCATTGACCACGGGGAGTCCGTCCGGGACAGCGAGTTGACCCAACGGGATCCGGCGTCCACGGGGGGGGCTCGCCATTTGTTAGCGAGTTATTATCCCGTACGCTTGGATCCCCAGAAACCCTGCGTGGGTTTGCTCTGCCTGGACATCACCGCTCGAAAACGGGAGGAACAAGAGATCGCCCGGGCACGGGACGCAGCGGAGTCCGCCAACCGCGCGAAGGATGAGTTCCTAGCCAAGCTCTCCCACGAATTGCGCACCCCGCTCAACCCCGTTTTGATGCTCGCCAGCGAATGGGAGCATTCGGCGGAAATCTCGAACGATCTGCGAGGCGATTTTAGGAAGATCCGCGAGAACGCGGAGATGGAGGCGCGCCTCATCGATGACCTTCTGGATTTGAGCCGGATCGAGTCCGGGCGCCTGAGTTTGTGCATTGAAACTCTCGATGTGCACGAGGCGCTAAAAAAAGCGCTGTCATTGGTCCAGGCGGAATGGGAGGCCAAAGAAATCCGGCTCACCCTTGAACTCAACGCCCGACAGACTTTGGTTCAGGGAGATCCGGTCCATCTGCAACAAGTCTTTTGGAATGTGCTCCGGAACGCCGTCAAATTCACTCCGCACGGCGGGGCGATTGTGGTGCGATCGCTTTCGCGCTCCGGTAAAGTGTCGATGGAAATCTCCGACACCGGCATTGGAATGAGCGAGAGGGATGTGATGCGGGCGTTTGAACCGTTTTTTCAGGGTAACCCGGCCACCGACCAAAAAACCGAGCATGGATTTGGGGGATTGGGTTTGGGGCTTTCCATCAGCAAGTCCGTTGTGGAAAGGCATAGCGGCAGAATCTCCGCGCAGAGTGCTGGGCCGGGCCAGGGCACCACATTCACCATCGAACTGCCCCTTTCCGCGTCGCTGTTTGTTCCTCCAGAGCTGGCTCTTGCCCCGCCGGATGCACCCTACGCCCTTCAATCCGGTTGGAGAATCCTCCTAGTGGAAGATCACGAGCCGACACGGGGTGTCCTCGCACGGTTGCTCCGGCGTCGAGGCCACTCGGTGGTGGATGTGGGATGTTTGAGTGGGGCGCGCGACGAAATGGAGCGTGGGGGATTCGATCTCATTCTCTGCGACCTTGGTTTGCCGGATGGGGGCGGCCAAGATTTTCTCACCGATCTCAGAGCCGCGGGCGATCATACCCGGGCCATCGCCCTCAGCGGTTATGGCATGGATTTAGACATCCGCCGGTCCCTGGCGGCAGGGTTCTCCGCGCATTTGACAAAACCCGTGGACATGGAGGATCTCGAGAGGGCGATGGCAGCCGCCTTTGGAAAAAGCGTTCAGAGCCAAGCTGGCCGTCCCTCAGACTTGGCCTCGGTCAAAGAAAACCCAAACGGCTCCATCGTGGAGGAGGCTTTTCATTAGCGCCGGAGGCCCCGTGACTCATGGGCCGTTGGCGGGGGCTTATTTCTGGGGTTGCGCGGGGGTCGGTGCGCAGACCTGGCAGCCTGCTTTGCCAATGAGCTCAAAGAAATCGTTGCCCTTGTCGTCGACCAAGATGAATGCGGGAAAATCTTGCACCTCGATTTTCCACACCGCTTCCATCCCCAGCTCCGGGTATTCGAGCAGCTCAACTTTGCGGATGTTCTCCTGAGCGAGAATGGCTGCCGGGCCGCCGATGGAGCCGAGGTAGAAGCCTCCATGGGCTTTGCACGCCTTGGTGACCTGCGCACTGCGATTTCCCTTGGCGATCATCACCAGCGATCCTCCCTGGCTCTGAAAGAGGTCCACGTAGCTGTCCATACGGCCCGCTGTCGTTGGACCGAAAGAACCCGAGGGCAGGCCCTCCGGCGTTTTGGCCGGGCCGGCGTAGTAGACCGGATGCGCCTTGAAATAATCGGGCAAACCTTGCCCGGCATCGAGTCGTTCCCGGAGCTTCGCATGCGCGATGTCTCTCGCGACGATGATGGTGCCCGAGAGCGAAAGCCGGGTCGAAACCGGGTGCCGGCTCAGCTCGGCGAGGATCTCGGTCATTGGCCGGTTTAAATCGATGGAGACAACCCCGCCCTCATGGGGTTCCCGGTGCGCTTCCGGGATGAACCGGCCCGGATGCGACTCGAGTTTTTCAAGCCAGACCCCCGTTTTATTGATCTTTCCTTTGATGTTGCGGTCCGCGGAGCAGGAGACCCCCATTCCCACGGGGCAGGACGCACCGTGGCGCGGCAGCCGGATGATCCGCACGTCGAGCGCGAAGTATTTGCCGCCAAACTGAGCGCCGATGCCCAGTTGCTGAGCGGCTTGGAGGACGGCGGCCTCCAATTCCCTGTCGCGGAAGGCTTGGCCCAGGGCGTTGCCTTGCGTGGGGAGCGAGTCGAGGTACTTGGTGGACGCCAGCTTGACCGTCTTGAGACAAGCTTCGGCGCTCGTGCCGCCGATGACAAAAACGATATGATACGGGGGACATGCCGCGGTCCCCAGCGACCTCATTTTTTCCACGAGAAACTGCATCAAGCTCTTCGGGTTGAGCAGCGCCTTGGTTTCCTGAAAAAGAGCCGTCTTGTTGGCTGAACCACCGCCCTTGGCTACGAAGAGGAAACGGTATTCCGCGCCCGGAGCGGCAAAGAGATCGATCTGAGCCGGCAGATTGGTGCCCGTGTTTTTCTCCTCATACATCGTGAGCGGGGCCGTTTGTGAGTAGCGAAGATTTTCCTCCGCGTAGCATTCGTAAATCCCCCGGGAAAGCGCATCGGCATCGTCAAACCCGGTCCAGATCTGCTGCCCTTTTTTCCCCACCACCGTGGCCGTGCCCGTATCCTGACAGAACGGCAAGACCCCCCGGGCTGACACCTCCGCATTCCGCAGGAGCGTGAGCGCCACGTAGCGGTCGTTGTCGCTCGCTTCAGGATCCTCAAGAATGGCGGCCACCTGCTGAAGATGCGCCGTGCGGAGCATGAACGAGCAGTCGTGAAATGCCACTTTGGCCAGGGCCGAAAGGCACTCCGGGTTGATCTTGAGGATTTCCTTCCCCTCAAACTGGCTCTGGGAGACACCTTGGGAGGCCTCTTCGAGGCGGTAATACTCCGTGGAGTCAGGGCCGAGGGGGAAAGGATCCTGGTATTCAAAAGGCGTGGCCATAAGCCCGGTATCCTTAACGCAGGCACGGGGTGTTTCTCAATGGGAGTTTCAGGCCAAACCAGGGCTCACGCATCTAAAAATCCCGGAAGTGGCGCATAAAATCTGACAGATCGGAGAGATGCTCGGAATGGAAAAGCCCCCGAGACTGGATCTGATCACCATGATCCGAGAATTCGAAGATCCCCGAATAGACCGAACGCGGTGCCACAATCTCGTG
>JBEIUI010000187.1:0-3003 GCA_040374425.1 Verrucomicrobiia bacterium | reverse complement strand
TTGATTAGCGAAAGCTCGATCAATGATTTCTAGCCTTTCCTGCTCAGTGAAAAAAGGAGGCTGAATAAACGGCATAGATGACCGAAGCCGCTGGCCTTCTTGTGTATCCATTTCGAGGATGGCTGCTATGCCTTCTGCGTCGTGTGTTAAAATAATGTCTTTCCATTCATGAAGAGACATAGCCCATCCCTCGCTGTATCCCCTGCGATTCCCCCATTTTTCGATTCTATCCAACCCAAAAGAAACAATCTCTGGTCGTTCGCGGATGCGGCGGGCTGCTAATTTGGACAGCTCAAGCGAAATGATGTCGCCAGTCGCGCTTGGGTGCGATGAAAGCATACTGCTTAGAGAATAAGCGCAAAGAGAGCGTGAAGCAAGGCCTACCGGCCGCGAACAGGCGTGGTCAGTTCGTTGACGGGCTCGATGTCGGGGATCGGCCGGAAATCTCGGCTCAACATTTCCAGGCGGAGGGTGATGTCCTCGTTTTCGCGTGCGAGAGCCGACATCTTGCGGCGCAACTCGGCCACCTCGGCCTCGGTGTCTTTGATGCGAACGAGCGAGTTGGCTTGTGTGGTTGCGAGTGAGCGAAACCGCCTGTCTGTCTTTTGCTGGTAATCAGAGAGGAGGTTGGGCGTGGCGGGTGGGGGGGGTGTAACGGGAGATGAGGACGGGATAAGGGAGAGCCATTTGCCTCTCAATGTTTCGAGGTCTGCCTTGGAAACAAGGAGGGCGGCGGCGCCTAGCAGGGCCACAAATCCGCCTCCGCAAAACGCTGCCACGAAGAGCCCGAGCCACGATGATCTGGGCTTCGCTACCGCGTAAGGAGGGGGCGTGTGGTTGTGAGGTTCGACGAAGGGATGCAGTTTTGGCGGATCCTCCGCGGACTCCTCAGGGTGTGGGTGTGGGTGTGACATTCGGGGTGGTGGATGGAGCGAGCGGGGTTTTGCGTCGGGCAGGCGGTTTGGGGGGCTCTGATGCGGCCTTGTATTGGAGCGCTTCTTTGAGTTCGGAGATGACGTTTGAGAGTCGTGCTTCGAGTGCCCCGTGAGCCTCGGCGTGTTCCGTTAGGATTGCTCCGATGGTGCGTTTCTGGGAGTTCCCATTTTCGGGAAGGAAGCCCGGATCGCGAAAAACGAGGATTCCGGGGCCTGCCTCTGGGACGAGAGTATAGGCTGTAGTGGAGATGTCGGTCGAGTCGCCATTCGGCAGCGGCACGGGCTGCTGCTTGACGGTGTGACCGGCGAGCTTCTCCATTTTCCAACCCTCCGGGATCGTGCCGATGGGTTTTGGGGAAACCTGCTCGAAGATCTTCACCTTTAAAGCGGAATCTTCTTTGCCGTTCTGGTCTTGTGGAGTGGCGGATTCGGCAGCGGAAAGGCGAGTAGCGGTTGCGACCGCGAGGAGGAGGAGGGATGTGCGCATGGGTGGCTAGCGGATGCTGAATGAGACATCTTCACCGGGGGCGAAACCTTGTTTGGCTTCCCCGCGGTTGATTGCGGTGTTGGATTGGTTGGTTGGCAGAGACGGAGAGTCCGCGCTCAGAGCGGCCGTTGGAGTGCCTGCCGCGACGATGGCATTCCACTCCGATAAAAGTCGTTCCGACTCCTTCTTAAGTTGGTTGCTGCGTTCTTTGAGGGATTCCAGGCCCTTGAGCACCGCGCGCGCTTTCTCGGCTTGGGCCGCGGTGAGCCGGAGAGTGCGAGATGGGAAGAAAATCGGTATGCTGATGGGGAGGCGTCGAGACCACGCCGGTTTTGTGTTTTCGTCCGCGTCTGCTGGAAGTCCCGCTGCGATGAGCACCCTCTGAACGCTGAGGTTCGTAACCTCGTAGCCTTCTTTGGCTACCTGCTCCACGGAGATGGAGTGCCTCGGATCGAGCGCCCACACAGTTCCTGCATTGGTCTCAGCGGGCGGGGGTGCAAAAGAGGTGGGTGGAGTAAAAGGCTTAGAGGGGGGGGGTGATGGTGGCGCTACCAAAGGGCTGCCAGCGTTGCTGCGGGGGGATGCGGCAGGGGGCTGCGGTTTAGGTTCTGCCGCGGGATTGTTCTCCGGGGATGGGGCAGAGGGGGGCGGTCCCGGCCTTTGGGAGAGAATGGCAGTTCCTTGGGTAGGCTCGTTTGCTGGGCGCGCGGCGCTTTGCTTTTCGAGTTTTTCGAGAGCCGTGTCCAAATCCTGTTCTGCTTGAGCAAACGGGGTGGCCAGAGCGGTGAGTAAAATGATCGGGAGAGTCGGTTTCATGGGTGGTCGGGGCGGAGTGCTGCAGAGACGGCGGCAATCAGGGCGTCGTAGTCCGCCCAAGTTTGTGTGCGCGGCCAGTCGCGCAACCGATCGCGCCGGGCAACTTGAGAGACAAGGCGCAGGCCAGCGGCGGAAACCCCTCCGCGCCGCTGGTATCCTGCGTGAATGAGGATTCCCTGGAGCCGCTCGGAGCGTTCCGCCAAGCCCGCGAGCAACGCCGTGCCGTCGCCGATCATCAGGCTCAGTTGCGCGCTTTCGGTCATAACGTGGGTTGATGGAGCTCCTAGATCAGGCCGGTTCCAGCCAGACGATCCATGGCCCTACCCCTTCTTGCTCTTGCTTGAATCGCATGGTGCGAGCGGGGAACTTATCTGGGGGGTAGTATTTTCGAAGGTTGACGCGCATCAGGGTCACATCGCTGCGTTTTTCGAGGGAGACTGTTTTTCCTTCCATGAGTTCGTCAGCCATTCGGACCCAGCGTCCGTGCGAGGTGGAATATCCTCGTCCGTATTCGCGGCGTAGGGGGCTGGAGTCACTTGCTGTGGGGTTGTCTGACAGCCGCAGAATCCAAGAGTTGTCACCGACCCGGTGCCGCCATACGTAAAAACCTAGCTGCATTGCCGTCCGTCGGAAGGCGTAGAAGGCGTTCAGGCTATTTACACAAACATCCGTTGTGTTCTTCGCCTCGATGACACGGTTTACGATGTCGCGCCAATTGGGCCGATAATCAGGGGCGGAGTTGATGTTGAGTATGGTCCTTTTTTT
>JBEIUI010000116.1:0-10565 GCA_040374425.1 Verrucomicrobiia bacterium | reverse complement strand
TCCACGAGCGAGATCAAGACCGCGGTGATCATCGACGAGAGCAAGATCGCCGAAGCCGCCAACGTGGTTCACGAGGCGTTTGGTTTGGGCTCCGGGCAATAAAGGCGACGGAACGTCCTCCGAAAAAACGGAGTTGTGCCGCGCGGCGGGTGGCCTTGCGCCAGCGCGCAGTTCCACATCGAACGGGTTTCCAGTGAACTTCGGGCACCGGCGACCTTGACTTTGGCGCGGAGGACTGCCAAAGCCTGCCGCGGATGTTCACCCGTCGCCTCACTGCTCTGCTGCTGTTGCTTGGCTGGCTCACTGCCATCGCGCATGTGGCTTTCGAGCATGGCGGGGCGACAGCCGGATGGACAACGCATGCCTCTGCGTTGTCCGGATCCGAGAACTGCTCGCAACCCCTGCTTCCGCCGGATGCGGCGCAGCATCGCCACGATCTGAGCGGACTGACCGGGGAGCGTGTGGAGCTGGTAAAGGAGCCGGATCCCGTGGAGGGCACCCTCCTTTCGGGAGTGTTGCAGGAAGTCTTCGCCGCGCTGGAGCGCGAGGCTTCACAGCCCGCTGTCGGCACGGAGCAGGAGGGACGGTCTCTGGATGCGCGTACGCACGGTTTTCTATTGGTTTGTTTCACGGCGCGCCCGGTGCGAGGCCCGTCTTTGATTTAAGCGCGGGCCGGTCGCCTGCGCCTTTTCACCTGCGCCCTTTTTGGGCGCCTTATGAGCCGCCGGACACCGGCTCTGCGCCGCCCGGTTGACGCGGGCAAATCGGAACACTTTGAAGCCGTCCTCTCCTCCACCCCTACCTCTTTCCATCCGTTTTTACGTCCCATGAAATTTCTCTATTCGCTTTGCACCGCCGCCAGCGGGGCCGCCTTTTTCTTCCTGCCCTGGATGAGCGCCTGCGCCGCGGAACCCGCGGCCGAACCCAAACCCGTGGCCCTTGATACGCTCGTCGCTGAGACCGTCGCCAATCATCCCGAACTCAAGTTCTACGAGGCAGAAATCTCGGCCGCCAAGGGCGGGCGGCGGACGGCGGGTAGCTGGAGCAACCCCGAGATCAACGCGAGCCTTGGCAGAGTGAGTGCGCGCGACTTGAACGGCAGCAATCTGGGCGACGGCCCGGTGTGGTCGGTTTCGGTGTCGCAGACCTTTGAGTTCCCGGGTCGGCAGGGCCTGCGCAAGGCGATCGCCAACCGGCAAATCGAGTTGGCTGAACTGGGTTTGGAGCAGTTCCGAGCGGCTCTGGCAGTGCGCGCCCGCGCTTTGGGATATGAACTCATGGCTGCGCAGCAGCTGGCTCAGGCGACCCGGGAAGTGGCCCAGCGCTTTCAGGATTTGCTCGCGGTGCTGGTGCAGCGGGAGACCGCCGGGGTGGCGCCCCTGCTGGAGATGCGCATCATTGAAGCCAGCGCGTTCACCATTGGCCATCGGGCCAGTGAAGCCCAGGTCGCCGCGCACAAAGCCCAACTCGAACTCAACCAACTGCGCGGCCTCTCTGTGACGGCCCCCGTGGTGATCGTGCGCCAGGCCATTCCCCTCAAGAGCCTGCCCGGCTTGGAAAGCCTCATGACCATGGCCCGGAATCAGAACTTTGAGGTGCGGACTCGGGTGGCGGAACTCGAGCAGCAAGGCTTGCGGGTGAACCTGGCCGAGAACGAGATCTGGCCTGCGGTCACCGTCTCGCCTTTCTACGGCAAGCAAGTCGCAGACAACAGGCAGACCCAGTTTGGGTTGGGGGTGAGCCTGCCCCTGCCGCTGATTCAACGCAACCAAGGCAACATCGACACGGCCAAAGCCCGGAAGATCCAGGCGGAGGTGGTTCTCAACGTGGCCCTGCGCGAGTTGGAACGCAAAATCGCCGGCCACCGAGCGGCCTATGAGATCTACCTTGAGCAAATGGCCAAGTGGCCGGCGGACACGGCAGACCGGTTCCGCGAGGCCGCGCTCAAGGCCGATGAGAATTACCGCCTCGGGGCACTGCCCGTCGCCACCTACACCGAGCTGCAAAAGCAGTACCTCGACTTCCTCGAAAGCCTGCTCAGCACCCAGCGCGAAGCCCTCGAGGCCCGCCAGCAGCTGGAGCTGCTCTCCGGCGCACCGTCCGCCACTCCCAAACCAGCTCCCCAGACCCCGCGCAAATGATCGACAAAATTTTGGAGTTCGCCATGAGGCAGCGCGCCCTGGTGCTGCTGGTTGCAGTGGGCCTGCTCTGCGCCGGCCTCTGGTCGGCCCTGAATCTGCCTATCGATGCCGTGCCGGATCTCACCGGCGTGCAAGTGCAGGTCAACACGGAGGTTCAGGCGCTGGCCGCCGAGGAATCCGAAAAGCTGGTCACCCGGCCAATCGAAATCGAGCTGGCCGGCCTGCCCGGGGTGGAGGAAATGCGCTCGCTCACCAAGTTCGGCCTGTCCCAGATCACCCTGCAGTTTGCCGATGGCACGGACATCTTTCGGGCCCGCCAGCTCACCGCCGAGCGCCTGCAGAATGCACTGGAAGAACTGCCGCCGGGCACCGTGCCCAAGCTCGCGCCGATTAGCACCGGCCTGGGGGAGATCCTGTATTACAACGTCCAATACAAGCCCGAGGCCAAGCAGAAGCCAGCCACAGAACTCGAGCAGCTCATTGAGCTCAGCGAGATCCATGAATACACGATCAAGCCGCTGCTGCGCACCGTGCCGGGGATTGCCGAAATCAATGGCTCTGGGGGTTATCAGAAACAGTACGTGATCCAGCCCAGGCCCGAGGCGCTGGAGGCGGCTAACCTGACCTTCTCCGAACTGGCCAGCGTGATCGCCAAGAACGTTGAGAATGCAGGAGGCGGAATCATCAGCAGGGGCGGCAAACAGC
The DNA here is from genome assembly GCA_040374425.1 of Verrucomicrobiia bacterium. Taxonomy (GTDB): domain Bacteria; phylum Verrucomicrobiota; class Verrucomicrobiia; order Chthoniobacterales; family Chthoniobacteraceae; genus CAIURC01. Next base: position 7,719 of record JBEIUI010000116.1, on the reverse strand, counting down.
TCACCATCCGGGCAGTGAGCCGGGTGGTTTCACCCGAGCAGATCGCCAATCTGCCCGTGAAGTTTGGGGCAGCGGTCCGCCCGCTCCTGGTCAAGGATGTGGCCGATGTGAAGTTCGGAACGAAGTTCCGCACCGGGGCGGCCACGGTCGATGGGCAGGAAACGGTGATGGGCACCACTTTGATGTTGGCGGGCGAGAACAGCCGGGAAGTGGGCCAACGGGTCAAGGCCCGGATCGCGGAGATCCAGCAAAAGCTGCCGGAGGGCGTTGAAATCGCCATTCAATATGATCGCTCCGAGCTGATCGACCGCACCATCCACACGGTGGAGAAGAATCTCTTCGAAGGCGCGGTCCTGGTGGTGGTTGTTCTGCTCGGTTTACTGGGCAATTGGCGCGCCGCGCTGATCGTGGCCACGGCCATTCCTCTCTCCTTTCTTTTCGCCATCACCGGCATGCTCAAGGGCGGTGTCTCCGGCAACCTGATGAGCCTCGGGGCGGTCGACTTCGGCCTCATCATCGACGGCGCGGTGGTCATCGTGGAAAACATCGTCCGCCAGCTGGGGGAACGTCAGCACAAGCTGGGTCGGGTGCTCACCGCGGAGGAACGCTCCCAGGTGGTGCTCTCGGCCAGCAAACAGGTCGGGGCGCCGATGTTTTTCGGGGTGCTCATCATCACCATCGTTTACGTGCCGATCCTCGCTTTGTCGGGGGTGGAGGGCAAAATGTTCCATCCCATGGCCATCACGGTGATGCTGGCCCTGGCCGGGGCGCTGCTGCTCGCGCTCACCCTCATGCCCGTGCTCTGCTCCTTCCTCCTGCGCGGCCGCATTCACGAGGGCGACAACCTGGCCGTTGCCGGGATCAAACGCGTCTACGCCCCGGCCCTGACCTGGGCGCTCAAGCTGCGCTGGGCCGTGGCTCTCGCGGCCATGGCTCTTTTTGCCGGGTCCATCTGGCTCTTTGGGCGGCTCGGCGCGGAATTCGTTCCCACCCTCGACGAGGGCTCCATCACCGCCATGCTTTACAAGCCGGTGGGCATGAGCCTTGAGGAATCCCTCCGCAGCGACCGGGATGTGGAGAAACGTCTGCTCCAGGCGTTTCCGGAGCTGACCCGCATTTTCTCGCGGATCGGCACCAGCGCCATCGCCTCCGACCCCATGCCGGTCAATGAGAGCGACGTTTACCTGTTCTACAAGCCGGTCGGGCAATGGCCGAAGACCCCGGGGCGCCCCACCAACAAGGCCGAACTGCGCGAGCAGATGGAAGCCGAGCTCAAGAAGATCGACGCCGATTACGACATCCTCTTCGCCCAGCCCATCGAGATGCGTTTCAACGAGATGCTCGAGGGCACCAAGGCCCAACTCGCGGTCAAGGTTTTCGGGGATGACTACGACCAGCTGGAGAAGCTGGCCGGGCAGGTGAAGGAGATTCTGGAGAGCACCCCGGGTGTTTCCCAAGTGGAATACGAGACCGAGGGCCGCACCCCGCAGCTCCAGCTCGAGGTCAACCGGGAAGCCCTCCAGCGTTTCAGCCTGCAAGCGGCCGAAGTCAACGCCGCCGTCGGGACGGCGCTGGCCGGGGAGGTGGTGGGTTCGGCCATCGAAAACAACCGCCGGCGCGAGATCGTGGTGCGGATGCCGGAGGACCTCCGGGCCGATGACGAGCAGATCATGAAGCTGCCCCTGCGGGTGGGCGACTCGGGGCTCCTGCGCCTCGGCCAAGTCGTCCGCTTCAAAAACATCGAGACGGTCGAACCCATTGCCCGCGATGACGGACAGCGCCGGGCCGCCCTCATGGTCAACCTCAAGACCCGCGACGTGGAAGGCTACGTGCAGAAGGCTGAGCAGCGGATCCGTGAAGAGGTGAAGTTTCCCGAAAACTATCTGGTCACATTCGGCGGCCAGTTTAAGAACCTCCAGGAAGCCCGGACCCGGCTCTCCGTGGTGGTGCCCTCCGCCCTGGCCCTCATCTTCGTCCTGATCTTTCTCGCCTTCGGCAGCCTCCGCCAGGCCTTGATCGTTTACTCGGGCATCCCGCTGGCCATGACGGGAGGCGTGGCGGCGCTCTGGCTGCGGGACATGCCCTTCAGCATCACCGCAGCGGTGGGCTTCATCGCGCTGAGCGGGGTGGCCGTCCTTAACGGCCTAGTGCTGGTGACTTACTTCAACGACTTGCGCGAGCAAGGCCGGGAAGTGCGCGAGGCCGTGCTCGAAGGGTCCCTCACCCGTCTGCGCCCCGTTCTCATGACCGCCATGGTGGCGAGCCTCGGCTTTGTCCCCATGGCTCTGGCCAACGGTGCAGGCGCAGAAGTGCAGCGCCCCCTCGCCACGGTGGTGATCGGAGGCATCGTCAGCTCCACCCTCCTCACCCTGCTGGTGCTCCCCGTGCTCTATTACTGGTGCGAACGGCGGAGCCCCTCATCCAATGCCGTCGTAGCCGCCCCGAGCCCGGTTCTCGATGAAACGCCGAGCCCGTCAACTCACCCCAGGGCGGCTCTCCCGGCGGAGAGCTTTTTGGGTATCACTGAACACCAGGGCCTTTGACCCCCGGCCTCGCTCTGCGTCCGCTTGAGCCTCGGTGTTGAGGCTCAACGGCGCAGCAACCAGCTCAGAAGCGTGAGCAGAACGCTGATCAGCACACACGTGGCCACCGGGAAGTAGAACGTGCTCTCTCCTTTCTGAATCAGGATGTCCCCCGGGAGGCGGCCCAGCTTACCCAGCCATCCCAGGCTTCCGCTTTTCCAGATCCAGCCGCCCGCAGCCGCAAGCAGCAGCCCGATCAACACCATGATTTTTCCAACGTCCTGCATCCGGAAGAACATAACCCGGCCTCGCCCGCTGGCAATCGGGACACCGCAAAGAGAGGCAGGGCTCACGAATCTAAAATTGAGTCGCCGGAGGCTGTCCCGAATGTGGCTCAGTGAAAGCCTTTTGGAGGCGGACAGGGACGCACCAATTCTCAGAGCGCGCAGCAGCGCGGAGGGTCTTGTTCCCGCAGGGAACAGCGGTGATAGCCGGGGGTCGAGTGGAGCGACACCTCCGGAACGCGGTTCCCCCCAGAAACTCCACCCCGCCGAGGGGTGGCAGAAGATGCAACCAAGCCCATGATCTCTGGCATCCCTCCAAGGGTGCCGCGCATCGGGGGAGGCTCGGCCTCCCGGTAGTGTCGCTGCGCTCGGCCACCATCTTCATTCCCGGGATGCCTGCGGCATCAGAGCCCGCCACGCAGGACAAGCGACAGCCAAACCCGGCGCATCCTCACATCCTGGAAAACGCTCTTTTTTGGAGCCCTACCTTGGCGCGCTGCCACGGGCTGTGATGGGTTCGCCCTTTGGCCCACAACCACCATTCCGAGGATGGCCTGAGCTGAGCCCCCTGCACGCGGGTCCCTTGCGCCTTTTTCAGATGCGTGAGCCCTGCAAAGAGAGGGGATCGGGAAGGCCACTCGGCATTCCCCGACAGAAATCCCCGGGTCCTGCCGATCACCCCCACCCCGCCCCCTGCCTACAACGCCCCGGCCAGACACGCCGCGCGCGGCTGTTGCGGCACCAAATCCAGCGCCTCCAACAACGAGCGATCCTCGTCCACCCCGGGGTTTTCCGCCGTCAGCAGTTTATCCCCGTAAAAAATCGAGTTCGCTCCGGCAAAGAAACAAAGGGCCTGCCCCTCCTTGGAAAGCCGGGTCCGGCCCGCGCTCAGACGCACCTTGGCCTTGGGCAGCACGATCCGGGTCACCGCGATGAGCCGGACCAGCTCGAAAATATCCACCGGCGGCTGCGATTCCATCGGCGTGCCCGGCATCGCCATCAGACAGTTGATCGGCACGCTTTCCGGGGCGGGATCGAACCCGGTCAACACCTCCAGCATCCGCAGACGATCCGTCACGGACTCGCCCATGCCCAGGATCCCCCCGCAGCACACGTCCATCCCCGCCTCCTGCACGGCGGCGATGGTGTTGAGCCGGTCCTGAAAAGTGTGGGTCCGGACCACCTCGGGATAAAACTCGGGGGACGTGTCGATGTTGTGGTTGTAAGCGGTCACCCCCGCGTCCTTGAGCTTCCGCGCCTCGTTCGTCGAAAGCTGGCCGAGTGTCACGCACACCTCCATGCCCAGCTTGGACACCTCGCGGATCGTTCCGAGCACCTGCTCAAACTTGGCGTCCCCCTCGCGCACGCCTTTCCAGGCGGCGCCCATGCAAAACCGGGTGGACCCGTTTTCCCGGGCCCGCTGGGCGACCTCGAGGATCTGCGCGGTCTCCATGAGTTTGCCCGCCTTGACGTCGGTCTGGTACCGGGAACTCTGGGCGCAATACCCGCAGTCCTCGGAGCACCCGCCGGTTTTGATACTCAGCAGGGTGCAGAGCTGGACCTCGCCTCCGCTCCAATGAGCGAGATAGGCGTTGCGCCCCTGCTGGATGAGGTCAAAGAAAGGTTGTTCGTAAAGGGCTTGGAGCTCGGCGAGTTTCATCGGCGCGGAGAGTGAAGAGGGGGAATCGGCCAACTGCAAAGCGAAACTTTCCGCAGCCGGCCCGGGTGGTTTTTTACCGGGTCCAAGCACCGCCCGGCGTGGAGATGATCGGCAGTTCCTCGGTCTGATACTGGGTCTTGCCCCTCGCGCCAATCATAGGCACGCCCGTGGCCGCCCTGAACTTGCGGGTCATGCTTTCGCCGCTGTGGCAGCCCCAGCTTTTCACAAAGGCGTCCGCGGCGAAAATCCCCGGCTGGATCTTGCCCAGGTCGTCCTCGTGCAGCCACGCCTTGGAGGCGCTGTCCATGTGGTTGGAATAATCAAACATCCAGCACGCTTTGTTGGAGTGCCCGAAATACTCCAGGTTCGCGATCTTCACCAGGCTCCGCGGCTGCCCCGCGTTGAGGTAGTCGATCAGCTGCTGCGGCCGGTCGAAATAAACCAGCTTCACCCCGAACGCATCCCGCACGGACTCGATGAGCGACAACAAATTCCGGCCATCCTGACGGCTCCGGCTCACATACGAGGGCCGATAAACCAGCCACGTGATCTGGGCCCCCGGGTTGAGCCCCTGGATCTCCTCGATCCGCAGCCGGGCCGCCCGCACAAAGTTCATCCACCAATTGTCGTGCGGCTGCGCCTTGAACTTCTCCCAGGCCCAGAGCGAAACCCCGCCGCTGATCACCACATACTCGCGCCCGGGCGCCTCCACCGCCGCGGCGGACCGCAGGCTGCCCGCCAGCACACAAACCAGAACAAAAAACGCCGTCAAAATTGCTCTCATACGGCGGCAGACGATGGCGGAATTTGGCCCGCTGACAAGCCTGCGCAAACAGGGGGCTCACCAATCTAAGAATCCGCAAGGCCCCCCCACCAAGGACTCGCTCGGATGCCGAAGGCATCGCAGAAAGTAGCCGGTGGTCGAGCGAAGCGACACCACCGGAACGCGGTCGAAAAACACCCCACCCCGCAAAGGGGTGGCAGAGGATTTCTTCCCCGAGCTGGCCCCCCGCCCGGGGTGCCGCCCCGGGGGGGACGGCTTTCCGGCGGTGTCGCTTCGCTCAACCGCCGGCTACGTCCTCTGTTCCCTACGGGGACAATCCCATCCAATCCCATCCCGCCGGGCTACCTCTCGGCTGCCGCGCACTCAGAGAGAGTTGGCTACCTCCTCCCCCCCCCCGGCTCAACCCGCGGCCGCCAGCGCCAGGTCTTTGCACTTCTTGAGATCGAGTTTGCCGCTCGCCAGGATCGGAATCACCTCGATGCGCTGAAGCTTTTTCGGGATCCACAGGTTCGGGAACCCGGCGGCCGCGAGTTTTTCCCGGAGCAGCCCGGGCTCAATCTCCAGCGTGCTCAGCACCACCAACGCCTCGCCCTTGGCCTCATCGGGAATCCCCGCCACGGCAATCAGACGCTCATCGCGCGGGAGCTCCAGCAGCTCCACAATCTTCGACTCGATCGTTTCGTGCGGCACCATTTCCCCCCCGATTTTCGAGAACCGCGACAGCCGCCCCTCAATATAAAGAAAGCCGTCCTCGTCAAAACGCCCCAGATCTCCGGTCTTAAACCAGCCGTCGATCAGCACCTCCGCGGAACGCTCCGCGTCGTCGAGATACCCGTCAAAAATGTTCGGCCCGCGCAGCCAAAGCATCCCGGTTTCATGCAGGGAAAGCGCCGCGCCGGTGTCCGGATCCCGGATCTGGGCGGCGATCCCGGGGGCGAGTTTCCCCACCGAACCCCGGCGGTTGGAGGGCTGGACGGGATACCGCTCCGGATCGTCCGACTTGGGGGCGGCGGGTTCGGGCAGGTTCACGCTGACGACAGGCGAGGTCTCCGTGAGGCCGTATCCCTGGAGCACTTCCTTGCCGAACCGTTCCTGGAAAGCCTCGGCCAACTCGTTGGGAAGTTTTTCTGCGCCGGTCACCACCAGCGAGAGCGAGGCGAGCTGGGCCGGCTCCACTTTGCGCAGGTAACCCCGCAGAAAAGTCGGGGTGGAACAAAACAGCGTCACCCCGTAGCGGGCGATGAGCTCGGCGTTTTTGGCGATCTCCAGCGGGTTGGGATACGTGATCGCGCGCATCCCCTCGATGAGCGGATACCAGAGGGTCACCGTGCAGCCGAAGCTATGGAAAAACGGGAGACAGGCCAGGAGCGCGTCGCGGCGGCTGAGGTTCAGCATCAGGGCGAACTGGCTCACGTTGCCCAGCACGTTGCGGTGGGTGAGCGCCACGCCCTTGGGTTCGCCCGAACTGCCGCTGGTGAACAGCAGGACGGCCTCGTCCCGGTCGCCCACCCGCGGAATCCCCAGGAACCGGGCCAGCACCCAGGACGGGGTGACCGCCACCGCCAACCGCCAGCCCAAAACGGCGGGTTTAAGCTGCGGCATGAGATTTTCCAGAAGCAGGCTGTTGGGCGGCCAGGGAAAGTCCGGGAGCCGCTTGAGGAGGGGGCCGGCCGTCAGGCAGTGCTGCAGGTTGCCAATCCGCGCAGCCGCCTCCAGCGAGGCGCGGCCCGCGGTGAAATTGAGGTTCACCGGCACCTTGCCCGCGAGCACCACGGCCAGATTCGCGATCACCGCCGCCTTGCCGGCAGGCAACACAATGGCGATCCGATGATGCGGGCATTCCGCGGCGAGTCGGCGGCTCAGGGCGATGGCCGCGGCCAGGAGCGTGCCCCGGGTGATCGTCGAGTGATCCATCCCGTCCACCAACGCCGTGCTCCATTGCCGCTTGCGCAGTCCCTTGAGACAGGCCTCCCCCAGGTGCCCGCGCAAACTTTCCCGGGCCTGGAAACAAAACTCGCCCAGCTCCAGAAACCGTTCCCTGAGCCGGGCGATATCCGCCGACTCATGGGAAATCGGCGTCCCGAACGCCACGGTCACGGGATACGGCAGGCTTTTGGGCCATTTGAAAAAGTATTTGCCGCCTTCAAACGAGAAGATGGATCCCCAGAGCTGGTCGAGCCAGACCGGCACCACGGGGCATTGGGCGCTCCGGGCGATGAGCTCATACCCCCGCTTGAGCCGCAGCAAAATGCCAGTGCGCGAGAGTTCGCCCTCGGGAAAAAGACAGACCACCTCCCCTTTGCCGATGAGCTCCGCCGCCAGCCGCACGGCTTCCTTGGCGCGTTTGGGCGCAATCGGAATCGCGCCCACCGCCCGGAACACCGGGTGAAGCAGGGGCATCCGATAAAACTCCTCGAAAACGACGAACCGGATCGGCCGGGGACAGGCGATCTGGAGCACGAGGGCGTC